>JAHCAT010000030.1 GCA_019634735.1 Lysobacterales bacterium | reverse complement strand
CACCGCCTGGCGATGCGGCGGATAGCAGACGCCGACGTCGGCGCAGCCCTGGAAGCGCACCTGCACGGTGGTCCCGGCCAGCCCGGCCGGCCAGGACAGGTCCGCGCTCGCCCGAAGCGCGCCGCGGTAAGTCTCGACCTCGCCGAAGAACTCGTCGGTGTAGGCGGTGCCCGGCGGCGTCTCCAGCGCACCGGCCACGACGCCATCGTCGCCGGCCTCGACGCCCAGGCGGTGGCGGTAGAGGTAGTAGCCCGGGGCGATCGTCCAGGTCAGGCGCAGGATGCCTGCCGGATCGACTTCGGCGGCGACCGCGAACGCCTCCTCGACCGGCAGCAGTTCGTCCTCGTCGACGGCGGCCTGGCAGGCGGCCAGGGGCAGCAGCAGGGCGAGCAGCAGGCGCAGCGGGAAGCGTGGGGACATGGCGGGATCGTCGATGGCGGGGCGTGCAGGCGCAGTGGCGGTGTTCCGGCGGCGGCCGCCGCCGCCCGCCGCGGGACCCTGCGACCGCGCGCTCAGGGCGCAGGTTCCCCGGCGGTGGCCTCGGCCAGCCAGGCCAGGTACGCCGGCAGGCCCTCGGCGACCGGCAGGGCCAGCAGCTCGGGGACCTCGTAAGGATGCAGGGACGGCAGCCGGGCGGCCAGTTCGGGCCAGCGCGCCCGCGTGGTCTTGACCAGCAGCAGCACCTCGGCCTCCTCGACCACGGCGCCGCGCCAGCGGTAGACCGAGGCGGTCAACGGCAGCCGGCTGACGCAGGCCGCCAGGCCGGCCTCGACCAGGGACCGCGACAGTGCGCTGGCGGCGGCCTCGTCGGGACAGGTGGTCAGGGCGAGCAGGGCATCGGTCATGGCCGGCAAGCATAGCGCCCCGCCTCGCGCGGGCCGTCCGGGACGGTATCGACCGGGTTCGTCCGCGACGGCCGCGGCCGCCCCTTGAAACGCCGCCGCACGGCCCCACCAAGGGGGCCGCTGGTGGGGTTGGCTCGGCACCCGGTGCGCCGGTATCATTGGCACTCACTGGCGCCGAGTGCTGACAGCTCCGCCTTATTCCCAGTCCGTTCAACCACTTGCGATAGGGTTAGCCATGAAGATTCGTCCCCTGCACGACCGCGTGATCATCAAGCGCCTGGAAGCCGAGACCACCACCGCCGGTGGCATCGTGATCCCCGACAGCGCCACCGAGAAGCCCATCAAGGGCGAGGTCCTGGCGGTCGGCAACGGCAAGATCCTGGAGAGCGGCGAGAAGCGCGCCCTCGACATCAAGGTCGGCGACAAGGTGCTGTTCGGCAAGTACAGCGGCACCGAGGTCAAGGTCGACGGCCAGGAGCTGCTGGTCATGCGCGAAGAAGATGTCATGGCGGTGATCGAGGGCTGATCGCCCGGCCGTCCGCGAATACAGATTCTCCGCGGAAGCGGGGCCCGCGGGACTCCACCGAGTCCCGGGTCCCGGGTCCCGGGTCCCGATACGAACACCCAATCATTCTCGAGGTATCGCAACAATGGCAGCCAAAGAAGTCCGTTTCTCCGAAGACGCCCGCGCCCGCATGCTGGCCGGCGTCAATGTCCTGGCCAACGCGGTCAAGGTCACCCTCGGCCCGAAGGGCCGCAACGTCGTGCTCGAGAAGAGCTTCGGCGCCCCGACCATCACCAAGGACGGCGTCTCCGTCGCCAAGGAGATCGAACTGAAGGACAAGTTCGAGAACATGGGCGCGCAGATGGTCAAGGAAGTCGCTTCCAAGACCTCCGACGTCGCCGGTGACGGCACCACCACCGCCACCGTGCTGGCCCAGGCGATGATCCGCGAGGGCATGAAGGCGGTCGCCGCCGGCATGAACCCGATGG
>JAHCAT010000029.1 GCA_019634735.1 Lysobacterales bacterium | reverse complement strand
GCGCGCTGCAGGCGGTGCAGCTCGGCCGAGGCCATGCAGATGTAGAGCGAGCCCTTGGTCAGGGACAGCAGGTGCTGGCAGACCCGGCGCAGGAAGGCCTCGAACGACTGGCCCAGGGCATCGTTGAGGATCGGCCGGTCCCTGCCCTCCCGGCGGTCGGTGGCCGAGCCGCGGTAGTCGACGTTGTAGGGCGGGTCGGTGAAGACCATGTCGGCCAGGCCGCCGTCGAGCACGACGCGGTAGGATTCCGCATCGGTGGCATCGCCGCAGAGCAGGCGGTGCGGGCCGAGTAGCCACAGATCGCCGGCCCGGCTGCAGGGCGTGGCCGGCGGCGCGGGGGCGGCGTCCAGCGCCTCGCTGCCGGCGTCGCCGCCCTCCAGCTCGGCCAGCAGGCGGTCGATCTCGCGCTGCTCGAAGCCGGTCAGCTCCAGCCGGTAGCCGGCGTCCTGCAACTCCCTGAGCTCCAGGGCCAGCAGCTCCTCGTTCCAGCCCGCCATCAGGGCGAGCTGGTTGTCGGCGATGACGTAGGCCCGCTTCTGGGCGTCGCTGAGGTGATCGAGCACCAGCACCGGCACAAGCTGCAGACCCAGCAGGCGGGCGGCCATCAGCCGGCCGTGGCCGGCGATCAGGCCGCCGTGGCGGTCGACCAGGACGGGGTTGGTGAAGCCGAACTCGCGGATCGAGGCGGCGATCTGGCTGACCTGGGCCTCGCTGTGCGTGCGGGGGTTGCGGGCATAGGGGATCAGGCCGGCGATGGGCCGCAGCTCGATGCGCTGCGCCAGCCAGGACGGGGCCACGGCGGCCGCTTCGTTGGGCCCGCTATCGGACATGGCCGGCCTCCGGCAGGGCGCGGTGTGCGGCCCCGTTGGGCCGCCGTGGGCCGAACGAGCGGGCCTGACCCCGGTCAAGTGCGGTCAAGCGGTCAAGCTCGTTTGGACTTGACCGCACTGGTGAAGACGCACGCTGTGGCCGCCCGTATCCGCGATCGGCCAGGAAGGACCCATTTTGCGTGGGACCAGTCGTCCCCCGGCCGGTGGTACGCCGCGTCGTGCGGCGCGCCATTGCTCTGCGCATGCGCTGTCTCCTGGTGGTTGGGTGGATGAGGACTCTCTGCTGACGCTGGAGGGTTGGAGGGTTTGGTCCAGGACTTCCACGAGTCAGCTCACAGAGGAGTGACTCGTGAGACTCCCCGGCAAACCCTCCAACCCTCCATGTCAGTCGGGCGCGAGCGGCCTGAGCGGTCATAGCTCCGCCTCCGGCACCGCCGCCGGCTGATCGCCGAACTGCTCGCGCACGATGCGCAGGCCGACGTAGTAGACGACGTTGATCGTCTCCTTGCGGTAGCTGAGATCGCCCATGCGGCGGCCGAAGCGGGTCTGGCTGCCGGGGTCGACGGCATTGGCCCGGCACCAGTCGCAGAACACGTGGAACAGGCGGGTGGCGGTGACCCGGCCGTGCGGGTCCGGCTCGGTGGCCGCGGCGATGAACTGGCCGATGGGATCGCTCTCGGCCCGGTAGGCGTCAGTCGCCAGGCGCACCGGCTCCGGGATCGCCAGCCCCTGCTCCCTGAACATCAGCAGGCCATCGAGCATCCAGTTGAGGATGCCGGCACCCTCCTGGCGCAGCTCGGCGATCAGCTCGTTCTTGCCGCGCCGGCTGGCCGGCGGAATGACCTGGGTGAACGGCACCAGGATGATGCGCCGCCAGATGCCCTCGTCCTGGCCGCGGATCGTCGGCCGCACGTTGGACAGCAGCACCAGCTTGAACGACGGCACGAACTCGAACGGCTCGCCGTACAGCGCCCGGGCCACCAGCCGATCGCCGCCGGTGATCGTCTTGACCACCGTCTCCGACAGCCGGTCGCTGGCCTCCGGCTCCGACGCCAGCGCCAGCCGCCGCCCCGGCAGGCGCGCCAGGTCGGGCGTGGCATCGCCGCCGCGGCGCCGCTCGTCGTGCAGGAAGGTCTTGATGTCGATGGCCA
>JAHCAT010000028.1 GCA_019634735.1 Lysobacterales bacterium | reverse complement strand
CCCGAGCCCCGAGTCCCGAGTCCCGAGTCCCGAGTCCCGAGTCCCGAGTCCCGAGTCCCGAGTCCCGAGTCCCGAGTCCCGAGCTACAACTCCTGCCTCGCCCCGAACGCATGCGCCAGCGTGCCGCGGTCGATGAACTCGAGTTCGCCGCCGAGGGGGACGCCGTGGGCCAGGCGGCTGGCGCGGATGCCGTGCTGGCGGGCCAGGCCGGCCAGGTAGTGGGCGGTGGCCTCGCCTTCGACGGTGGGGTTGGTGGCGATGATCAGCTCGGCGATCTCGCCGGCGGCGAGGCGGGCGTCGAGCAGGTCCAGGCCCAGTTCGGCGGGGCCGCGGCCGTCGATGGGGCTGAGCCGGCCGTGCAGGACGAAGTAGTCGCCGCGGAAGCCAGTGGCCTGCTCGACGGCGGCCAGGTCGACCGGGCTTTCCACCACGCAGACCAGTTGCCGTTCGCGGCTGCCGCTGCGGCAGATCGGGCAGAGTTCTTCTTCGGCGAAGTTGCGGCAGCGCCGGCAGTGGCCGATGCGGCGCATCGCCTCGGCCAGGCTGGCGGCCAGGCGCAGGCCGCCCTCGCGGTCGCGTTCCAGCAGCTGGAAGGCCATGCGCTGGGCGGACTTTGGGCCGACGCCGGGCAGGCAGCGCAGGTCGGCGACCAGGCGGTCGAGCAGGCTGTCGGCCATGTCAGCGGTGCGCGGCGACGGCGGTAGTCAGGAGACGGCTCAGGAGAAGCCCGGGATCTTCATGCCCGGCGGCATCGGCATGCCGCGGGTGGCGTCGGCCATGGTCGCCTCGGTGAGCGCAGCGACCTTGTTGACGGCGTCGTTGACGGCGGCGGCGATCAGGTCCTCGGCCATCTCCGGGTCGTCCAGGAAGGTCTGGCGGTCGACCTTGACGCGCCGCACCTGGTGGCGGCCGGTCATCACCACCTCGACCACGCCGCCGCCGGCGCTTCCGGTGATCTCCTGGTTGGCCAGGGATTCCTGGGCCTGCTTGATGTTTTCCTGGGCCTTCTGCACCTGCTGCATCAGGCCAGCGATCTGGTTCTTGAACATGGGGACCTCGGGGGAAGGACTTAGTGGAGTCAACGGCAGTGTGGGGCATCCGCGGTTGCGGCGGCGCGAAGCCGGTGCCGCGCGGGCATGACGCTCACAGCGGCCGCACCGAGCCGGGCACGATCTCGCCGCCGGTCTGGGCGAGCAGGGCCTGCACCGCGGGGTGGGCGGCGAACTCGCGTTCGGCCTGGCTCTGGCGCTGCTGGCGCGCCTGCTCGGCGCGTTGCGCGGCGCTGTCGACGACGGTGCCGGCCAGGGCGACCTCGATGCGCAGCGGCCGGCCCAGGGCGGCGGCGGCGGCTTCCTGCACGGCGTTGCGGGCGGCCTGGGTGTTAAGGAACTCCTGGCTGCGTGCCAGGCTCAGGCGCAGCACGCCGTCGACACAGGCGGCCAGCACGCAGTTGTCGGCCAGTTGCCGGGCGACGCCGCGCAGGTCCAGACCGCTGGCCAGGTGCAGCCAGGCATCGGCGTCCAGCGGCCAGGCGGTGACGGCGACGGGTGGCGCGGACGCTGAGCTGGCGTCGGCGTGCGTGGTGTCCCGCGGGGGGGACGGCGTGGATGACATCGCGGCAGCCCCCTCGGCCTGCCCGCGTGGGCCGATGCGCGGCGGCGGCAGGTCGACCGAGGTGGCGGACGGCAGGGCAGCAGGCGATGGGCTCGATGCAGGCGCGAGGGCCGTCGGCGTGGACACGATGGCCGCTGAGCCGGGCAGCGCCGCGGCAGCGAGTTCGACGCTTTCCGACGCATCGCCCAGGCTGGCCCGGCCGTTCGCGCCACCGTTCGCGTGAGCGTGGGCGCTGCCGTTGGCCCTGTCGTGAGCGTGGGCCTGGCTCATGTCTCGCATGCCGCCGGTCACCGGGCCAGCGCCGTGGCCGATGTCGCTGTCGTGGGCGCGGCGTGTGCCGTTACCCGGACCACCATCGCCGGCACTGCCGTTGCGGCGGTGGGCGGCCTGGTCGGCTCCCTGGTCGTGGCCGGCGTCGCTGCGCTGATCCTGGCCGTTGCCGTGATCATGCGTGCCGCCACCACCGGAGGCGGTGAGGCCGACCTGGACCTGCCGGGCGGCTGCGCCGCCCTCGCCCACCATCCCCACAGGTGCGACCGTCGCGCCTTGCGCCGGGTTCTGAACAGGGGTCGCGGCAGGGGCGGCCTCGCCCTGCCCTGCGGCCTGACCCGCGGACTGGCCGCGTCCCACCGGCGAGGGACTGGCGACGCGGCCGGTACCCCCACCGCGGCTGGCTTCCTCGCCGTCGTCCGGCCGGAACGCCAGCATCCGCAGCAGGCTCATCTCGAAGCCGATCCGCGGTGTCGGCGCCAGCGCCAGGTCGCGGCTGCCCTGGATGGCGATCTGGTACCAGACCTGCACGTCCTCGGCGGCGATCGCCTCGGCCAGCGCGGCGATCCGCGTGGCATCGAATTCGGCGGCGTCCGGCGCCGCCTGCGGCAGCACCTGGCGCAACTGCACCTGGTGCAGGGCGGCGGCCATGCTGTCCAGCACGTTGTCGTAGCCGACCACGTAGGCGGCGACCGCCTCGATGCCGGCGTACAGGGCAGCGCCGTCGCCGGCGGCCAGGGCCTCGAGCAGGCGCAGCACGGCGTCCTGGTCGAGGGTGCCGAGCATGGCGCGCACCTCGTCGGCCTGCACGGCACCGCCGCCGTGGGCGATCGCCTGGTCGAGCAGGCTGAGGCCGTCGCGCAGGCTGCCGTCGGCGGCGTGCGCCAGCAGGGCCAGGGCCTCGGGGGCGGCGGCGATCTCCTCGGCGGCCAGGATGTGGGTCATCTGGCCGGCGATCTCCTCCTCGCGCAGGCGCCGCAGGTTGAACTGCAGGCAGCGCGACAGCACGGTCACCGGCAGTTTCTGCGGGTCGGTGGTGGCGAGCAGGAAGCGCACGTGCCCGGGCGGTTCCTCCAGGGTCTTGAGCAGCGCGTTGAAGGCGTTGCGCGAGAGCATGTGCACTTCGTCGATCAGGAACACCTTGTGGCGGCCGCGCGCCGGCGCGAACTGCGCGCTCTCGATCAGCTCGCGCACGTCGTCGACGCCGGTGTGCGAGGCGGCGTCGATCTCGATCAGGTCGACGAAGCGGCCGGCGTCGACCTCGCGGCACACCGCACATTGGCCGCAGGGTTCGCTGGACACGCCGGTCTCGCAGTTCAGCGACTTGGCGAAGATCCGGGCGATGGTGGTCTTGCCGACGCCGCGGGTGCCGGTGAACAGGAAGGCGTGGTGGACGCGGCCGGTGTCCAGGGCGTTGCGCAGGGCGCGGACGACGTGCTCCTGGCCGACCAGTTCGGCGAAGGTCCGCGGCCGCCACTTGCGGGCCAGCGCGAGGTAGGTCATGGCGTCTCCAGGCGGGCGGACGGCGCGCGCGGGGCGCGGCGGCCGGAACCGCGATTCTGCCAGAGCGGCGCCGGGCCGGCAGGCCGGCTTGTCCGCCGGCGCCGCCCTGGGCTATGCTTTCGCGCTTGCACGGACCCGTCCGCGCGCCGCCCGCGGCGCCGCCGGGCACCGGCCCAGGTTCTCCGGAGAGATGGCCGAGTGGTTGAAGGCGCACGCCTGGAAAGTGTGTATACGGCTTAATACCGTATCGAGGGTTCGAATCCCTCTCTCTCCGCCAGCTCCAGCACCACCCCCGGGCGCCGACGGCGCGCCGACCGCCCGCCCAGCCGGGCCGGGGCAGCAGTCCATGGCGGCCCCCGTCGGCCCCCACGACGATAGACGGTGAACTCCGCCAGGTCCGGAAGGAAGCAACGGCAGCCGTCGATTCGGGCGATGGGGATCGCTGGCGGGGGTCGCCTCCCTTTCCTGCTCCTGATTGGCGTCCTGTCTCAGCTCATGAGCGGGCACAAAGCGCCAACGACCGGCGCCCGGTAGGCGGAGCGTTCGGTGCGCGGAGCGCGCTGCGCTCCCCTCTCCCTCTGGGAGACCTGATTGGCGTCGTGTCTCAGCCCAGGATCGGGGACCAAGGACCAGGACTCGGTGTTCGGTGAACGAAGCGCGCTGTGCTCCCCTCTCCCTCAGGGAGAGGGGCCGGGGGAGAGGGCTGGGGCTGGCCATGATCCGCATCGTTGCCGGCTCGGCGTCGTGCGCTGGCCGGGGCC
>JAHCAT010000027.1 GCA_019634735.1 Lysobacterales bacterium | reverse complement strand
CACCACCTCGACCATGTCGTCGTCGGCCTGGTCGCCCGGGGCATCCGGGCGCGGCGGCAGCATCAGCATGGCGAACATCACGACATGCACGATCAGGGCCACGCTCAGGCCGGCCACGCGCGGCCAGCGTATACCGGTGTCTTCGATTTCCTCGTGGTATTCGTAGATGGCCATTGTCGATCGGTTCTTTGCGGTTGCTATCCCGTGACCTTCGGGCCTTGCGGTCCGGGGCTCGGGGGGAACGCGACGCTACACCAAGCCCATGGGCGGCACAAGTCGTTCACGGGCACTTCAGGCGGAGCGATGCCTCGGCACGGTCACAGGTTCTGCAGTCGGATCCGGGCGTGCCCGCGGGCGGTCTCGCTGCCGGACGCCTGGGCGCGCTGGAACGCGGTCCGCGCTGCCGCGGTGTTGCCCAGGCCTTGCTCGGCCTCGCCCAGCAGGACGTAGGCCATGCCCTCGTCGTCCAGGTTGCCCTTGGCCAGGGCCCGGGTCAGCGCTTCCTTGGCCTCGGCATAGCGCTCCTGCTCGACCAGCAGGTGGCCGCGCTGCTGGTCGAGCTGGCCGCTGTCGGCGGTCTGTTCGGCGGCACGGCCATAGGCGAGGATGGCCTTGTCGACCTGCTCGGCGCGGTACAGGTTGTCGCCCAGGGCCCGGAGGGTCGCGGCATCGGCGGGCAGGGTGCCAGCGGCCAGGCCCTGCTCGATGGCTGCCGCGGCTTCGCCGGGCTGGTCGGCATAGGACAGCAGCTGGTAGAGCTGCCGCCAGTGGTCGGCCTGGGTCAGACGCCCTTCACGCTGGGCGGTCTGCAGGATCTCCAGGGCACGGTCGTAGTTGTCGGCCTGGATGTACATCTGGGCCAGGTTGATGCGGTGCTTGGGCTCGTCGGGCCAGCGCCTGACCATTTCCTCCAGCACCCGGGCTGCGCCGTTGTAGTCCTCTTTCTCGTACAGGGACGCCATCTTCAGTTCGAACAGGGTCGGGTCGTCCGCCTTGATGGCGATCGCGCGATCGAGCGCGGCCACCGCCTCGTCGTAGCGCTCCATGCGGTACAGCGCATTGCCCATCAACGCCTGCGGCTCGTGACCGGCGTCGCGGGTTTCCGTCATGTAGCGGTCCAGCGTGAGCAGCGCCTGCGCGTACTGTTCCTCGCTCATCTGCAGCTGGGCGATCTGGTAGAGGAGCCGGTAATGGTCGTTGTTGCCCAGACCATTGGCGGCCAGCGCCTGGTTCCACTCGGCGATGGCGCCATCCAGGTCCTCGGACTCATAGGCGATCTGGCCCAGTCCCTGGTGGACGAGGGAACGCTCATAGTCGGTCAGCGCCCTGTTGCCCTTCAGGCTCTCGAAGGTGGTCCGGGCGCGCTCGTTGTTGTCGGCGTTCATCGCGTCGAAGGCGGTGACGATCTGGCGCATGGTGCGCTCGCCGGTGCGCCGGGCGGGTTCGGTCCGGGTGGCGTTCGGGAAGCGAACCTCCTCGGCCTCGGTAGCGGCGCTGCCGCCGCGGGTGCGTTGGCGGCCCTCGTCGTGGCGACCCTTGCCCTGGGCCTGCGCGGTGGTCACCACGAAGTCCGAGACCGGGAGCGCGAGGAGCATGGCGGCTAGAAGAATCTTCTTCATGATTAGACCTTTGTCTGTTCGACCTTGGTGTGGGCGGCTGGCGGGGCCGACCGGCGTCCTACGGGCATTTTCGTGCTTTGCCTGGGGGGTGAAGTTAAGTGCGGTTAACGCCCTCGGCAAGCCCTCATCGCCGGCACTGCGGCTGCCGGCCCGCCTCGCGCGCCTGTGCGAGCAGCTGGCGGCTGCCCGCCAGTTCCTCCTGCAACGCCTGGAGGCGGCCGCCGGGGTTGGGATGGGTGGACAGCCAGGTGGGCGGCCGGGCGCCGCCGGTGGCGTCCATGGCCTGCCACAGCGCCAAGGAGGCAGCCGGATCGAAGCCTGCGCGGGCCATCAGGCGCTGGCCCTCCAGGTCGGCCTCGGTTTCGTGGAATCGGGAGAACGGCAACAGCACCCCCACCTGGGCGCCGGCGCCCAGGGCGCCCAGCAGCAGCCGCGCGTTGTCGGGACTGCGCGCATCGGCCAGCAGGCCGGCCACGCTCAGGCCGGCCTGCGCGACCAGCTGCTGCGACATGCGCTCGGCGCCATGCCGGTAGACCACGTGCGCCAGTTCGTGTCCGATCACTGCGGCGAGCTGGTGCTGGTCCGCGGCAAGATCGATCATGCCGGTGTTCACGCCGACCTTGCCGCCCGGCAAGGCGAAGGCGTTGGCGGACGGGTCGACGAACAGCTCGACCTCCCAGTCCAGTTGCCGCCAAGCTGCCGGCAGCTCCGCGATCAATGCGCTGGCGACGCAATCGACATAGGCGCGTTGGCGGGGATCCCGGGCAATCTGACCCCGGTCCCGCAACTGGGCGAACGCCTCGATGCCCAGGGCGCCGGCCTGGCGCTCGTCGACCAGCATGACCTGGCTGCGACCGGAGGGCGTGGTGGCGCAGGCTGACAGCAGGCCGGCACACAGCAGGGGAATGGTCGCGGTTCGCATGGTGCCCTCTCCGGATCGACGCCTCCGACCATGCCCGCAGCGACGTGGCCGGGGGATGAACGCGGCCTCAGACCGTGGCGAACCGGGCCTGGGCGAAAGCCACCCGCTCCGCCGGGTCCGCGGACAGCTTGCCGTGGCGCTCCAGCGCCTGCACCTGCTCCAGTCGATGCCTCAGTCCATTGCCATTGGCGATCTGGATGGCCAGCCCCGGCCTGGCGTTCAGCTCCAGGATCATCGGGCCGCGATCGCGGTCGAGCACGATGTCGACGCCCACGTAGCCAAGCCCGGACAGCTCGTAGGCGCGCGCGGCGATCATCAGCAATTCCTGCCAGTGCGGGATCTGCAGGCCGACGATCGAGTGCTCGGTATCCGGATGCTCGCGGACCGGCTCGGTGCCCCAGACGCCCCGGCACGTCAGGCCGGTGGGAATGTCGATGCCGACGCCGATCGCGCCTTGATGCAGGTTGGCCTTGCCGTCGGACATACGGGTCGGAAGCCGGATCATCGCCATGGCCGGATAGCCCAGGAAGCTGATGATCCGAACGTCGGGAACGCCCTTGAAGCTGACCCGTTCGAACAGCGGATCGAAGCGCACCATGTACTCGACGATCAGGTGGTCGGGCTGGCCGCCCAGCGAGAACAGCCCGGACAGGCCGTTGCTCAGATGGTGGTCGAACTCGTCGCGGGTCATGAAGCTGCCGTTCGCGCGCCGGTAGCGTTCGCCGCGCCGGCCATCAATGACCAGGATGCCGTCGCCCCCGGAACCGCGGGCCGGCTTGACCACGAAGCTGGAACGGTCTGCCAGCTTGGCATGCAGTTCGGCGATCTCGTGTTCCTCGCGGACCACGGCATACAGGTCGGGCACCGGCATGCCCGCCGCCAGGGCCAGCTCCTTGGTGAGCAGCTTGTCGTCGACCCGCGGATAGAAGCGACGGGGGTTGTAGCGCAGCACGAACTCCGCGTTGCGGCCGTTGATGCCGACCAGGCCGACTTCGCGAAGGCGTCTTGCGACCGCGAACGGATTGAACATGTCAGCCGTCCTGCTGCGGCCGGGCCAAGGCCCTGAAGCGCATCAGCTCGGTCAGGCGGTAGCCCGAATAGCGGCCGAGAAGGAGGGTCAGTCCCAGCAGCACGAGCAGCAGCTCCGGGTAGACGAACAGCAGGTGTTCCAGCGGCGGCCAGCTCATCACGAGGTAGGCGAGCGATGCGATCACCAGGGATCCTGCGGCCATCTTCATGGCGAAGCCGCCGCCGCGCTCGTCCCAGGCCACCGAGACGCGCTCGATGGTCATGGTCATGATGATCATCGGGAACAGGGCGATCGAAAGTCCGACTTCCAGGCCCATCTTGTTGGAGAGGACGCTGACCAGCGCCATCAGCAGCACCACGACGATCAGCACCGAGGTCAGTCGCGGGACCAGCAGCAGTTTCAGGCGCTCCATGTAGAAGCGCACCAGCAGACCCATGCCGACGATCAGGACGAACAGCACGATGCCCGCCAGCAGCGAGGTCCACTTGAAGGAGATGGCGATCAGCACCGGCATGAAGGTGCCGAAGGTCTTGACCCCCACGAGGTTGCGGAGGATCAGCATGATGAAGGCGCCGATCGGCACCATCAGCAGGATGCGGTAGACATCCTGGGTGTGCAGCGGCAGCGCCAGCAGGGAGTAGGCCACCAGGTTGCGGTCGCGCACCTCCAGGCGCTGCACGGCGGCCTCCAGGGAATCGACCATGCTCTTCTGCACGCGGATGTCGAAGCGCGCCCGCGGCGAACCTTCGACCTCCAGCACCGCACCAGGGTGCCGCGACCACAGGAACAGGTCCTCCGGCCAGCCGATGCTGGCCGAGCGCGGGTCGATGGTGTGCCAGACGCCCGCTGATGTGTCGTAGACCTGCAGCCAGGGCCGTAGTTCGCCGCCCTGCCCCGTGGCGGCATCCAGGCGCACGCCATGCACCAGGCGCGCGGCGATGTTGCGGATCGCGAGCAGGTCGATGGCGAAGCGCACCCGGTCGTAGTCGCCGCGTCGGTCCTGGAGCAGGAGCGCCACTTCCTGTCCGGGGTTGGCGTCATTGAACTCCTGGATCAGGCGGGCCGCGAAGGTGGCGCTGTCGACGCTCTGCGCGCGGACCGTCTCGAGCAAGGCTGCGGCGGCACCTGCGAAGGGTTCCTCGAGCTCGGGGGGCGAGGCCAGTTGCGGGCGATCCCGCTCGGGCGATGGCGTGCCGTCGCGGAACACCGTGGCCCGGTAGTACAACGCCTGGCTGCCGCTGGCGCGGCGTATCGTCCATTGCACCTCGCGGGAGCGCTGCTCGCGCCGGCGCTCGGTGTTCATGCCGTAGCCGCGGGCCACGAAGCGCTCGTCCAGGATCGAATAGCCTGGCGGATCGATGGGCACCTGCAGCACCACCCGGTTCGGCCCGCTGCGCGGCTGATACTCGACGCGCGCCTGCAGTTCCCAGACCTCGCTCTGCTCGACCGGATGCACCGGGAACTTGAGGACCTTCCACTTATAGAAGAACGCGGTCAGTCCGGCGGCGATGAACAGTGCCGCTAGGACATAGAGCTGGCTCTTCTTCATGGTGCGCCTTCCGGTCCTCTCCCTGGGCCGGAGCGAGTATAGCCAGCCCCCGACCCGGCAAGGCGTCGGCCCGGGGCGCTCCCGATCGGAGGTTGCGGTCGCACCCGGGATGGGCGCGGCCGCAACGACTCGAGCCGCGCCAGCCGGATGCCGGGGCGTCAGACGTCCAGGTTGCCGACCCGCAGGGCGTTGTCTTCGATGAAGTTGCGGCGTGGGTGAGCGGCGGTGGCCCGAAGGGCCAGCCGGCCTGCCGGTGGCAGGCCGGAAGCCGCGAACGCCCGAGGCAGGAGGCCTCGGGCCGGGTTGCGAGTCGCGCCCGGGACGGGCGCGGCCGCAACGACTCGAGCCG
>JAHCAT010000026.1 GCA_019634735.1 Lysobacterales bacterium | reverse complement strand
TCGTCGCACTCACGTAAAGCCGCCTGGCAACGGGCTGAGACACGACGCTAATCAGGTCTGGGAGAGACCTCTGCAGCTCGCCGCGCTGCCCGCTTGTGACCCCGAACCGGGCCGGGCGGTCGACCGCCGGGGCGCTTTGTGCCTCAAAAAATGCGCAGCTAACCCACTGATTAGAAATAGGTTCCCGGGTAGGGCCGGGGGAGAGGGCCGGCACTTGCCATGATCCGCATCGTTGCCGGCCCGGCGGCGCGCGCTGGCCTCAGGCCGCGTCGTTCGCGTCCACGCGTTCGCGCAGGTGGGCCTGCAGCCCCGCCAGCGCGCGCTCGCCAAGGCGGGCCAGGCGGCGACCGGCCAGGTGGTTGGCCAGCGGGCCGCCGGAGGGCGGGCGTTCCAGACACAGGGTGAGGGCACTGCCAACCGCGCTGGCGCGCACGCCGACATCGAGCACGGTCAATGATCGCCGCGCCGCCAGCACCAGCACCAGCCGACCGGGCCGGAACGCCAGCACGCGCAGCACCAGCTCGCCGCCGACGGTGTCGAGCAGGCCGACGTCGCCGACCCCGCACAGACCCGGCGCCAGCGGCCGCAGCGCCCGCGCGCCCGGCCACCAGTCGACCAGGCAGCCGAGCCGGCGCAGGCAGTCCATCGCCCCGGCCGGCGCGATCGCCAGCTCGACCGTGCGCGACCAGGACAGCAGGTCGACCGAACCCAACGCCGCCTGCGTCAGGCGCGCCGACTGCCGAATGGCGATGCCGGAAAGCACCTCGACAGCGTTCACGGTTCGCTGTCCCCGGCCAGGTGGGCGACGAGGACCGGCGCCAGCAGCAGGGCGGACAGACCTGCGGCGGCCCGCCGGCTTCGGGACACGGACATGGCGAAAGATCCTTGGGAAGGGTGGACGGGGACGGCGACGATCCTCGGAGGGGTGTGGCGGTCGCCGGACGCGGGACCGGCTGGGCCATCGGTGCGGTGCTGCGATCGGGTCATGTCAGGACGGAAGCGGGGGTCCGGGGGACGCTGGCTTCCGGCGCGGGGCCGGGGCTGGCGGGTAGCGCGTCGTCGCTTAAATGCGAATGGCTCTCGTTCGCGATAAGATCACGCCGGCCCTGCCCTGTCAATCGACACCGGCGTGAGTGTCGATCGGCCAGCCGGGCCGCTATGCAGACCCCCCGCCCCTGAGCAAGCGTCGCTACCGCCCCGTATGCTTTCCGCCATGCCGCCCTCGGCCCCACCCCCCACCTCGCCCGCGCCAGCATCCGACCCGCGCCTGCGCGATTCAGACCGACCGGGACGGGCCCTGCGCCGGGTCCTGTGGTGGTTGCTGGCCTGGACCGCCCTGGTGCTGGGCCTGATCGGGGTCGTGCTGCCCGGCCTGCCGACCACGCCCTTCATTCTGCTGGCCGCCTACGCGGCGGCGCGCGGCTCGCCCAGGCTGGCGGCCTGGCTGCATGGGCACCGGCAATTCGGGCCGATGATCAGCGACTGGCAGGCGCACGGTGCGGTCAGCCGCCGCGCCAAGTGGCTGGCGACCGTGGCCATGGCCGCCTGCGTGCCGGTGCTGTGGTGGTTTTCCCCGAACGCCTGGGCGCACTGGCCGCCGATCGGGGTCATGGCGGTCGTCGGCCTGTGGCTGTGGCGGCGGCCGGAAGGTCCGCCGGGCGTCGCCAGCGAAGGGAACAGGGACGCGCCGGTCTAGCGTCGCTGAGGGCGGCGGTAGTCGTCGGATTGCCGAAGCTGCGAAAGTCCGAAGGCGTGAGCCGCTGCTGTCTCACGCGGCGCGGGTTCCACCTGGCGACCCTGGAGGGCCCAAGCCACGACCTCAAAGACTGCTGCGGGCTTGCATCAACAATTGCTGGGCCGCAGGTTGCGCCGGACCGGCTACGTCGCGGCGGGCGATCGCCACAGGCGCGATAGGCGGGCTGGTTCCCTGCCCTGCCCGCGGCACACGTCGTCCGCGGGTGCGACCCTGCTGGGCGTACGCCTGAGCGCGCTCAGCCGCCGGTGGCGCGTGGCACCGGCTTGCCGCGGGCGCGGACCACGGCCTCCGACGGCGCCAGGCGCAGCGGCGCCGGCAGCGCGAAGCGCTCGCCGGCGGTGGCCACGCGCAGGCCCTGCGCGCGCATCGCGCGGGCGTCGTCGTCCTGGCCGAAGTGGTACAGCACCATGCGCTCGCGCAGCGCCGGCGGGTACTCGCGCAGCAGGTCGTCGAGGCCGGTGTGCGAGGGGTTGCCGTGCAGGTCGCAGTCGTGGAACAGCACCTCGCCGTCGTTGCCGTAGGTGGCCAGCGCCTCCGGGATCGGCCGGGTGTCGCCGGTGAACACGAAGCTGCCGCGCAGCGCCAGCGCGAACGCCGCGTCGACGGCGTGGTGGCGCACCGGAAACACGTCGAACCACAGCCCGTCCAGCCAGAAGCCGCGGCCGACCGGCACCAGCCGGAACGCCTCCCAGAAGTTCACGCCGCCCTCGGCCAGGGCATTGGGATGGTTGGCGACGCGTTCCTGCAGCAGGGGCAGCACCGGCGCGGCCACGAACACCGGCACCTGGCCGCGCCGGGACGGATCGAACCACAGGTCGACGAACAGCCGCTCGAAGCCGCCGACATGGTCGAGGTGGGTATGGGTGATGTACAGCGCCGGCGGCGGCTTGCCGTAGCGCTGCCGGAAGCGGTGCGGCACCTGCGGTCCGCAGTCGATCAGCAGCAGCGGTTCGCCGTCGCGCAGCAGCACCGCCGAGGACTCGCCCAGCTCGACCGCGCCGGCATTGCCGACGCCGAGGAACTCCAGGGACAGGGAGGCCGTCATCGTGCCGAGGATAGCCGGTCCAGCGTACTGCGCCAGTGATCGACGACCGCCGGCCAGGCCTCATCCACCGCCGCCAGGGCAGACCCGGTCAGGCGCTTGTGCAGGGACCGGTGCAGACGGTCGAGATTGCCGGCCAGGCGGTCGCGGTCGTGGACGTCGCTGCAGGCGCGGTCGAAGTCGATCAGCCAGACCGCATCGTCGCCATCGAACAGCAGGTTGGTGGCATTGAGGTCGGCGTGCCACACGCCCCGGGCATGCAGGGCGGCGACCGCGCCGGCGACCTGGCCGAGCAGCTCGGCCGCCTGCGTCGGTGCCTGCTCCAGGCGCTCCAGCAGGGTCCGCGCGGCCGGCACCAGGGCGGTGATCAGGGCGGCGCGATAGACCGGCCCGGTGCGCCAGTAGCGCGCCGCGACCGCCTCGGGCACGCGCAGGCCGGCGCCGGCCAGGGCCTGCAGCAGCCGGAACTCCCGGAACGCGCGGGTGCGCTCGGCGCCGGTCCACAGGTAGTGTCGGCGCACGATGTGGCGCGGCAGGCCGCCGCGCAGGTACTGGCGCAGCACCAGCTCGCCGCTGGCGGTCTGCAGGCGCACGACGTTGCCGCGGCCGCCGCGGAATCCGGATTCGCCGCCGGTGCCGGCCTCGAACCAGTGCGGATCGAATACGGTGGCGACCCGTCCGGCGACCAGGGAGGCGCCATCACGGTGATCCACGCGCGTGCACGCGGGCGTCGGGCGGGCAGTTGGGAGCATTGTGGCCAGTGTAACGGCGGCGCGCGGCGCCGGGCCATGCGCCACAGGTCACGCCGGACAGCGCCCAGGTCGGCAACCCGGCCGGTCGTTCTGCGCCGCGACCGGCGCCATGCCCGGCAGCGGGTCCCTCCGGCAGCCACCCGGACCCTCGGCAAGTGCGCAGCTGCAGGGCGACCCGCGCACTTCATGCCAGAATCTCGCGATTCCCGCTGGAGCCGCCGTGACCTCGCCGCCCCGATCCGTGTGCCTGCTGCGCCTGTCGGCGCTGGGCGACGTCAGCCATGTCGTGCCGCTGGTCCGGGCGCTGCAGGACCAGTGGCCGGACACCGCGATCACCTGGGTGGTCGGCCGTTTCGAGCACCGCCTGGTCGGCGCCATCGAGGGCGTCGAGTTCGTCGCCTTCGACAAGCGCGGCGGCTGGCCGGCGTACCGGGACCTGCGCCGCCGCCTCGCCGGCCGCCGTTTCGATGCCCTGCTGCTGATGCAGCTGGCGCTGCGCGCCAACCTGGTGTCGACCGCGATCCGCGCGCCGCTGCGGGTCGGCTACGACCGCGCGCGGGCCAGGGAGGGCCACGGCCTGTTCGTCAACCACAGGATCGCCCCCGCGGCCGGCCAGCACGTGCTCGACGCCCTGCGCAGCTTCGGCGACGCGTTGGGCCTGGCATCCTCGCCGCCGCGCTGGGACCTGCCGGTGCCCGACGAGGCCGAGGCGTTCGCGCGCGAGCAGTTGCCGGACGGAACGGCCAGCCTGGTGATCAGCCCCTGCGCCAGCCACCCGCAGCGCAACTGGCGGCCGGAACGCTATGCCCTGGTGGCCGAGCATGCTTCGCGCGCACATGGCCTGCGCGTGGTGCTGGCCGGCGGACCGTCCGCCGCGGAGCGGGCGATGGCCGATGCCATCCTCGCCCGGTGCAGCGCGCCCGTGCTCGACCTGGTCGGCAAGGACACCCTCCCCAGGGCGCTGGCCCTGTTCCGCCGCGCCACCCTGGTGCTCAGTCCCGACTCTGGCCCGGTGCACATGGCCAACGCCATGGGCACGCCGGTGCTGGGCCTCTACGCCAGCACCGATCCGGCGCGCAGCGGACCGTACAGCGACCGGCGCTGGTGCGTCGACCGCCACGACCAGGCCGCCCGCCGGTTCCGCGGCCGTCCGGCCAGCGCCCTGCGCTGGGGCAGCAAGATCGAGGCCGAGGGCGTCAGCGATCTGATCGAGACCGAGGCGGTGATCGAACGCCTCGATGCCTTCATGGCCTGGCGCGCGGCCGGCGGTCATGCACCGCAAGCGCGATGATGGACGCGGCACGGCACAGGCCGTAAGGTGAGCGCTCAGGGTCGGGGACGGGCGTGATCGGACTGCGCCACACACGTTGGCTGCCGTGCCTGCTGGCGATGCTGGCGATGCTGGCGGCCGCGCCGGCCACGGCGCAGAACCGCCCGGCCCTGCTGGTCGACCCGGCGGTCGGCAGCCTGGATCTTTCGCCGCACCTGCGCTACCACCACGATACCGGGGCGACACTGGACATAGCGGCAGCGCTTGCCCTGTCGACGCAACCCGGCCGTTTCCTGCCGCTTCCGCCGGGCGGCGCCAACTTCGGCTTCCAGCGGGGCGCCTGGTGGTTCAACCTGCGCCTGGCCAGCGCCGCGCAGGGCGACACCACCTGGCTGCTGGTGCAGGAGTATCCGCTCAGCGACCAAGTCGACCTCTACGTCCGGCGCGCCGACGGCAGCATCGAGACCCACCTGTCCGGCGACCACCGGCCATTCGCCAGCCGCGCCATCCGTTACCGGCATCCCAACTTCCGGATCGACCTGGCGCCCGGCGAGGCGGTCGACCTGATGGTGCGCGTGCGCAGCGACAGTTCCATGCAGGTGCCGCTGGCGCTGTACACGCTGCCCGCATTCGCCGAGCGCGCCCGAGACGCGCAACTCGCCATCGGCCTGTACTACGGCATCCTGCTGGCGCTGTTCTTCTACAACCTGATCCTGTGGGCCAGCCTGCGCGACGCCAGCTATTTCTGGTACATGTTCCACATCGCCGGCTTCGGGCTGGTGCTGTTCTGCCTGAACGGGCTGGCCTTCGAGTACCTGTGGCCGGGCTCGCCGAAACTGCAGGACCTGTCGGTGCCGTTGTCCATCTGCATCGCCCAGGTCGGCATGCAGCAGTTCGCCCGCCACTTCCTGGACCTGCGCAGCCGCTGGCCGGCCGGCGACCGGGTGGCGCTGGCCTTCATCGTGTTCTTCGTGATTCTGGGCATCGTCGCCCTGTTCGTTCCCTACCGGATCGCCACGCCGATCGCCTCGGCGGCGGTGCTGCCCAATGTCGGCTGGATCGTCGTGCAGACCCTGGTCGCGCATCGCCGCGGCTACGCCCCGGCACGCCTGTTCATGCTGGCCTGGGGGCTGTTCCTGGGCGGCACCGCGATCTTCACCCTGGTGGCGTTCGGTGTGCTGCCGAAGATGTTCCTCACCGAGTACGGCGTGCAGATCGGCTCGGCGCTGGAGATGATCCTGCTGTCGTTCGCCCTCGCCTACCGCTATGCGGCGCTGCGCAACGAGAACGAACGCATCGTCCGGCAGTCGCGCGACGAGCTTGAGCGCAAGGTCGACGAGCGCACCGGCGAGCTGCGCCGGGCGCTCGACCAGCTCGCCGACGCCAACACCCAGCTCAGCGAGGTCAACCGTCGCGACGGCCTGACCGGCGTGTACAACCGCCACCACTTCCGCGAAGTGCTGGAACAGCACCTGTGCGACGCCCGCAGCCAGCGCCGGCAGCTTTCCGTGCTGATGATCGACCTCGACCACTTCAAGCTGATCAACGACCGCCACGGCCACCTGGTCGGCGACGACTGCCTGCGGGTGGTCGCGCAGCGCATGAACGGCGTGGTCGCCCCGCGCGGCGGCGTGCTGGCCCGCTTTGGTGGCGAGGAGTTCGTCGCCGCCCTGCCCGGCCTCGATGCCGACCAGGCGATGGCGGTGGCCGAGATGGTGCGCATGGAGGTCGCGGCCGACCCGGTGCAGTGCCGCGACACCGTGGTGGCGGTGACCGTCAGCATCGGCGTGCACGCCTTCGACGCCTATCGCGTGGCCGGCCCCGACGACGCCCTGCGCCTGGCCGACCGCGCCCTGTACAGCGCAAAGAACCAGGGCCGAAACTGCGTCCGCCCGGTGGTCGACGCCTGACCTGGCACCTGGCGCGTTTACCGCGCCCCAGATCCCTGCAACAGATCGCCTCTGCGCCAGCGCAACCGTTGCGCCCGTTGCACCCACCTCAGGGTCGCCGTCCTCCCCAACGCCGACCACCCGATGCACTTCAGCCGCGCTGAGCTCCCGAACTCCGTCACGAGAACCACCGTGACCGCCGCTGTCGCTGTCGCTGTTGCTGTCGCTGTCGCTGTCGCTGTCGCTGTCGCTGTCGCTGTTGCTGTTGCTGTTGCTGTTGCTGTTGCTGTTGCTGTTGCTGTCGCTGTCGCTGCTGGCGGACAGGATGTCCGCGCTTTTCCCGGGGCCCCACGCGGTCCGGCGGGGCACGGCCGGATCAGCCGCGCCGAAGGCGCGGACGGCGCCCGAGGCGCCGTCCGACGCGTGGGCCAGGGATGGCCCTTGAGCGGCGGCCCGGACGGGACACGCGCACCCGG
>JAHCAT010000025.1 GCA_019634735.1 Lysobacterales bacterium | reverse complement strand
GGGGACTGGGGACTGGGGACTGGGGACCGGGGACCGGGGATCGGGGACCGGGGACCGGGGACCGGGGACTGGGGACCGGGATCGGGGATCGGGATCGGGGATCGGGGATCGGGGACCGGGGATCGGGGATCGGGGCCGGGGCCGGGGCCGGGGCCGGGGCCGGGGCCGGGGCCGGGGCCGGGGAGGATAGAGGGGTGAGCGGGGAGCGGGTATAGGGGCTGGGGATGCTGGAGGTGATCGGCTCCACTCTCCCTACTGCGACACCTGACTGGCGGCGCATCTCTTCCTCTGCGAGAGCTGAATGGCGGCGTCTTTCAGCCAGCATGCACAGCCAGTGCGCTGACCACCGTGAGGCCGGTGCCGCTTTTCGACGGCACCGCACTTCTCCCCTCCCCCGCCGTGCGGGGGAGGGGCGGGGGAGAGGGTCGCCCGGCCCGCGCGCGCTGGAAGGCTTCGCGCCGGAGCACAACCCGCATCACCTGCCCTTGCCGCTGAGGCGAGCGGGAATCGGCCCGTGCGGCCGCGACCGGAATCCCCTGCGGGCGACCGCCCGCGGGGCCTCAGTGCTTGAGGTTCTTGCGCAGGCGCTCGAGCGCCTGGAGCTGCGCCATCGCCTCGGCCAGGCGGGCCTGGGCCTCGGCGACGTCCATGCCCTCGCCGCGGTTGGCGAGCGCCTTCTCGGCCTCTTCCTTTGCGTGGCGGGCGGCGGCCTCGTCGAGGTCCTTGGCGCGGATGGCGGTGTCGGCCAGCACGCTGACCACCTGCGGCTGCACCTCGAGGATGCCGCCGGAGACGTAGAACTCCTGCTCCTCGCCGTTCTCGCCGACGACGCGGACGTAGCCGGGCTTGAGACGGGTTATCAGGGGCGCGTGCCGGGGCGCGATGCCCAGCTCACCCATCTCGCCGGTGGCGACGACCAGGGTGGCGTTGCCGTGGAAGATCTCGTCCTCGGCACTGACGATGTCGCAGCGGATGGTGGTCATGGGGAACTCCAGGGAGCAGGGTGGAGGGGCAGGGAGCCGGGGAACGGCGGGTCAGCGGCGGAGGCGGCGATCCTGCATCGACCGGCGCCTCCCTTCTGCCTGCTCCCTTTTCCCTGCTGCCTGCGTCACGGCGATCAGGCGCCGACGCCCATCTTCTTGGCCTTCTCGACCGCCTCGTCGATGCCGCCCACCATGTAGAAGGCCTGCTCGGGCAGGTGGTCGTACTCGCCGTCGACGATGCCCTTGAAGCCGCGGATGGTCTCCTTCAGGGACACGTACTTGCCGGGCGAGCCGGTGAACACCTCGGCGACGTGGAACGGCTGGCTGAAGAAGCGCTCGATCTTGCGCGCCCGCGACACCGCCTGCTTGTCGTCCTCGCTCAGCTCGTCCATGCCCAGGATGGCGATGATGTCCTTGAGCTCCTTGTACTTCTGCAGGGTCGCCTGGACCCGGCGCGCGGTGTCGTAGTGCTCGTTGCCGATCACGTTCGGGTCGAGCTGGCGGCTGGTGGAGTCGAGCGGGTCGACCGCCGGGTAGATGCCCAGCGAGGCGATCTGGCGCGACAGCACGACCGTGGCGTCGAGGTGGGCGAAGGTGGTCGCCGGCGACGGGTCGGTGAGGTCGTCGGCGGGCACGTACACGGCCTGGATCGAGGTGATCGAACCGGTGCGGGTCGAGGTGATGCGCTCCTGCAGCACGCCCATCTCCTCGGCCAGGGTCGGCTGGTAGCCGACCGCGGAGGGCATGCGGCCGAGCAGCGCCGAGACCTCGGTGCCGGCCAGGGTGTAGCGGTAGATGTTGTCGACGAAGAACAGCACGTCGCGGCCCTTGCCGGAGGCGTCCTTCTCGTCGCGGAAGTACTCGGCCATGGTCAGGCCGGTCAGGGCGACGCGCAAACGGTTGCCCGGCGGCTCGTTCATCTGGCCGTAGACCATCGCCACCTTCGACTCGGGGAAGTTGTCGGGCTTGACGACGCCGGCCTCGATCATCTCGTGGTAGAAGTCGTTGCCCTCGCGGGTGCGCTCGCCGACGCCGGCGAACACCGACAGGCCCGAGTGCTGGGTGGCGATGTTGTTGATCAGCTCCAGCATGTTGACGGTCTTGCCGACGCCGGCGCCGCCGAACAGGCCGACCTTGCCGCCCTTGGCGAACGGGCACATCAGGTCGATGACCTTGATGCCGGTCTCCAGCAGGTCGCTGCCGCCGGCCTGCTCGTCGAAGCTGGGCGCCGGGCGGTGGATCTCCCAGTGGTCCTTGGCGTCGATCGGACCGACCTCGTCGATCGGCTCGCCGAGCACGTTCATGATCCGGCCCAGGGTGCCGGCGCCGACCGGCACCGCCACGGCGCGGCCGGTGTTGGTGGCGACCAGGCCGCGCTTCAGGCCGTCGGTGGAGCCCAGCGCGATCGCGCGGACCACGCCGTCGCCGAGCTGCTGCTGCACCTCCAGCGTGATCTGCGTGCCCTCGATCTTGAGCGCGTCGTAGATCCTGGGAACGCTGGCGCGCTCGAATTCGACGTCGACGACGGCGCCGATGATTTGGACGACCTTGCCCTGACTCATGTGCTTATCCTCGAATAACCGGTAGCTTGGAACCTCAGACCGCCGCGGCGCCGCCGACGATCTCGGAGATCTCCTGGGTGATGGCCGCCTGGCGAGCCTTGTTGTAGCTCAGGTTGAGCGTGTCGATCAGCTTGCTGGCGTTGTCGGAGGCGGCCTTCATGGCGACCATCCGCGCGGCGTGCTCGGACGCGAGGTTCTCGAGCACCGCCTGGTAGACCAGCGATTCCACGTAGCGGGTCAGCACCTCGGCCAGGACGGTCTCGGCGTCCGGCTCGTACAGGTAGTCCCACTCGTGGCCATGGCCCAGGGCGTCGCCCGGCGGCAGCGGCAGCAACTGGTCGATGGTCGAGCGCTGCACCATGGTGTTGACGAAGTCGTTGTAGGCCAGGAACACGCGGTCCAGGCGCCCCTCGCTGAAGCCGTCCAGCATCACGGTCATCACGCCGATCAGCTGCTCGAGCTGCGGCCGCTCGCCCAGGTGGGTGACCGAGCCGAGCATGTCGACCTTCAGGCGGCGGAAGAAGGCGGTCGCCTTCTGGCCGATGCAGACGACGTCGACCGCGACGCCCTGCGACTGCCACTGCCGCATGTCGGCGAGCAGCTTGCGGAACAGCGTGGAGTTCAGGCCGCCGCACAGGCCGCGGTCGCTGGACACGACGATGTAGCCGACCCGGCGCACCTGCTCGCGGGCGGTCAGGAACGGGTGGCTGAACTCGGTGTTGGCCTGCTGGATGTGGCCGATCAGCTGGCGCATCAGCCGCGCATAGGGGCGCGATGCCCGCATCCGGTCCTGCGCCTTGCGGATCTTGGAGGCCGAGACCATCTCCAGCGCGCGGGTCACCTTGCGGGTGTTCTGCACGCTCTTGATCTTGGTTTTGATTTCCCTGCCGCCTGCCATGTCTTCTACTCGGGACTGGGGACCGGGGACCGGGGACCGGGAGCGTTGCTCCGACAATCCCCGCCCGCCTGTCCGGATTGTTCAAATCGGGGGTGCCGGCCCGGGGCCCTGGGACATCCGCTTGCGCGTCTCCCCGGTCCCCGGTCCCCGGTCCCCGCTCTATTCACCAGCTTCCGGTCGCCTTGAAGTCCTCGATGACCTTGCGGAATACGGCCTCGATGTCCTTGTCCCAGGCGCCGGTCTCGACGATGCGCTTCTCCAGCTCGGCCTGCTCGTGGCCGAAGTGGGCGTGCAGGCCGGCCTCGAAGGCGGCGACCTTGGCCAGCGGCTGGTCGTCGAGGTAGCCCTCGTTGACCGCGAAGATCGACAGCGCCATGCGCGCGATGTTCATCGGCGCGTACTGCTTCTGCTTCATCAGCTCGGTGACGCGCTGGCCGCGCTCGAGCTGCTTGCGGGTGGTCTCGTCGAGGTCGGAGGCGAACTGCGCGAACGCCGCCAGCTCGCGGTACTGCGCCAGTGCGATGCGGATGCCGCCGGACAGCTTCTTCATGATCGAGGTCTGCGCGGCGCCACCGACGCGCGACACCGAGATGCCGGCGTTCACCGCCGGGCGGATGCCAGCATTGAACAGGTCGGTCTCCAGGAAGATCTGGCCGTCGGTGATCGAGATCACGTTGGTCGGCACGAACGCGGAGACGTCGCCGGCCTGGGTCTCGATGATCGGCAGCGCGGTCAGCGAACCGGTCTTGCCCTTGACGGCGCCGTCGGTGAAGCGCTCGACGTACTCCTCGTTGACGCGCGCGGCGCGCTCGAGCAGGCGCGAGTGCAGGTAGAAGACGTCGCCCGGGTAGGCCTCGCGGCCCGGCGGGCGGCGCAGCAGCAGGGAGATCTGGCGGTAGGCGACGGCCTGCTTGGAGAGGTCGTCGTAGACGATCAGGGCGTCCTCGCCGCGGTCGCGGAAGTATTCGCCCATCGCGCAGCCCGAGTAGGCGCTGATGTACTGCATGGCGGCCGACTCGGAGGCGCTGGCGGCGACGATGATGGTGTGGTCCATCGCGCCGTTCTCCTCCAGCTTGCGGACCACGCCGGCGATCGAGCTGGCCTTCTGGCCGATCGCGACGTAGATGCAGCGGACGCCGGAACCCTTCTGGTTGATGATGGTGTCGATCGCCAGGGCGGTCTTGCCGGTCTGGCGGTCGCCGATGATCAGCTCGCGCTGGCCGCGGCCGACCGGGATCATCGAGTCGACCGACTTGTAGCCGGTCTGCACCGGCTGCGACACGCTCTTGCGCCAGATCACGCCCGGCGCGACCTTCTCGACCGGCGAACTGGTCTTGGCGTTGATCGGGCCCTTGCCGTCGATCGGCTCGCCCAGCGCGTTGACCACGCGACCGAGCAGCTCCGGACCGGTCGGCACCTCGAGGATGCGCCCGGTGGTCTTGACCGCGTCGCCCTCGCGCAGGTGCTCGTAGTCGCCCAGGATGACCACGCCGACGGAGTCGCGCTCGAGGTTGAGCGCCAGGCCGAAGGTGTCGTTCGGGAACTCGACCATCTCGCCCTGCATGACGTCGGCCAGCCCGTGCACGCGGGCGATGCCGTCGGACACCGAGACGATGGTGCCTTCGTTGCGGGCCTCGGCACCGAGCTTGAACTGCGAGATCCGGTTGCGGATCAGCTCGGAGATCTCGGACGGGTTGAGTGTGCTCTGCATGGCTTGGGGCCTCTGGTCCGGCGCCGGGGATGAGGGCGCCGCGGTTTTGACGGGAATGCTTGTCGGGTCAGTGGGAGAGCGCGCTGCCCATCCGGGCCAGCCGGCCGCGCACGCTGCCGTCGATCACGGTGCCGTCGGCATCGATCACGGCGCCGGCGATCACCGAGGCGTCGATTTCGTTGCGCAGCTCGACCTGGCGGCCGAAGCGGCGGCGCAGCGAGGCGGCCAGGGCGTCGGCCTGGGCCGGCTCCAGCGGCACCGCGGTGCGCACCACCGCCTTGACCACGCCCTCGTCCTCGGCACGCAGCACCTCGAACTGGGCGGCGATGTCCGGCAGCACCGGCAGCCGGCCGTTGCGCGCCAGCACCGCCAGGAAGCGGCCGTAGACGCCGTCGGCGGTATCGCCTTCGGGCAGCATCAGCGCGACCTGGGCGGCGCCGTCCAGCATCGGCCCGGTCAGCAGGGCGCGCACCACGGGCTCGTCGGCGACCTGGGCGGAGAACGCCAGCCGGCGCGACCAGTCGGCGAGCAGGCCGTCGCCCTTGGCGAGGTCGAAGGCGGCACGTGCGTACGGCCGTGCCAGGGTCTGGGCGTTGCTGCTCATCGGCTCAGATCTCGTTGGCCAGCTCTTCGATCAGGGCGCGGTGCGCGGCGGCGTCGATCTCGCGCCGGACGATGCGCTCGGCGCCCATCACGGCCAGCGATCCCAACTGGGTGCGCAGGTCGCTGCGGGCGGCCTGCAGCAGGCTGGCGATCTCCGCCTCGGCCGCGGCCTTCTGGCGGGCGCCCTCGGCGATAGCGTCGACCTTGGCCTTCTCGACGATCTGGCCGGCCTGCTGGTGGGCGCGCTCGAGGATCTCGGCGGCCTTGGCGCGGGCGGCGCGCACTTCCTGGTCGGCGCGCTGGTCGGCCTCGGCCAGCTCGGCCTTGGCGCGATCGGCGGCCGCCAGGCCCTCGGCGATCTTCTTCTGGCGCTCCTCGATCGCGTTCAGCAACGGGGGCCACACCTTCGTCGCGATCAGCCAGATCAGGCCGGCGAAGGCCAGCGCCTGGGCGATTAGGGTCAGATTGAGATTCATGGATGCGCTCTGCCTGTACTCGGGAAGCCGGCGGCCATGCGGCCGCCCGGCTCCGGGATTGCCGTTCGCCCGCGGCGGCACCGCCCCGGGCGAGCCATCGCGGCGTGGCTCAGCCGACGGCCAGCGGTCCCACCAGGAACGGGCTGGCGAAGGCGAACAGCAGGCCGACCGCCACCGAGATGATGAACGCGGCGTCGATCAGGCCGGCGGTGATGAACATGCGGACCTGCAGGACCGGGATCAGCTCCGGCTGGCGGGCGGCGGATTCCAGAAACTTGCCGGCCATGATGGCCAGGCCCAGGCCGGCGCCCAGCGCAGCCAGGCCGATCATGATGCCGATGGCCAGGACGGTCGAGGCCTGGACGGAAGCGAGGGCGGTCAAGGTTTCCATGGTTTTCTCCGGGACAGCGTGTTTGACGAAAGTGGATAGGGATGGAACTGAAGCGGAAACGGCGCGGTGGAGCGGTGGCTCAGTGCGAGTCTTCCGACAGGCTGAGGTAGACGATCGACAGCATCATGAAGATGAAGGCCTGCAGCGGGATCACCAGCAGGTGGAAGATCATCCAGCCAAGGCCGAAGGCGGCGCCGCCGAGCAGGCCGAGCAGGCCCGCGCCGCCGAGCACCCAGATCAGCAGGAAGACGATTTCCCCACCGAACATGTTGCCGAACAGCCGCATCGCCAGAGAGATCGGCTTGCTGAGCCATTCGACGATGTTGAGGATCAGGTTGAACGGCATCATCCACTTGCCGAACGGCGCGGTCAGGAACTCCTTGGTGAACCCGCCCAGCCCCTTGGAGCGCAGCGCGAAGAACAGCATCAGGAAGAACACGCTGATCGACAGGCCGAGGGTGGCGTTGACGTCGGCGGTCGGCACCGGCTTCCAGTAGTGCACGCCCACCCAGGACAGCGGAACCGCGAAGAAATCCGCCGGGATGAACTTGAGCATGTTCATCAGCAGGATCCAGAAGAACAGGGTGATCGCGATCGGCGTCACCAGCTTGCTGGCGCCGTGATAGGTATCGCGCGCCTGGCCGTTCACGAACTCCAGCATGATCTCGACGAAGGCCTGCCACTTGCCGGGCACGCCGGCGGTCGCGCGGCGCGTTCCCAGCCAGAACAGCAGGACGATCAGCAGGCCCATCACCACCGAGGTGACCAGGGTATCGACGTGAACAGTGAAGAAGCTGCCGCCATCGCCGACCTTCGCGGTCAGGTTCTGCAGGTGGTGCTGGATGTAGCTGGTGGGGGTCAGATCGTCTGTGGCCGCCATGTCAGATCGCCTTGCTTGCCTGCGCCCGGCCGGTCACGGCCAGCATCTGCGCTACCAGGGCGGCGATGACGCCGGTCAGCACCGGCAACGGCGACAGGCCGGAGGCCATGCCGAGTGCCAGGGCGCCGATCACCACCACCCACTTCAACATCATTCCTGCCAGCAGCCGGCCCAGCGCACCTCCGGAGGACTGCACGCCGCCGCCCAGCGCGATGCGCCCGGACAGCCAGGCGCCGGCGACCACCGCCAGGCCACCGACCACGGCCGCCAGTGCCCAGGTCGGTCCGCGCAGCAGCCAGGGCAGCGCGGCCAGCGCCACCGCCACGTGCCACGGGCCGAGGCCGTGGGCGACGAGCAGGTCGCGACGGGGGCCGGTGACGGCTGGAGGGGACTGGGACATCATCGGGACCGGGAATCCGTGCGCCGGGCCGCGCCATGCGGACCGTTCGGGTGCGCCGGCCCCGGGCAGGCCGGCGCCACCTTGGTCAGCGCGGCCGGGGTGTCGGCGCGCCGAGGCGGGTGGAAATCCGGACCGGATTCGGGACAGGCTGCTGCAAAGCAGCGGAATGATAGCAGCCCCTCCGGCCCCCAGGGAAGGGCCGCGGCACCCGGCCGACACGGCGCGGCGACGGCAATGCCTCGCCCCTGTCCCTCGCGTCAGTGCAGAGCCCTTGGCCCGGATACGCCATGACGACGCGCTACCAGGCGTCGACACCGCGCCCCGTTGCGAGGATCCGGGGCCGCAGCCAGCGGCCGCATGAGAGATCCAGGCGGGCCCGCGGGTCCGCCACGGCGGACCGGCGCGGGCGTGGCCGCGCTCAGCCGCCGGCGGTGAACAGCGAGAACGGCCGGGTGCCCGCGTAGCTGCTGCCCAGGCTGGAGCGTCGACGGCGCATCCGGTCCATCAGCTCCTCGCGCCGCTGGGCCAGCCACTCGTCGCGGGTGAGGCCGGTGCCGCCGCCGTCGGTGGCGCGGTACACGCAGAACTCGTCGTAAGCCTCCAGCTCGTGACGCAGTTCGCGCATGACCAGCTCGATCATGATGGCGTCGTCCAGGAAGCCGAACACCGGTACCGAGTCGGGAATGTCGTCGTGCGGCTCTGAGAAGTAGCTCAGCGCCGCCAGCACCCGGGTCTTGTCCTCGTCCTCCAGGTTCCAGGCCTGGTCCTGGACCATGGCGATCAGGCTGACCAGGTGGCGCATGCGGTCGGAGACGAAGTCCGGCACCCGCCGCGAGCGCACCTTTTCGAGCAGGGCGGCGGCATGGGCGCAGATCTCCGCTGCACTCAGTCCGGAATTGCGCTGACGCGCCTGCTCCATGGCGCGACGGAAGTGGTTCAGGTCTTCATCGTTCAGCGAAATCTGGATGTCCATGGGGGTCCGGCCGGCACGTGTGGGCAAGGCCGTCAAGCCTATTGCCCACGTGCGGGCAGCGTCAACGCGACC
Organism: Lysobacterales bacterium; assembly: GCA_019634735.1. NCBI lineage: Bacteria > Pseudomonadati > Pseudomonadota > Gammaproteobacteria > Lysobacterales > Lysobacterales bacterium. The sequence continues at coordinate 2,049 of JAHCAT010000025.1, read as the reverse complement.
GCGGCCGTCCCCACAGGGGGCGTGGGCACCCTGCCAGGCAGCGACGTGCCAGCCCGTCGTCGTACCACTGACGCGGCGCCACCCCATGGCGACACCGGGCGGACCTGAACGCCCGGTCGAAGCGGGGGCGGCCCCCGGCGCGGCCCGCGACGGGGGGACTGAATGGCACGGCGGCCCGCCCCGGCGCCGCAGCGCGACCGGCCGCCGGTCCGGCTATAGTGGCTTCCAGACTCCTTGACGATGCATCGACAATGATCGACCCCCTGCTGACCTTCCTCGATGGCGGACTGACCGGCGCCAGCCTCGGCTGGATGCTGCTCTGGTTCGTGGTCGCCGCCCAGCTCACCATCCTCTCGGTGACGCTCTACCTGCACCGCTGCCAGGCGCACCGGGGCGTCGACCTGCATCCGGCCCTGGCCCACGTGTTCCGGTTCTGGCTGTGGCTGACCACCGCGATGGTGACCAAGGAGTGGGTGGCGGTGCATCGCAAGCACCATGCCCGCTGTGAGACCGACGAGGATCCCCACAGCCCCGTGGTGCACGGCATCGGCAAGGTGATGTGGCACGGCGTCGCGCTCTACTCCAAGGCGAGCAACGACCGCGCCTCCGTCGAGCAGTACGGGCACGGCACGCCGGAGGACTGGATCGAACGCAACCTCTACGCGCGTTTCGCGCCCCTCGGACCGACGCTCCTGCTGTTCGCCTACCTGGCGGCGTTCGGGGTCGGCGGCGTCGCCATGTGGGCACTGCAGATGCTGGTCATCCCGATCTGCGCCGCGGGCGTCGTCAACGGCCTGGGCCACTGGTGGGGCTATCGCAACTTCGATACCGACGACCGCTCGCACAACCTGGTCCCCTGGGCGGTTCTGCTGGGCGGCGAGGAGCTGCACAACAACCACCACGCCTTCCCCAGCTCGGCGCGCTTCGCCCTGCGTCGCGGCGAGTTCGACATCGGCTGGCTGTTGCTGCGCGGCTTCCAGCGCGTGGGCCTGGCGCGTATCCGCCGGGTGGCGCCGGCCCTGGAGCAGGTCGGTGACGCCTCCCAGGCCTGCCCCGAGACCCTGCGCGCGGTGCTGGTGCACCGCTTCCAGGTGATGACCGACTATTTCCGCAACGTCGTGATCCCGGTCGTGCACGAGGAGGCCGAGCGTGCCGGCGACTCCCTGCGCCGCTGGCGTCGGCAGGCCAAGCGCGCCCTGTCCTTCCAGGGCCGCCGCGAGGGACGCGACAGCCGCTGGTTCTCGCAGCGGCCGAGTCTCGCCACCGTTTACGAGTTCCGCCAGCGCCTGCGGGAACTGTACGAGCGCCGAGGCGTCGCACCGGAGGCCATGCTGCGCGGCCTGCAGGAATGGTGCCGCGATGCGGAGGCCACCGGCATCCGGGCGCTCCAGCAGTTCGCCGCCCGACTGAAGGGCTACCGTCTGGTCCAGCAGCCGGCCGCTGTCAGCGCCGGCTGAGCCCTGGCAGCCTGTTGAAGAACGCACGTCCTGTGCGTTCTTCAAGTCGCGAGTCCGGCGCATGGCCGGACTCGTTTATTGCGGATCGATCGCTTGCGGCGATTGATCGGCAATGCCAGCCCTCCGTGGCCTCCCGTCAGGCCGTTTTTCAATAGCCTGCCAGGTCCCGGCTTCGCGCCGGGGCCCATGCGGCGCCGTACCGCCGTGCGAATTCCCACCCCGCCGCAGACTCCACTGCGGCATGGCCGTGCGCGCCCGTCGACGGGTGCCGCGGCAATACCTTGCCCGCTGCAGCCAGCGTGCCACCGCTCCGCTTCCGAACACGGCAGGGGTCAGATGCAAGCGCCCGTGCAGGGAGCCAGGTGCGGGGCCTGCGGTCTCGCTCGTTTGCGAGGACACGTCAGTGCCCCGACGCACCTGGTTGGCGTCGTGTCTCTGCCCTCTGCCAGGCGGCGCTTCGCCGATGCGACGGCACCGCACTTCTCCCCTCCCCCGCCTGCGGGAGGGGCGGGGGAGAGGGCCGCCCCAGCCAGCACACGCCGCTGGGCCGGCAAGGATGCAGATCATGGCAAGCCCCGGCCCTCTCTCCCGG
>JAHCAT010000024.1 GCA_019634735.1 Lysobacterales bacterium | reverse complement strand
GCACCGCCGGCACCGCCGCCGGCCCCCGACATGGGCGCATCGGTCGGTGCCGACTACCAGAACCGCAAGGGCTTGCGCTATCCGCCGCAGGCGATGCGCCGGGGCGAGCAGGGCACCGTGACCCTGCGCATCTACGTCGACGCCGAGGGCAATCCGGAGCGCGTCGAGATGCAGCGTTCCAGCGGTTCGCGTCTGCTCGACCAGGAAGCCATGCGTGCGGTGCGCGGCTGGAAGTTCCGTCCGGCCATGCAGAGCGGCCGTCCGGCGCCCGGCTGGGTCATCGTACCCATCGATTTCAGATTGCAGTAACCACCTCCAGCAACGACCAACGAAGGTAGCGCTCCCATGCAAGACCAGACCCCCTCGCTCCCGGCGGCCAGCATGCCGGTCGATTCGGATGCCGCCGCCCTGACCCAGCTGGGTTTCGGGCACATGATCCACCACCTCGACGTGGTCGGCTGGATCGTGCTGATCACCCTGGTGGTGATGTCGCTGGCGTCCTGGTTCTACATCATCGCCAACTCGTTCCGTAACAGCGCGGTGCGCTCGCGGGCCGACAAGGTGATCCGCAACTTCTGGGGCAGCAACTCGACCCAGGAGGCGATCCAGTACATGGAGTCGCAGCCCAGGAACGAGCCGTTCTCCAAGATCGCGCTGGAATGCGCCGAGGCCGCCGCGCACCACTCCAAGCATGAGGGCGGCCGCATGGTCGAGATCCTCAACCGTTCGGAGTTCATCGACCGCGCCCTGCGCCAGGCCGTGACCCGCGAGAGCAGCCGTCTCGAGACCGGTCTGACGATGCTGGCCTCGGCCGGTTCCTCGGCGCCTTTCATCGGCCTGCTGGGTACCGTTTGGGGCATCTACCGCGCCCTGATCGCGATCGGCGCCAGCGGCAAGGCCGACATCGGCTCGATCGCCGGCCCGGTCGGCGAGGCGCTGATCATGACCGCGATCGGCCTGTTCGTCGCGATCCCGGCCCTGCTCGCCTACAACTTCTTCGTGCGTTCCAACCGCATGGTGCTGGCCAAGTTCGACGAGTTCGCGCACGACCTGCACGACTACTTCGCGACCGGCGCCCGCGTCGGCAACGCCAAGTAATCCAGGAGTCCTGACCCATGGGCATGAGCGTAGGTGGCGGGGAGAGTGGCGCGGGCGCTGCGCCGATGGCGTCCATCAACGTCACCCCGCTGGTGGACGTCATGCTGGTGCTGCTGATCATCTTCATGATCACCACGCCGCTGATGCAGGCCGCGGTCGAGGTGGAACTGCCGGTGGCGACGCTGGAGGCGCCAGAGCAGGTCCGCCAGGACATCGACCTCGCGGTCGAGTCCGACGGCCGGGTCTGGTGGGACAACCGGATCGTCACCATGGCGCAGCTCGAGACCGAGCTGCGCCGGGCGGCCCGCACCACGCCGCAGCCCGAGGTGAAGATCCGCGCCGACCAGAGTCTGCGCTACCAGACCGTCCGAGAAGTCCTGGAAACCGTGAAGAACGCCGGCATCGTGCGCGTCGGCTTCGTCACCAGCCCGGACCGCTGATCGAACCGTCCGGGCGGCTGGCCGCCCGGGCGCCTGAGGAGAACGCCCGATGGGCATGAGTACGAGCAGTGGCGCCACCGGTGGCGCCCCGATGGCGGAAATCAACGTCACGCCGCTGATCGACGTGATGCTGGTGCTGTTGATCATCTTCATGATCAACGCGCCGGCGCTGACCTACAAAGTGCAGATCGACCTGCCGCAGCCGACCCTGGAGTCCAAGCCGCCGGAAGAGGCCGACAAGATCGCCCTGCGCATCAACGACGATGGCAGCATCCTGTGGAACGACATGCCGATGGGCAGCACCAACATGCTGCGCGACTACATGCGGCAGGCGTCCCGCCAGGATCCGCAGCCGCAGGTGATGATCAGCGTCGGCGACCGTGCCCGCTATCAGGTGCTGGCGTCGGTGATGACCCAGGCCAAGAACGCTGACCTGCGCAAGATCGGTTTCGACAACACCCAGCGCTGACCCGCCCCCGCGGCGCGCAGTGCCCTTCCGGGCCGCGACGGCAACGTCGCGGCCCGTTTCGTTTCCGCCCGCTGAACGACCACCCGTCCGACCGGCCCCCGGGGCTGTCCGGCCAGCGCCTGCAGGCGTAGCCTGCAGGCATTGCCCCGGCCCTGGCCGGGGCGGGTGGCCGGCGGCGGCGGGTCGCCCATTGCGTTGCGAACGGGAGGGTGGCAGGCCAACCCAAGGAGCGACGATGAGCATGCCCAACGCGGGATCCCGAGGAGAATCGGCGCTGGCGGAGATCAATGTCACGCCGTTGATCGATGTGATGCTGGTGCTGCTGGTGGTGTTCATGATCGGCCTGCCGGCGGCCACCAGCACCCTCCGGCTCGACCTGCCACAGCCACGACCGGTGCCGGAGGTGCTCGCGCCCCCACCGCCGGTCGTTCTGGGTATCGACGACCTCGGCCGTCTCAGCTGGGACGGCGTGGTCATGGAGTTCGCCCAGGTCGACTGGCAGCTGCGCCAGGCCGGTCGGGCGCCGCAGGAGATCACGCTGGTCGTCGAGCCGACGAGCCGCGCGCCCTACCGGGAGCTGACGCGGGTCCTGGCGCTCGCCCGCAACGCCGGTATCGAACGGATCGGCTTCCGACACTGACATCGGGCAGTCCGGCGGGTCCGCCCCGATCGCGAGCGGCCAGGGCCGGACCGGGCCTGCGCGCCCGGGCCGGTTCGAGCCGCCCAGCCGCAGGAACGAGCGGCTGGCGCGCTGCGCCTTGGCGCGAACGGCACGAAGTCCTGTCCGGGTGCGGCCCGAACCGCTGCAGCCGGTTGCATCAGGACATCAGGGGGCGGATGCCGAGGAGATGCGCGCTGGCAGGCCCAGGCGCCGGGCGCCGGCGATGCACTCGAGATAGCTGCGGACGGTTGCGTCCAGCCCCGCGTAAAGGGCGTCGGCGAACAGCGCGTGGCCGATCGACACTTCGGAGATCTCGGGAACCGCGGTCAACAGAATCCCCAGGTTGCCCTGATCCAGATCGTGGCCGGCATTGATGCCCAGGCCCGCAACCAGTGCGGCGTCGGCTGTGCGCCGGCAGTCCGCCAGGGCCGTTCCGGCATCGCCGTCGGCGACCGCCTGCGCGAACGGGCCGGTGTAGATCTCGACGCGGTCGACGCCGATCGCGGCGGCCTCGGAGAAGGACTCGCAACCGGCATCGACGAACAGGCTGACCCGGGTGCCGAGCGCCTTCAGGCGCGAGACCACGGGGGACAGGGCCGCGATCTGCGCCGGCAAGCGGAAGCCGTGATCGGAGGTGAGCTGGCCATCGCCATCAGGCACCAGGGTGCACTGCGTGGGTCGCACTGCCTCGACCAGGGTCAGCAGGCCGGGATAGCCGGTGCGGGCGGCCGCGAACGGGTTGCCCTCGATATTGAACTCGATGCCCGCGCTTTCCGTGGCCAGCCGGTGCGCCAGCCGATGCACGTCGTCGGCGGTTATGTGGCGGGCGTCCGGTCGCGGGTGCACGGTGATTCCCTGGCAACCGGCGGCGACGCACACCGCCGCTGCCGCCACCGGGTCCGGCAGCCGGCCGCCGCGGGCATTGCGCATCACGGCGACCTTGTTGACGTTGACGCTGAGCGCGGTCATCGGGCGAGTCTAGCCTGGATATCCCCTGCGGCCGCCACTGCCGCCAGCGATCCTCGACCCGGTTGCGATCCGCCTCCGACGAGCGGCTCGGCGGTGCATGGACCACAGCTTGCGCTGTCCGGCGGGCCGCTGCGTGCATCCCATCCCGATCTCGGCAAGGTCGGCGCGACCACGCCAAAAAGAAGCGGGCCAGTCCGGCTGTTGCTCGCGCGGATGCCGAGAATCGCGCAGGCGTCCACGGCGCCCTCAAGGCCGAAGGCGCCGGGCGCGTGTCCCTCGCGGCGACCGGCCACGCAGCGCGGGTCGCCGGGGACGAGGGAGGGCCAGGTCCGCGCGCAAACGCCGGATCCCAGCCGAATCGAAACACCAGGGGCGAACCCCCGGCTGCGCCGATCGTCCTCGGGCAGATTTCGGCGAGGTCGCGGCACACCGGCCTTGCCGCCGCAGAGGTGCCGCGAACGCCCCCCTGCCCCGCGCGGACCGCCGACCCGTTGCCCGTGTCGGCTTGCCCGTTGGCAGGCCTCAGCGGCGGTGCTCAGCGGCAGGGCTCGTTGCGCTGGCGCCAGACCACCGGCTGCCAATAGCCCCCTTCGAGGATGCGTTCGCGGCGTTCAGGCAACAATCGGGCGGCAAGCAGGTAGGTGATGCCGGCCTGGACCTCGAGTTCCAGCACGGCCTGGCGTTGTCCGCCCCGCGACCGCTGCCGGTTGGCGATCGCGCTGAACTCGCGGCTGTCGATGTCCTCGGCCAGCGTCAACCGGTAGCGCCCGGGCGCCACACGGAAGGTGTCCTGGCTGGAGGGTCCGGGCAGGCCGCCTTCCACCGCCAGCAGCCGTGCCGGATGCAGCTGGCGGGAGCGCGACGGCACCGGGAAAGTGCTGAGCCGGGCGCAGACCGAGTCCGGATCGCCGGCGGCGGTCGTCTCGCCCATCAGCTCGACCCGCACGGCAGGCAGCTCAAGAACCTGCATGGTGCCGGCGAGCTGCTGGCGACGACCGTCCCGGAGCAGATCGAAGCGCACCGGCGCGCCGTCGTCCATGCCGGCCAGCAGGTCGCGCATGCGTTCGCCGGCGCCGGCGCCACGCAGTTCGGTGCCATTGGCGGCCAGCAGCACGTCGCCGCTGCGCAAGCCGATGCGCTCGGCGCTGCCGCCGGGCAGGGTGCCGAGCACCCGCAGGCCATCGGCCTCCTCGCGGTCGACCAGGGCGCCGAAGTTGGCGACCTTCTCTGCGGGACGTTCGATCACCCGCGCCGTCGTGCCCGGATCGAGCAGGCCGTCCTGGCTCAACCGCAGCAGGGCAAGGCGGAAAGCGTCCTCGACCGGATCCCCGCCGTGCTGGGCGAAGGCGCTGCCTGCCAGGCAGACGGCGAGCGCTGCAGCGGCGAGGCGGCGGAACGGACGAGGGCGGATTCGGATCACGGGTTCACTCCACGGCGTTGGCGGTAAGGTAGGAATCGGCGTCACATCGCGATGGCGGTGCGGCCGTCGCGCCGGCTGGCCAGCAGCTCGGACAGGACCCGGCCGCGGGCCTGCCAGAGCGTATCCGCAGCAGTGACGTCCGGATCGCGGGCCAGCGCCTCGTCCAGGCGGCGCAGCTCGTCCACCAGGTGTCGGGCGCGGGCGTCGCGCTGCAGCCAGTCGAAGTCGGCCTCGGTGCGCCAGGCGGCCTCCAGTGCCGCGACCTGCCGCCAGGCAGCCGCGGTATCGGATCCGCCAGTCAACGGTGCCAGCAGTCCCACACCGAGCAGCAACGGAACGGCCAGCAGCGCCACCGCACGCAGGCGGCGCCTGCGGGCATGACGGGCCAGCAGGCGCGCCCGCAAGGCCGGGGGCGGCGGACATTCGCGCTGCAGGGCCGCTCGCTGCGGTTCAGTCGGCGTCGGCAAGGCCATCGGTCACCTCGTAGTCGGGCAGGCTGGCACGCAGCCTGCGCAGCGCTCGCGCCAGCAGCGACTTGGACCAGCTGGACGAATGGCCGAACGCGGCAGCGAGCTCCTCGTGGGTCCAGCCCTCCACCGCATGCAACAGGAGCAGCAGCCGCGCCGAGGGCGACAGTCGGCGCAGCAGGCGGTCGGCATCGATGCGTGCGGCATTGCCGCCGCCACTGCTCGCCAGCTCGCTTCGGGCCTGGTCGAGGGAGACCAGGCGGCGGCGTTCGCGCAGGCGGTCGATGGTGAGGTTCGCGGCGAGCCTGCGCAGCCATGCGCCGAACGGCGCGTCGCCCCGGTAGCGGCGGCTGGCCCGGGGCAGCTTAAGGAACAGGTCCTGGACCAGGTCCTCGGCAGCCTCCGGCTGGCCCAGCACGCGCAATGCGAGGGTATGCACACCGCCCGCCCAACGGTCGTAGACGGCGGCCAGCGCCTGCGGACTGCCCCGGCGCAGCGCATCCAGCAGGTCGGTGGCAATGTCATCGCGAAAACCGGCGCTCATGGCGGGCGGGACTCCATGACACTCAGGACGGCCAGGGACGGCGCAGCGTCGCAATCCTGGCCCAGATAGTGATAACAGCAATCGCTTCCGGCGTGCATGAATCCGGCCCGACCCGGCGACATCGCCCCGATCCCGGCGCGGCGCATGGCTGCCGCCTGTCCGGGCGGCGCCCGCGCCCTTGCGGGCCGTGTCGCCCTGGGCTAGCCTCCCGGGTCCATGTCCGACCACCGGTGGGTGGCGCGTGGCCGGGGCGCAGGACGCCGCCCCGGCTGGAGTCCGGAGCGCAGCGTGCGACCGGTCGATCGCGCCGCGCCCGGAGGCCGGACCTCGCCGCTGGAGTATCCGATGAAGCAAGTGCTGGCCGCCGTGATGGCTTCCCTCGCGTTGTCCGCCCAGGTCCGCGCCGCCAGCCTGGACTGCGCTGCGCTGGCCAACTCGGCGGCGGTCGAGCCGCCCGGTTATGCTGCGCAGTGCCTTGGACAGGCGCCTTCCTGGGCGCCGCCACTGCTGCTTTCGGCCATGTCGAGCGGCGATCAGGGCGCACCGGATACCGCCTACGTGGCCCAGATCCGGCCGTCCGACGACCACGCGCCGCAAGGCCTGTACCGTTTCACCCTGCCCGACTTCCCCTCCTACACACGGGTGGGAACGGCCGCGGACACCCCCAACATGTGGGGCCTGGACTTCAACCCGGCGGCGACCCGCCTGTACGGAATGCAGTTCATCCTCGGCGGGGGCGGCACCCGCATAGGCACCTTCAACCTGCAGACCGGCGCGTTCCGGCCCACCGCCCTGGCGCTGGGACTCAACTTTCGCGACCAGCTCACCGGCCTGACCATCGACCCGCGCCGCGGCACCGCCTACTTCTCAACCAACGACACGCTGACGAACAACCCGCAGCTCAGCGAAGCCAGGCTGTATACAGCAGATCTCTCGAGCGGCTTCGTCACCCTGGTGGGACGCATGCTCCCGGAAGAGCTGAACCCGGTGATCATCGACCTGGCGATGAACTGCAGCGGCGAACTCTACGCCCACAACATCACCGACGACTCGATCTACCGGATCAACCCGGCGACGGCAGCCGCGACCCGCGTGGGCAGCCACGGGCTGGCCGCCAACTTCGCCCAGGGCATGGATTTCGACAACAGCGACAACCAGCTTTATGCCTGGGTGTACACGGGCAATGGCCGCAACACCTTCGGCACCCTCGACACCGCCACCGGCGCCTTGACGCCGATCGTCTCCGACAACCCGCTGGGCCAGTGGGAGGGCGCGATCGCCAACCAGTGCCCGGGAACGGAGATCGATGTCGATGCCCTGACCGGCGGCTGGTTCGCCCCCTACACGACCGGCCAGGGCTTCACCGCCCGCTGGTTCCCGCAGGAGAAGGTCCTGTTCATGCCCTGGTTCACCTACTCGATCGAGGGTGGCCAGGAGCGGGACAAGCTGCGCTGGTTCGCCCTGTTCGCCGACGTCGATCCGGATGCCGGGCCGGTCGAGAGCATCGAGTTCAGCATCCTGCAGGTGCTCGGCGGCAATTTCGATGCGCCGCCGACGGTCGCCGGAAACGTGGTCGGCCAGGCCACCTTGCGCATGTATTCCTGCTACGAGGGCATCCTCGAGTACCAGTTCGACCCCGACGTCAATGATGGCGCCCAGGGCGCGGTGACCATGAGCCGCCTGCTCGACCTCACCAGCCCCTGCACCGAGTTCGATGGTGCCGAGCTGCCGGCCAGCGAGCGCTTCGATCCGACCTACAGCGGCAGCTGGTTCGATCCCGAGACCGCCGGCCAGGGTCTGGAGCTGTTCCGCTTCCGGGGCGGCGGCACGGGTGGCAGCGACCTTGGAAACTTCTACGGCGCCTGGTTCACGTTCGCGCCGGAGCCGGACGAGCCGGTCGCGCCCGATGCTTCGCGGCAGCGCTGGTTCACCCTGCAGGGTGTGTTCAGCGTGACCGACACCTCATTCAAGTCCAACATCGTGCTCAACGTCGGCGGCAGCTTTGACAACGAGCCGGCCCTCCCGGGCGCCCGCCAGGGCGAGGTCGTCCTGGAATCTCTCGCCTGCGACCGCCTGAAGATGACCTACACCTTCGAGGACAACGAGGACATCGGCGAATTCCGGGATCTCGAGGGCGAGATCATCCTGCACCGCCTGGGGGCCTGCCCGCCCGCGCCGGACAACTGACCGGCGCCCGGCCGTTCCTGGCGCGCTCGTCCCGCGCCAGCCCGCCCTTCGCGCGCCCGGAACGACGTGATCACCGGAAGGCAGCGGCCTGACCCCGAGACTTCGTGAGGTATGCCTGGCGAGGCCGTCGAGATCGCGTCGTGGTGCGGGCAGCGGACCGTTGGGCAGTGAAGGCGTAGCCGACCTGCATCGCACTGGCCGTCCGGAGCAGTCCGCGCCACGCCGCGAGGATCGGCAGCCGCAATGGTGGCCCCAGGAAAAAGCCGGGCTTGCGTCCGATCCGGCCGGCGACGGACCGCTGACGCCGCACCGTCGATGGCGGTCGCATCCCCCGAGTCCAGCCGCAGGAGCCAGCGCATGCGCAAACCACGGATCCGCCGACACCTTCTGACCGGGCTGCTGGTGTTCTTCCCGATCTGGCTCACCTGGATCGTCCTCAAGTTCGTGGTGGGGACGCTGTCGACCGTCACCGCACCCGTGGTCCGGCCGCTTTTCGCCAGTCTGCACGGCCATGTCCCCTGGCTCGGCTACGAGTGGCTGCAGACCCTGGTCAGCGTGGCGCTGACCCTGCTGCTCCTGTTCCTGCTCGGTTACCTGGCCAGCCAGGTCATCGGCAGGCAGGCGATCGATGTGTTCGACCGCCTGGTCGCGCGCATCCCGCTGGTGCAGAGCGTCTATGGGGGCGCCAAGAAGCTGCTCAACGTCCTGCAGACCAAGCCCGGCAATGCCCAGCGGGTCGTGCTGATCGACTTTCCCAACAAGGGCATGCAGGCGATCGGCCTGGTCACCCGCGTGCTTCGCGACCCGGGCAGCGGCAGGGAACTGGCGGCCGTCTATGTGCCGACCACGCCGAATCCGACCTCGGGCTACCTGGAACTGGTTCCCATCGAGAACCTGACCGCCACCGACATGAGTCTGGATGAGGCGATGAGCTTCATCATCTCCGGCGGCGCGATCGTGCCGGAGCGGTTCGATCCGGCGCAGCCGGAGCCGCCGGCGAGCCGCTGAGCCGGCCCGGCGACCGCCGCCGGGCTCCCTTCGCAGCCGTTCTCCGGAGGCCCCGCGACATGGGGGATCGTCACCGGCAGCGGGCCCTTGCGACCAGGGGTCGGTTGGGGCACTGGTGGGGAATGTACGGCGGGTCGATCGACGACGGCACGCCGTCGTCGACAGTGGCTGGCCGCTCGACGAAGAGCAATCGGGAACGAAGTCGATCTGCCGGGAGCCCGTCCGGACCTGCGCCGGACGGGCGACTTGAAAAACGACCAGGAAGGTCGTTTTTCAACAAGCTGCTAGGCGCGCCGGATAAGGCCGATCAACAGCAGCAGGACGATCGCGCCGATCATCGCGTAGATGATCGCGCCGACGATGCCGGTCAGTCCCAGGCCCAGCCCGGGCAACAGCCAGCCGGCCAGGAACGCACCGACGATGCCGATGACGATATTGCCGACAAGACCGAAGCCGTAACCGCGGACGATCTGCCCGGCCAGCCAGCCGGCGACGCCGCCGACCACCAGCCAGATGATGAGTGCTTCCACGCTCATGCCTGTCTCCCTCTCCTTTGGGCGGATCCGGGACCGGGCGGCGCGCCCGGTCCGCCGCACCGGTGCGGTGCGACGCATGCAGCTTGGTCCGGATGGAACCGGCTGTCATGCCGCGCTGCGGCGAGGCCGCTGCGGGCATCCGGGAAGTCCTGGGGTCCGGGAACTTCAGGAAACGTGCCGAAACGGCGCCGGGGCCGACGGCGGTCCCGGCGGACCTGGGACAGGGACCGGCAGGGGACCGGTAGTCGCTCCGGCTTCAGCGCGCGGAAGGCGCACCACCCACCGCATGCCGACCCCCCCGGTGCCGTCGCCTCCTGGAAACGGCTCGCTCAACCGGCAAGGTGGTAGGCGGCGACCCGCTCGACCTCGTTGCGCGAGCCCAGGATCACCGGGATCCGCTGGTGCAGGCCGGTCGGTTGCACGTCGAGGATGCGTTCCAGGCCGGTGCTGGCGGCGCCGCCGGCCTGCTCGACGATCATCGCCATCGGGTTGGCCTCGTACATCAGGCGCAGCCGGCCCGGCTTGGCGGGGTCCTTGTTGTCGCGCGGATACATGAAGATGCCGCCGCGGCTGAGGATGCGGTGCACGTCGGCGACCATCGAGGCCACCCAGCGCATATTGAAGTCGGCGCCGCGCGGGCCGTCGCGGCCGGCCAGCAGCTCGCCGATGTAGCGCTGCACCGGCGGCTGCCACCAGCGCTGGTTGGAGGCGTTGATCGCGAACTCGCGGGTGTCCTCGGGGATGCGCAGGTTGTCGGCGGTGAGCATGAAGCTGCCGCGCTCGCGGTCCAGGGTGAACACCGCCACGCCGTCGCCGACGGTCAGCACCAGCAGGGTGCTGGGCCCGTAGACGGCGTAGCCGGCAGCGACCTGCCGGCTGCCCGGCTGCAGGAAGGCCGACTCGTCGGGCTCGGTGACGCCGTCCGGGCAGCGCAGCACCGAGAAGATGGTGCCCACCGAAATGTTGACGTCGATGTTGGAAGAGCCGTCCAGCGGGTCGAACAACAGCAGGTACTCACCCTTGGGATAGCGGTGCGGGATCGGGTGGGGATGCTCCATCTCCTCCGAGGCCAGCGCCGCCAGGTGGCCGCCCCACTCGTTGGCGTCGAGCAGGATCTCGTTGGCGATCACGTCCAGCTTCTTCTGCACCTCGCCCTGGACGTTCTCCTCGTCCGCGCTGCCGAGCACGTTGCCCAGCGCGCCCTTGCCGATCGCCACCGAGATCTCCTTGCAGGCGCGTGCGACCACCTCGATCAGAAGGCGCAGATCGGCCTTGATGCGGCCGTCGGCGTGCTGCTTCTCGATCAGGTAGCGGGTGAGCGACACAGGGGGCATGGGGCGGGCTCCGACCGGGGGCCGCCATTGTGCCGGAGCCGTCGGGGCGCTGCAGCCCGCGGTCCGGCGCCGTCGCGTCAGCCGGCCGGCTGCGACCGGGCCACAACCGCCATGGTCAGCCGCGAGACGCAGACCAGCCGTCCGGCCTCGTCCTCGATGCGGATCGACCAGACCTGGGTGCTGCGCCCGAGGTGCTCGGGGCGGGCGCTGCCTGTGACGATGCCCTCGCGCAGGGCGCGCACGTGGTTGGCGTTGATCTCCAGGCCCACGGCATGTTCGCGGTCGGGGTCGTCCAGGCACAGCCAGGCGGCCAGGCTGCCGAGCGTCTCGGCCAGCGCCACAGAGGCGCCCCCGTGCAGCAGGCCGAAAGGCTGCCGGGTGCGGGCGTCGACCGGCATGGTGCCGCTCAGGGCGTCGTCGTCCAGGGCGGTGAGGCGGATGCCCAGTGCCTCGCCCAGGGTGCCGGGGGTCAGGGCGTTGAGCTGGTCCAGCGACGGACGGCGTTTCCAGGGCGACATTGCGGACTCCGTTGGCGTCCGGCATTGCAGCCGATCGGGGCCACGCCGGCAAGCCGGCGGATGTCGAACCTGCTCAGACGTCGCCGCCCTCGGCCCAACCCTCGCCGGTGCCGCGGTTGAACACCGTGTCGGTGTCCAGCACGGTGCCGGCTGGGATCGTCGGCAGCGCCGCGACGCGCGCGTAGATCGGCGTGAAGTCCGGCCGGGTCGCGGCGAACAGCTGCTCGAAGTCGTCGATCACGAAGTAGGTCTTCTGGTAGCTGTCGATCCGGTAGCGGGTGCGCATGATCCGCTCCAGGTCGAAACCGATCCGGTTGGGCGCCGCGCTCTCCAGGCAGTGGATCGATTCGCCCTTGCTGGAGACGATGCCGGCCCCGTAGATGCGAAGGCCTTCTGCACTGCGGATCAGGCCGAACTCGACCGTGTACCAGTACAGGCGCGTGAGGTTGGCCAGCGCCTCCTCGCCCAGGCCATGCGCCTTGACCCCGCCACGGCCGTAGGCCTGCATGTAGTCGGCGAAAACCGGGTTGAACAGCAGCGGCACGTGGCCGAACAGGTCGTGGAACAGGTCGGGTTCGGCGATGTAGTCGATCTGCTCGGGCTTGCGGATCCACCAGGTCACCGGGAAACGGCGGTTGGCCAGGTGCTCGAAGAAAGTGAGTTCAGGCAGCAGGCCCTCGACCGCGACCAGGGTCCAGCCGGTTTCGGCCTCGAGCAGGCGGTTGACCTCGCTGAACTTCGGGATGCGGTCGGCGCTCATGCGCAGCCCGTCCAGGGCGTCCAGATGCTCCCGGCAGGCGCGTCCGGGCAGGATCGCCATCTGCCGCTCGAACAGCGTCGCCCAGGTCTGGTGGTCGCTCGCGTCGTAGTCGTCCCAGGGCTGCTCGACCACGGCCGTGGTGTAGACCGGCACGTAGCCCTTGTCGGTCTGCTGGTGCTCGACGCGACGGGGAGTGCGGTTGTCCATGAGATGGCTCCGGGGGCGGGAACGATATGCACGATCCTAGCGCAGGACCCGCGCAACAGGCTTGCCTGATGATGCCCTCTGGGGATAATCGCGCAACAAACGCCCGCATTATCGACTGGTGACGCAATGATCGACCTCGACCGCACCGATCTCGCCCTGCTCGCCGTGCTGCAGCGCGAGGGACGCATCGCCAACAGCGAGCTGGCCGAGCGCGTCAATCTGTCGGCCTCCGCCAGCCTGCGCCGGGTGCAGCGCCTGGAGCGGACCGGCGTCATCGCCGGCTATGGCGCCCGCCTGGACCCGGTGGCGCTGGGCCTGGGACTGACCGCCTTCGTGCGGGTGCAGCTCGAGAAGCACGGCTCGGGCTCCACCGACGACTTCGCGGGCGCGGTGCGCTCCTGGGACGAGGTGGTCGCCTGCCACGCCCTGACCGGCGACATGGACTACCTGCTGCAGGTCGTGGTGCGCGACCTCGAGCACTTCTCGCGGTTCCTGCTCGACCGGCTGCTCAATGCCACCGGCGTCGCCGACGTCAACTCCAGCTTCGTGCTGCGCACGGTCAAGGCCGCCACCGGCCTGCCCCTGCCCGGTTCCTGATCGCGCCCGGCTTGGCGGTGGTCCCGCGCAGCCCGCGCGCTGCTGATATCGTCGGTGCGCCAGGGTGAGGAACGGAGCCGACCGCAATGGCAGGCAAGGACAGCAGGATCGACGGCCGTCTCGACGCCGTGGTGGCGAAGGCGCGCCGCGACGCCCAGGAGCGCGAGCGGGGCTATCGCGAGCGCGCCCTGAAGATGTACCCGTGGGTGTGCGGCCGCTGCGCGCGCGAGTTCACAGCGGCCAACCTGCGCGAGCTGACCGTGCACCACCGCAACCACAACCACGACGACAACCCCGCCGACGGCAGCAATTGGGAGCTGCTGTGCGTGTACTGCCACGACAACGAGCACTCGCGCCTGATCGACTGGACCGGCAGCAGCGCCCAGGCCGCCGAGCAGGCGCCGGAGGCGGCCACCGGCAATCCCTTCGCGGGTCTGCGCGACCTGCTTGCGCGCAAGTAGCGGACGCTCGGACCCGCCCACCGGCCGGCCGCGGCCCTGGGGGGCCGGCCGGCCGCGCAACGGCGGCAGCGGGCGACTCGCACGGCGTCCTTCAGGACAGAGGCCGGACGGCGCGCTGGCGAGCAGTCTGGCTGGTCGCTTCCCCGCCGCCGGGGCGTGCGCACCCCGGCCCCGGCCCATCAAGGCGCGCTTCACGCCGGCTGCGCAATGTCGGGCGCAGGCTGTCGCCATGAACAGCACCGGCTTGTTCGCCCTTTCCCTGCTGACCCTGGCCCTGGCCGGCTGCGCCAGCACCGGCGGCCGCGAGCCCCTGCGACCTGGCCCGCCGGTCGACCTGGAACGCTTCATGGGCCGCTGGCACGTGATCGCGCACATCCCCTACTGGCCCGAGCGCGGCAAGGTGGCCACCCGCGACGAATACGCGCTGCGCGCGGACGGCCGGATCGACAACGTGTTCGTGTTCCGCAAGGCCTTCGACCGGCCCGAGAAGCGCTGGAACGGCGTGTCCAGCGTCGTCGAGGGCAGCGGCGGGGCCCACTGGCGGGTCCAGTTCATCTGGCCTTTCAAGGCCGACCTGCTGGTCCTCGAGGTCGACCCGGACTACCGCTGGGCGCTGCTCGGCAACCCGCGACGCAGCCTGGCCTGGATCTTCGCACGCGAGCCGGTCATCGATGCCGAACTTGTGGCGCGGCTGCGCGCGCGCTTCGCCGATTACGGCTATGACCCTGCCGACCTGGTGAAGGTGCCGCAGGTGCCCTGAGCAGGACTGCATCGGGACCGACCGGTGCGCCGTCGTCGGCGTCCGGTCGCGGAACGCACAAGGATACTTTCGGGTAAGCTTGGGCCGTGTTCCGATGAGGAGGCTCGATCATGGCCCGCCCCCGCGAACGTGCGCCCGCCCTTGGGGTGCGGTTGTTTCTCGTGCTGCTGCTGTGCGCCATCGGCGCCGCGCCGGCGCTGGCCCAGCCAGACTGGCTGGAAGGCTGGGGCGCCGCGCCGGCCGCCGACCTGGCGGGTGCCCGGATCTCGCTGTTCGGAGAATGGCCGACCAGTTGCGTCCCGACGGTCGCCGGTACCCGCCGGCTCGGCAACGTCCTTGAGGTGTCGTTGGCCACGGGTGCGCCCGTGGACGGACTCTGCTTCTCCCTGTTCCACCTCTGGGATGCCGTGGTGCCGTTCCCCGACCTGCCCGGCGGCACCTGGCAGGTCGCGGTCATCCAGGTGCCGCGCAACCCGGCGAACGGTGGCGCCAGCGAAGTGTTCAGGTTTTCCTTCCAGCTCGCCCCCCAGGGCACGACGGCGCCGCAGGCGGTGCCGTTGCTTAGCCTGCCCGGTCTTCTGGGCATGGTCGTGCTGGTGCTGCTCGCCGGCTGGTACCGGCACCGGACGATGCCTGCGCGACCCGGTCGCGGACCCGGCTGAGCGGCTGCGGCCTGCCTGTCCACGCTCAATGCAGGGTCGGGCGGCGCACCGGCTCGGCCTGAAGGTCGGTGATCTCCTCGTCCACCTGCCACGGCGCCTCCTCGTCCTCCTCGGGCTCGAGTTCCCAGCTGTACGGCGCGCGCCAGGGCAGCGGATCGCGGCCGCGCAGCAGCACGGCCGCCAGCACGCCGCCCACGGCGCCGTACAGGTGCGCCTCCCAGGAAACGCCCGGTTCGCCCGGGAAGATCGTCCAGATCATGCTGCCGTACAGGAAGAAGGTCAGCAGGGCGACCACGATCGCCAGCCGGTCGCGGCGCAGCAGGCCGACCACGAACAGGAAGAACATCAGGCCGTGCGCGACGCCGCTGGCACCCAGGTGCAGGGACGGCCGGCCGAGCAGCCAGGTGCCCAGGCCGGAGGCCAGCCAGATCAGCGGCAGCGCCCACAGCAGGGCGCGCGGGTAGGCGTAGCGCGCCATCGAGCCGAGGATCAGCAGGGGCAGGGTGTTGCTGACCAGGTGACCCCAGGAGCCATGCAGCAGCGGCCCGGTGACCACGCCGACCAGGCCGGCCGGATCGCCCGGCCGGATCGCCGCCCAGGCCATGGCCAGGTCGCCGATCTCGCGGATCGCATGCAGCCACCACAAAAGGGCCAGCACCACCACGGTCTGGCCGATCGCCTGGCCGACCCGGTACCGGTCCCGCGCAGCGTGGCGTCGGGCCAGCAGGTGGGCGTTGGGGTCGATGCGGTCGCCGCGCAGCACGTTCATCGTGCCGATCTTGGGGCGGATCGGCCGCTCGACAAGCGCATGCGGCCCGGGGGCCCTGTCCCGCGTACCATGAGGCGGCCACGGGAGGGGCGTCGATGAACGGGAAATCGGCCATTCGGCGATTGCGCCGGGTCCTGTGGGTACTGGCCGTCGCCTGGCTGGCCTGGCTGCTGGTCGGCAACCTCGCGCTCAACACCGGCCTGGCGGAACGGCTGGTCAACCGCAAGCCCGAGGCGTTCACGATGCAGTGGCGGCATGGCCTGACCCTGTGGCCGGGACAGGCCTGGCTGTGGCGTGTGCAGGTCGGCGGCCACCAGCGACGCATCGTCTGGCGCGGCCATGCGGCGCGGGTCGGCGGCCGCATCGCGCTGCTGCCCCTGCTGGCCCGCACCCTGCAAATTCCGATGCTGCAGGCGCACCAGGTCGATTTCGAGTTCGACCAGGTCGAGCACGACCGTCTGCCAGCGGCGTCACGTCCGGGTGGCTGGATCCTGAGGTTCCCTCTGATCGCCACCGATTCGCTGGCCATGTTGCGCGCCGGTCCCCTGTTCCTCGACGGGGTCGGCCAGGTCCGGTTCGGGATCAGCAAGCAGCTTCGCGGAGGTCCACTGGAGATCCTGCCCTCGAGCGGCAGCCTGCACGGCGCCCGCCTGCGTCAGCACGACCAGGTCCTGCTCGACGGGGCGGAGATCATGGCGGACTTCGCGCTGCCGGCACACCGGCGCGAACGGGCGCCGGGGCTGTCCCGCCTGGGTCTTGCCGATGCCCGCCTGCGGCTGTCGGGACGTACGCCGGGACTGGCGGTGCACCTCGACGAGGCTGGTCGCTGGCGCAGCCGCCTGGAGTCGCTGGATGCGCAGCGACCGGGTGGCCCGGCGCCGGGCGAACTGCAGCTCGACCTCACCCTTGACGGCGGGGCGCTGGCGCCGGGTGGCTCCCTGGCCCTGCGCCTGCCGCTGGCCGCCGATCTCCGGTCCGACCAGCAGACCTGGCGGGCCGAGGGCCGGATGGCGCTGTCGGTACTGCCCGAAGCGGTGCGACTGGAACTGCACCTGCCGCCGCCGCCCGGCGACGGCGGACGACTGGACGCGACGCTGGACCTGGCCGGTCGCCACCTGCCGTTCGCCTGCGTGGCGGCCCCGGCCGACCAGCCCGGGCTGGGTCCGAGCTGCAGCATCGACCGCGATCCGGCGCACCAGCTCGCGCGGATCGATGGCGGGGTCGACCTGCACTGGCACTTCGAGCGCCTGCACTGGCTGCAACCGCTGCTCGGCAACCTGCCCTGGCTGGCCCTGGAGGGTGCCGGTCGCGTCGAGGCGGCGCTGCGCATCGCGTCGGGCGCGCTGGCCCCGGGCAGCCAGCTCCTGGTGCCGGCGCTGGATGCCCGGATCGCCGTGCTCGACAACCGCTTCAGCGGCCAGGCCCACGCCCGGGTCGACATCGAACCTGGCCCCAACGGACCGCAGGCGCTGGCGGCCCTGGTGGTCGACCGCTTTGAATTGCGTCCGGCCGACGCCGCGGAGCAGGCCTATGTGCTGGGCCGCGACCTGCGTCTGGACCTCACGTTGCCGGCCGACCTGGCGCGCGCTGGCCATGACATCCAGGCCCGGCTGCGCTTCGACGACGCCCTGGTGCCGGACCTGCGCGTCTACAACCGTTACCTGCCGCCGGGTGGAATCGTGCTCGATGGCGGCCGGGGCGTACTGTCCGGCGATCTCCGGCTCGATGCCGAGGGCGAGGTCGGCAGTGGCCGGATCGTCCTGCGCGGCCAGCAGGTCCGGATGACCCTGGGCCAGGTCCACCTGCAGGGCGAACTGGCGGTCGACACCCGGCTGCGCCGCCTCGACCTGGCCCGTCGCCAGTTCGACCTCGCCGGCACCACCGTCCGCCTCGATCAGGTCGAGGGCCACGAGGATGGCCGGCGCGCGCGCGCCCGGCCCTGGTCGGCGGACTTCCGTCTGCGCACCGGCCAGGTCGGCTGGCAGCGCCCGCTGAAGATCGATTCCACGCTGAGCGCGCAGGCCAGCGACGTGGCCCTGCTGCTCGGCCTGTTCGGCCCGCTCCGGCAGTTCCCGGACTGGACCCTGCGCCTGGTCGATTCGGGTCCGGCGCGGCTCGACGGTCGAGTTCGCCTGGACGGCCGTGCCCTGGAGCTGGCGCCTCTGCATGCGCGCAACGACCGCTTCGATGTCCATGCCCGGCTTCGGCTCGGGCAGGGCGGACCCAGCGGCGCGCTGCTGATGGCCTGGGGCCGCCTGAAGGCGGCCCTGGAGCTGGCCGACGGCGACCGGCGTTGGCACCTGCGCGGCGCCGAGACCTGGTTCCACGGCGGCGGGACGCCGTGACGCGCCCCGATCAGCCGGCCAGGAACGCCGTGTAATCCTCCAGCAGGTCCTCGACGCCGGCCTCGTACAGGCGGGCGCCGGCGACGACGCTGGCCAGGCCGGGTGCCGAGCCGATCCGGCCGTCCGGGAAGCGCGCGCGGTAGTCGGCGGCGTCGGCGATGGTGCCGGTCGGCGCGACTTCCGGGTCGAAGACCATCGGCTGCGCGCGGTCGGGATGCGCGTGCCAGGTCAGCGAGATCTCCGAGGGCGTGGCATGGCTGCCCTCGCGGTCGCCGAACAGCTCGCGCGACAGCGCCTGCACGCGCCGGCCCAGGTACCAGTTGGCCAGGCGCAAGCGCAGCGGGCTGGCGGTGCCGGCCAGGCTGTGGCGGCCATGGATCTGCGCGAACGCCGCCTGCACGGTGGCGACATTGCCGCCATGGCCGTTGAGGAAGTACAGGTCCCTGAATCCGTGCCGCGCCAGCGAAGCGACCACGTCCTCCAGCACGGCGATCAGGGTGGTCGGGCGCAGGGTCAGCGAACCGGGAAAGCCCAGGTGGTGCTGGGCGACGCCGATCGACAGGGTCGGCGCGATCAGGATGCCGGCGCGTTCGCCGGCACTCCAGGCCAGGTGTTCCGGGCAGATCGCGTCGGTGCCGACCAGGCCGTTCGGGCCGTGTTGTTCGGTCGAGCCGATCGGCACGATGACGCCGGTGGAGCGGGCCAGGTAGGCCTCGACCTGCGGCCAGGTGCTCAAGGACAGTCGCATGGGATCTCCGGGATTCAGGGGCGTTGCGGCAACGGCGGCAACGGCGGCACCGGGCGCGGCCGCAGCGGCGGCACCGGCTCGCGCGTCAGGCGGTCGCGCAGCAGGGCGAGCGCCGCCTCCAGCTGGGCATCCTCTCCGCCGAAGCTGGCGCGCGGCGGATTGTCCACCACCAGGTCCGGTTCGACGCCGCGGCCCTCGATCAGCCATTCGCCGTCCATCCCGTACTGCGGGAACTCTGCGACCCGCGCGCGGCCACCATCGACCAGGCGGTTGCCGTCGCTCAGCCAGACGCCGGCGCCGGCGGTGCGGGTGCCGACCAGCGGGCCCAGGCCGAGCGCCTTGACGCCGGCTGCGAAGGTCTCGCCGTCGGAATAGGTCAGGGCATCGACCAGCACCACAAGGTGGCCGCGGAAGGTCTGCTGCATGTTGGTGTAGGGCTGGCCGGACGGTCGCTGCCAGAACGCCCAGGCCCGACGCAGCAGCTTTTCGATGATCCAGCTGTCGATGTTGCCGCCGCGGTTGCGGCGCACGTCGATGATCAGTCCCTCGCGCTCGTACTGGGCGTAGAACTCGCGCACGAAGGCGGCCATGTCGTTGCCGCCCATGGCCTGCAGGTGCAGGTAGCCGATCCTGCCGGCGCCGACCTGCTCGACGCGCTCGCGGCGGCCCTGCACCCAGTCGCCGTAGCGCAGTTGCGCCTCGCGCTGGGCATCGACCGGCACCACCACGGTGCGCAGCGGCGCGCTGCCGTCGCGGCGCAGGGCCAGCAGCACCTGGCGGCCGGCCTGCTGGCGCAGCAGGTCGGACAGGTCGCGGACGCCGGCGGCGGCCTGGCCGTTGACGGCGGTGATCACGTCGCCGACCCGGGCGTCGACGCCGGGCCCCGCCAGCGGCGCCGCGACCGAGGGCAGCTCCGGATCGCCCCGGTGGATGTGCACGATCCGCCAGCCGTCGGCGACCGGCTCGAAGCGGCCGCCCAGGAAACCGGCCTGGGCGCCCTCGCTGCCGGTGCGGGCATCGCCCGGCACCACCTGGGAGTGCAGGGCGCCCAGCTCGCCCATCATCTGCGCGAACAGGTCGTCGAGCGCGGCGCGGTCATCGATGCGCACCAGCATCGGCTGGTAGCGTTCGCGCACGGCGCGCCAGTCGATTCCCCGCAGGCCGGCGTCGAAGAAGTGGTCGCGGTGCATGCGCCAGGCATCGGCGAACAGCTGCCGCCATTCCGCGGCCGGGTCGATGCGCAGGCGCCAGTCGTCCAGGCGCACGGTGGCCTTGTCGAGGTCGTCGGGCAGCTTGCCGCCGGCCTCGACGATGTGGATGCGCCCGGGATCGCGCTCGCCGCTGCCGGGCGTGCGGATGTAGAGCCTGCCGCCGTCGGCGGACAGGTCGTAGTCGGCGACGTTGGCCATCAGGGTGACCGGGCTGCCGCCCTTGTCGTCGATGGCCAAGGTCTTGAGCGCGGTATTGCCGCCGTTGCGGTCGAGCGCGAACAGGCGGTCCTTGCCGATCCGCAGTCGCCGCCAGTTGCCGGCCGGCAGCGGCGCCTCGTACAGGCGCCCGGCCAGGCCGTCCCAGACCGGCCCTGGAATGGCCGCCGCGCCCTGTCCGCCGCCGCGCGGGCGGGTGCCCTGCTCGGCCTCCTTGTCGGCCGGGGGCGCCGCCAGCTCGTCGGGCGGCTGGAACGGGAAGCGCAGGCCGGGCTGCAGGGCCAGGGCGTACAGGCGGGTGCGCTGGTCGAAGAACGGACCGGTGTTGCGGTCGCCCCAGGGCGAGCCGTTGGCGAGCCGGAACTCGCGCTGCGACAGGAACCACAGCCAGCGCCCGTCCGGGCTGAACGCCGGCGATCCCGACTCGTAGCGGTCACTGGTCAGCCACTCCAGGCGGCCGGCGTCGACCGCGTACAGGCCGATGCGGCCACGGCCGCTGGCGCCGGTGGCGCGCACCAGGGCCAGGTGCCGGCTGTCCGGTGACCAGGCGACCTCGGCATGACCCTCGTTGCCGTCCGGGCCGCCGTCGTCGATCAGCCGGTTGCGGCCGCTGTCCAGGTCGAGCAGCCACAGGCGGCCGCGCTTGTCGTCGTGGGCCAGGCGCCGGCCATCGGGCGACAGGTACAGGTTCCAGCGCCGGATGCCGCCGTCGCTGGTCAGCGCCTGGGCGCCGCCGCTGCCGTCGGCCGGGAAGCGCCAGATCTCCTCCTCGCCGCTGCCGTCGGCCACCGCGTACACGAAGCGGCCGTCCGGCGACAGCACCGGGCTGCGCAGGCGCACGCCATCCGGGGCCGCCAGTTCGACCTGGCGCCGGCTGCCCAGCCCGGCCAGCAGCACGCGGCCGCGCGCCAGCACCGCCACCTGGTCGCCGGCCGGCGCGAAGGCGGTGCCCTCCAGCCAGCGCAGCGGCGATTCCAGCCAGCGCGTGCGGCGCTGCTCGAAATCGCTGGGCAGGTGGATGGGCAGCCGGCGGTCGTCGCCAGCAACCAGGTCCAGGACGCGCAGGTCGCCGCCGTGCTGGTAGACGGCGCGGTTGCCGTGCACCTTGACGCTGCGCACCGGGAAGTCGCGATGGGCGGTGAGCGGCCGGGGGTCGCCGCCGTCGGCATCCAGGGACCACAGGTTGTCGCGGCCGTCGAGGTCGGCGATCAGCAGCAGGCGGCCGCTCCACCACTGCGGCTGGCGCAGGTTGGCCTCGGTCGGGCCGATGCGCTGCGCCTCGCCCGCGCCGGCCAGGTCCAGCCGCCACAGCTGCGACAGCGCGCCGCCACGGTAGCCGACCGCATTGTCGTTGGTCGCGCCCAGGCCGAAGCGGACGAAGTACAGCCAGCGGCCGGAGGGGTCGACGACGCCGTCGCCGGCATCGGCCACCGGCAGGATGCGCCGCGCCAGCGAATCCGGATCGACCGCCACCAGCACCGGGGACCAGGTCTGGCCGCTGCTGCTGGCGGTCGCGTAGAGCACCTCGCCGGCCGGCGTCCAGCCAACCACCAGGGCCCGGCCGTACTCGAAACTGAGCCGGCGCGGCGCACCGCCGGCCAGCGGCATCACGTAGGCCTCCAGCGGGCCGTCGTAGCTGGCCGAGAAAGCGACCCGGCGTCCGTCCGGATCGATCGCCGCCCGGCTCTCGTCGCCGGCATGCGTGCTCAGCCGGCGCGGCGGGCCGCCGGTCACCAGGCTGGTCCACAGGTCGCCCTCGGCGGTGAACACCACGGTATCGCCGTGGATGTCGGGCTGACGGACGTAGCGGCCGGCGTCTTCAGCGGCCAGGCCGGGGCGCGACAGGCTGGCGACAAGGAACAGGATCAGGACGGTGGGCAGCAGGGCGGTCCGGGGCATGGGCGGTCATCGGTGTCGGGCAAGCGGCGATGGTAGACCGCGTGCAGCCCCGCTATGCCGCCTGGCCCTCGGCCCGACGTGTCCGTTGCCCGTGTCGGCGCACGGCACCGAGGGCCACCAGTGCCAGGGCCCCGGCCAGCAGCGGCAGCGGCCACCACGCCGGCCATCGGCGGGGCGCAGCGGGCGCCTCGCCGAGTCCACGCAACTGCGTGCGTGCGAAAGCCGTTCGGGCATCGCCATGCCCCGCCGCGATCTCTTCGAATGCGCCGCGCACCGCGGCGGCGATGCCGCCGATGTCGCCCTCCTCGCGCATGGCGAACAGCGTATCCAGGGCCGCCAGACGCGCCTGCGCCTCGAGCAGGTCGCCGGCGACCAGGGCGGTCCAGGCATCCAGCCGCCGCAGGTGGCGTTCGATCTCGAAGCCCGGCGCTGGCGGCAGGTCCGCCCAGGCGCGTTCCAGCAGGCTGCGCGCCTGGCTGGCATCGCCCTGTTCGAGCGCATGCGCAGCATGCGCGGACAGCGCGAAGGCCAGCGGCACCGGCTGGCCGAGCAGTTCGGCCTCGCGGTACCCGGCCTCGCGGGCGGCGGCGGCTTCGGCGTCGCCGGCCAGGCGCTCGATCGCCAGCCAGGCGTAGACACGCAGGGGCGAGGGCAGGGGTCGGGTCGCCTCGGCCAGGGTGCGCCGGTACAGTGCCAGCGCGTCGGCATGGTCGCCGGCGCGCTCGGCCAGTGTCGCCTCGTTGTAGGTGAGCACCGCGAGCTGGCCGGCCTGTCCGGCCTCCTGCAGATGCATCCTGGCCCTGCGCAGGTGGTCGCGTGCGCCCTCGACGTCGCCATGGATCGAGCGTTGTCGCGACAGCCGCTGCGCCGCCTCGCCGGCTGCAGCGTGCTCGCCGGCGGCGACGGCGCGTGCCAGCGCCTGGCGGAACAGCGGTTCGGGGTCGGCGCCTTCCTCGTAGCGCAGGTCGCCGCGCCGCAGCAGGGCGGCCACGGCCAGGGCCGGATCGCCGGTCCCGTCGGCGAACGCGCGCAGGGCGTTCACGTGGCTGCGGGCCCGGGCCGGCTGATGCTGGCGCAGGTGGAGCTGGGCCAGGGTGTTGTGCACCCGGCCCTGGGCCACCGGATCGTCGAGCGCGGCATAGAGCGCCAGCGCCTGTCCACCGGCCAGCAGGCCCCGGCCGTGATCGCCGCCCCGCTCCGATTGCACGACCGCGGTGAAGTGCAGGGCCTGGCCGCGCAGGCCGGGGTCGCCCGCCTCACCGAGCAGGTCCAGGGCATGGTCGAGCTGTCCCTGGGCGCCCGGCGCGTCGCCTTCGTAGTGGCTTATCCGCGCGGTCTGGATACGCGCCTCGGCCAGCGCGGCGGCATCGCCGGGCGCCGCCCGCGCAAGCAGCGCATCGACCGCCGCGCGCGCCCGGACGGGATCGCTGCGTTCGCTGTCGCGTGCGATGCGGCGCAGGGCATCGGCGTCCAGGGTGTCCAGGCCGGCTTGGGCGGCCTGTGCGGGGGATGTTGCAAGTGTCGCCAGGGCGGCCAGAACGGCCAGCACAGACCCCAGCCTGGGGCGCCAGGACGGGGCGGGGGCGGGCCGGGTGGCGGACATGGCCGGCAGGTTAGCAGCCTGTCGGCGCGGCCCCGCCGGCTATGCTGGTCCACCCGACCGCCGAGACCGACCGATGCGACCGACCGCCGCGCTGTGCCTGTCCCTGCTTCTCCTGCTGCCTGGCCTGGCCGGCGCCGCCCAGGGCGACGCCGCGCTGCGTGCCCTGATCGACCGCGAGTGGGCGTTCCGCAGCGGCGAGTTCCCCTACCTGCCCGGCATCGACGGCAAGCGCCGCGCACCCGACCGCCTGACCGACGTCTCGCCGGCAGCCCAGCAGCGGCGGCTGCATGCCTGGCAGGAATTCCGCGACGAGCTGCACGCGATCGACCCGGAGCACCTCTCGGTCGCTGCGCGCATCGACCGCACCATCCTGCTCGGCCAGCTCGACGGCTACATCGCCGACATCGAGCTGAACGGCTGGCAGATGCCGATGAACAGCGACTCCAGCTTCTTCGGCAACCTCGCCATGCTGCCCGACCGCACCGCGATCGCGACGCGCGCCGATGCCGAGGCCTGGCTGTCACTGCTGGCGGACGTTCCCCGCCATTTCGACCAGCAGCTCGACAACCTGCGCGCCGGCCTCGAGGATGGGCGCACCGTGCCGCAGGTGGTGATGGCCGGGCGCGACGCCGCCGCCGCCAGCCATGCCGAGGTCGCGCGCGCCGAGGACAGCGTGTTCTGGGGCCCGCTGGCGCGTCTTCCGGCGGCCTGGCCTGAAGCCGATCGCGCCGCCTTGCAGGCGCGCGCGCGCGAGCTGATCATGGACGGCGTGGTGCCGGCCTATGCGCGGGTCGCCGCGTTCCTTCGCGACACCTACATTCCCGGCGCCCGCACGACCATCGCCGCCCACGACCTGCCCGACGGCGAGGCCTGGTACCGCGCGCAGATCCGCGAATACACCACCCTCGACCTGACGCCCAGGGAGATCCACGCGGTCGGCCAGCGCGAGGTCGCACGCATCCGCGCCGAGATGCAGGCGATCCTCGATGGACTCGATTTCGACGGCGAGCTGACCGACTTCATCGGCCACCTGCGCAGCGACCCGCGCTTCTACGCAAGCAGCGCCGACGAGCTGCTGATGCACGCGCGCGACATCGCCAAGCGCGTCGACGCCGAGCTGCCGCGCTATTTCGGCCTGCTGCCGCGCCGCCCCTACGGGGTCGCCCCGGTGCCGGCGGCGATCGCGCCGTTCTACACCGCCGGCCGCTATGCAGGGGCGCCGCCGGGCAGCAACGAGCCGGGCTGGTACTGGGTCAACACCCACAATCTGCCGGCGCGGCCGCTGTACAACCTGCCGGCGCTGACCCTGCACGAGGCGGTGCCCGGCCATCACCTGCAGGCGGCGCTGGCCGAGGAACAGGGCGAGCAGGCGCTGTTCCGGCGCACCAGCTACATCTCGGCGTTCGGCGAGGGCTGGGCGCTGTACGCCGAATACCTGGGCAAGGAGATGGGCATCTACCGCACGCCCTACGAGGACTTCGGCCGGCTGACCTACGAGATGTGGCGCGCGGCGCGCCTGGTGGTCGACACCGGCATGCACGCGATGGGCTGGAGCCGCCAGCAGGCGCTCGACTTCATGGCCGGCCATACCGCGTTGTCCGAGCACGAGGTGACCACCGAGATCGACCGCTACATCTCCTGGCCCGGCCAGGCGCTGTCCTACAAGCTCGGCGAGATCCGCATCCGCGAGCATCGCGCCCGCGCCGAGCGCGAGCTGGGCGAGGCCTTCGACCTGCGGGCCTTCCACGACACCATCCTGGCGCTGGGCTCGGTGCCGCTGTCGGTGCTCGACGAGCATCTGGAGGCCTGGATCGCGGCGCGGCGTCCGCCCGGCGGCGACGACAACGCGGCCTTGCCCTGAGCGGGCGCGCGTCGGCGTTGTCCCGCGACCGCCACGGGACTGGAATCACCAGCGGGGGATCACGGACGGGAGGGCTGCGGCCATGTTCGATCTTTCGCAGGTGAACCACCTGGCGGTGCTGGCCGCCGCGGTGTCGGCCTTCGTGCTGGGTGGGCTGTGGTACGCGCCGCCCCTGCTCGGCAATCTGTGGATGCGCGAGGCCGGCATCGACCTGGCCAAGGCAGGCCATCCGGCCAAGGTGTTCGGCGGCGCCTTCGTGCTGGCCCTGGTCGCCAGCTACGCGATGGCCCTGCTGCTCGGCCCGGCGCCGGCCCTGCGTCCCGCCCTGCACCTGGGCCTGGTGGTCGGTGTGCTGCTGGTCGCGACCAGCTACGGCATCAACTACCTGTTCTCGCAGCGCAGCCTCACCCTGTGGCTGATCGACGCCGGCTACCACGTCGGCCAGTTCCTGCTGATCGCGCTGATCCTGGGGCTCTGGCACTGACCCCAACGCTGTTGCCTCTGGGCGGCACTGCCAAGCCAACAGCCTCGCCGACCCCTGCCGGTCGCAACAGCCGCCGGTGCCGGGGCACCGGGCATTCCCTTTCCGGCGTGCTGGGGAGGGGGCGGCGCGATGAGTCTTCAGCGGAGAGGGCCGGAACAGTCGGCGGGCTCAGGCGTCGGCCGGGGCGGGAGGCTCGCCAGCCCTGGCGGTCGGCGCCAGGGCCAGCCGGGTCCGCACCACGCCGGAGGACAGCGTCCCGATCGCCAGGTCGATGGCGTGGCGGCGGCACAGACGGGAGACGATCGCCAGGCCGAAGCCCTGACCCGGGCTGCCGGGTCGGCGCACGCCGGCCTGCCCGGGTGCGCCGCCCGCGTCGTCCAGCGGCCAGCCCGGGTTGTCGATGCGCAGGTGGCCGTCGTCGACGTCGATGCGGACCTCGCCGGCCGGCGTATGCGCCAGCGCGTTGCCGACCAGGTTGCCGAGCAGGATCGCCAGCACGTCGCCGGGCAGGTGGGCGCGGGCGTCGGCGCCGACCGCGATGCGCACCGTCACCGGCCGCTCGCCGGCAAGCGGCGCCTGGTCGACCACGGCGCGCTCGAGCAGGGGCAGCAGGGCGACCGGCGGCGCCGGCGCCGGTTCGGCCGGCAGCTCGCGCGCCAGCGCCAGAAGGCTGGCCACGGTGCCCTCCAGTTGCGCCGCCGACTGCCGCAGGTCGTCGAGCCGTCGGCGCGCCGCGGCGTCCAGGCCGGGCTGCGCGGACAACCGCTCGGCGGCGCTGCGGATCACCGCCAGCGGCGTGCGCAGCTCGTGGCTGGCATCGCGGGTGAACGCCCGCTCGCGCTCGACGAAACGGTGCAGGCGACCGAGCAGTCCGTCCAGGCCGCGTGCCAGCACGCCGACCTCGTCGTCCGGCCAGCGACCGTCGAGACGCTCGGGCAGGGCGTCGGGCGACAACCCCGCCACCTGGTCGGCCAGGCGCACCAGGGGCGCGCTGGTCCGACGCGCCAGCAGCCAGCCCAGGGCCAGCGCGAGGATCACCGCGACGGCACCGACCCCGGCCAGGATGCGCAGCAGCTTGGCGCGCATCGGCCGTACCGCGAGCTGGCCGCTGACCTCGGCGACCAGCCAGCCGACTGGCCCCTCCTCCGCCTGCAGGATCTTCAGGTGGTAGTGGCGACCTTGCTCGCCGGGAAACTCGGTGCGCCAGGGTTCGGCCCGCCAGGCACGGGCCAGGTCGGCCGGGAACCCGGCCGGGTCGTCGTGACGCGCGATGAACGGCACCCGCGGCGCCGGCCACGCGCCGCGTCGCGCGTGTTCGTCCTGCAGCCAGCGCGCCTCGTCGTCGATCAGGCCGGCAATCAGGGCGTCCTCGACCGCGTACACCATCACCGCCGCGAAGAAGCCGAACGCCAGGGCCAGCAGCACGGTGAAGCCGCTGAAGGCCAGCAGGATGCGACGGCGCAGCTGGCGCCGGGGGCGGGCGGGCTCAGGCATCGCCGTCCAACCGGAAGCCGACGCCCTGCACCGTGAGCAGCATCGGCCGCTCGAACGGCCGGTCCAGCGCCTGCCGCAGCAGGTACAGGTGCGAGCGCAGCGGATCCGAGGGCGGCGCCTCCTCGCCCCACAGCCGCTGCACCAGTTCCGAGCGGGTCAGGGCCCGCGGCCAGGCCTCGGCCAGGGCCAGCAGCAGGCGGTACGGCAGGGCGGTGAGCGCCAGCGGCCGGCCGTGCCGGCTGGCCAGGCCGGTTCGCCGGTCGATGCGCAGCGAGCCGACCACCAGGGCGTGCGGTTCGCCGACCCGGTGCCGGCGCGACAGCGCCAGGCAGCGCGCCAGCAGCTCGTCGCCGGCGAACGGCTTGACCAGGTAGTCGTCGGCGCCGGCGTCGAAGCCGGCCAGCTTGTCGGCCAGGGTGTCGCGGGCGGTCAGCATCAGCACCGGCACGTGGCGGTCGCACTGTGCGCGCAGTTGCGCGCACAGGGCCAGGCCGTCGAGGCCGGGCAAGCCGAGGTCCAGCACCAGCACGTCGGGCGGGCTGGCCAGGGCCAGGCGCAGGCCGGTGCGGCCGTCGGCCGCGAAGTCGGCGCGGTGGCCGTGGCGCTCGAACAGCTCGGCGATGCCGCGCCGCAGGGGCAGGCTGTCCTCCACGACCAGCACGCTCAGGGGTTCGGGCGGCACGGCGTTCACTCGTCCAGGCGGGCCTTCAGCTCGGCAGCTTCGCGCAGGTCGGGATGGGCCGCCAGCACCGTGTCCAGCAGGGCCTGGGCGCGGTCCGCCTCGCCCAGCCGCCAGTGGGCGTCGGCGATGCCGACGTCCAGGCGCGGCTCGTCCATGTGCGGGCGCGCCAGTTCCATGATCGCCCGGGCCCGCGCCACGTCGGCATCGGCCTGCGCGGCCTGCAACTGGTAGTAGCCGAGCAGGCCGATCAGCTCGACATGGTGGCCGGCCGGGTCGGCGGCGAGTTCGGCGCGTGCGGCGTCGCCCTCGGCGGCCAGCAGGCGCTGCACCAGGGCCATCGCCCGCTCCTCGCGCCACGGCGTGCGGGCCACCGGCGCGCGGCCCAGCGTGCGAATCACCGTCTCGGCCAGGGCCGGCGTCGAATAGGGGTTCTGACCGGTGACCAGGCGGTCGTCGACCACCACCTTCGGCATCATCAGCGGCGCCTCCTGCCAGCGCGCGCCGCGTTCGCGCAGGGCGTCCTCCAGCAGCCAGGGAAACTCCGGCGCCCAGCGCTTGCCGAACACCGCCTCCTCCTCGTTGCTGAAGCCGGTCAGGGCGCGGCCCGCGACCAGCAGGTTGCCGTCGGCCAGGCGCACCTCGGCCAGGGCCGCCGGGCCGTGGCAGACCGCGGCGACCACGCCGCCGGCGTCGTGCACGGCGCCGATCAGCCGGGCCAGCGCGGCGTCGCGCGGCAGGTCGAACATCGCGCCCTTGCCGCCGACCACGTAGACGGCGTCGAAGCCGTCGGCGTCCAGCGAGGCGGTGGCCCGGGTGTCGGCCAGCGCCGCCGCCGCCTCCGGCAACGCCAGCAGGCGGGCGTTCCAGGGCGCCTCCGGATCGAAGCGGTCGGCCTCCACTGGCCCGCCGGCCGGACTGGCCAGGGTCACCGCCAGGCCGTTGTCGTGGAAGATCAGCCAGGCCTGGGCCAGCTCGTCCATCTCGAAGCCGGGCCGGCTGCGGCCGCCCTCGCGGCCCTCGCTGCTGACCACCACCAGCACGTGGGGCGCATCGGCGGCGGTTGCCCTCGCGGCGGTGGGCAACAACGTGGTGGCGAGCAGGGACAGGGCGAACAGGGCGCGTTTCATCGCGGGGCTCCAGGGCAGGACGGGGGACCAGCCTGCCCGCAGGCCGTGAAGCCAGGTTCAAACACCCGGGCCAGTCGACGGCCGCGCTTCACCCCGCCGCCCGGAACCGCGACAATGGCAGGCCCAGCGCCCGGCCGACCGCGGCCGGCGCGGCCACTTGCCTGGAGCCCGCATGACCCAGACCACTGCCACCCCGCCGCAGGGCGGCGAGAAGATCACGATCAGCCAGGGGCGGTTGTCCGTCCCGGACCAGCCGATCATCCCGTTCATCGAGGGCGATGGCACCGGTCCGGACATCTGGCGCGCCAGCGTGCGCGTGCTCGACGCCGCGGTCGCCAAGGCCTATGGCGGCAAGCGCAAGATCCACTGGATGGAGGTGCTGGCTGGCGAGAAGTCGTTCAACCAGACCGGCACCTGGCTGCCCGACGAGTCGGTCGAGGCCTGCCGCGACTACCTGGTTTCCATCAAGGGTCCGCTGACCACGCCGGTCGGCGGCGGCATCCGTTCACTGAACGTGGCGCTGCGCCAGCTGCTCGACCTGTACGTGTGCCTGCGGCCGGTGCGCTGGTTCGACGGCGTGCCCAGCCCGGTTCGCGACCCGGGCAAGGTCGACATGACCATCTTCCGCGAGAACACCGAGGACATCTACGCCGGCATCGAGTATCCGGGCGGCTCGCCGGACGCCCAGGCGGTGCTGGACTTCCTGGCCCAGCACTTCGCCAAGGACCTTGGCAAGATCCGGTTCGGTACCGCCGAGCGCAATGCCACCTGGCAGGCGCAGCTGGAAGGCATCGGCATGGGCGCGCGTGAGCTGCCGGTGCAGGTCGGCATCGGCATCAAGCCGGTCAGCTACCTGGGCACCGAGCGCCTGGTGCACAGCGCCATCGGCTATGCGATCAAGGAAGGCCGCAAGTCGGTGACCCTGGTGCACAAGGGCAACATCATGAAGTTCACCGAGGGCGCGTTCCGCGACTGGGGCTACCAGGTGGCGCGCGACTTCTACGGCGCGGTCGAGCTGGACGGCGGCCCCTGGCACGTGATCCCGGACGGCAAGCCGGGCGCCGGCATCGTCATCAAGGACGTGATCGCCGACGCCTTCCTGCAGCAGATCCTTACCCGGCCGGCCGAGTACGACGTGATCGCCACCATGAACCTCAACGGCGACTACGTGTCCGACGCGCTGGCCGCCTGCGTCGGCGGCATCGGCATCGCGCCCGGCGCCAACATCAACTATGTCACCGGCCATGCTGTGTTCGAGGCCACCCACGGCACCGCGCCCAAGTACGCCGGGCTGGACAAGGTCAACCCCGGGTCGGTCATCCTGTCCGGCGAGATGATGCTGCGCTACATGGGCTGGACCGAGGCCGCCGACCTGGTGATCAAGGGCATGAACGGCGCGATCGCCAGCCGGCGCGTCACCTACGACTTCGCGCGCCTGATGGACGGCGCCACCGAGGTGCGCTGTTCGGAGTTCGGCGACGGCGTGATCGCCGCCATGTGAGTCCCCGGCCCCGCCGCCCGGCGGGGCTGGCAGGCTGTTGAAAAACAGCCTGCTGGCGGCGGCCATGGATGGCCGCTCGGCGAAGCAGGTGCGTAAGCAGTTGGTTCGACGGGATCGCGTCCGGACCTGCGCCGGACGGGAGACTTGAAAAACGACCAGGACGGTCGTTCTTCAACAAGCTGCTAGACGTCCGTCTCCCGGCGCCGCGCGGCGCCGGGCACCGGCCCGATACCATCGGCGGGCCATGTCCTTACGCCCGCCATCGCCCGCGCCGCCCGTCCACCTGGCCCAGGTCGAGGCGGCTGCCGGCCTGGTGATCGACGGTTTCGCCGACTACGACGGCCGCTTCGGCGACCTGACGCGGCGTGCCGCCCGGCGCTTCGCGCGACGCGACTGGCCGGGCGCCGGTCGCGATGCAGTGGAACGCATCGACCTGTACGACGTGCTGGTGCGCGAGACCCTGGCCCGCCTCGACCGCCGGCTCGACGACCGCCTGCGCGCCCGCGGCCTGTGGCGCGCGATGCGCAGCCTGATCGCGCGGCGCAGCGCCGACATGGCCGACCGCGCGCTGCTGCACACCTTCCACAACTCCCTGCTGCGCCGCAGCCTGGGCAGTCGCGGCATCGACGCCTCGCTGGCCTTCCTGGCCGGCGCCGATGCCGCCGGCCCGGCGCCGCGGGCCGAGCTGCTGAGCCTGGACGGCGGGCCGGATGCCGCCGGGCTGTTCGATCGGCTGCTCGACGCGCTGGCGCCGGCCCTGCCCTGGCAGGATCGCGGGCGCTGCCTGCGCGCCGCCGCCGAACGCCTGCCCGGACGTCTAGCGGCCTGGGGCGACGACGCGCCGGTCGGCGCGCAGTTCCTGGCTACGCCGCTGTACCGCGATCGCCGCGCCTACCTGGTCGGCCGGCTCTGGGGCGTGCGTCACGCGGGCCCGGTGGTGCTCGCCCTGGCCAACGAACCGGCGGGTATGCGCCTGGATGCGCTGCTCACCGCCCTGCCCGACATCGCCACCCTGTTCGGCGCCACCCGCAGCTACTTCCAGGCCGACCTGGCGCCGGTCGCCGGCGCGGTGCGCTTCCTGGCCGAGCTGATGCCCGGCAAGCCGGTGGACGAGCTCTACACCGTGCTGGGCCGCGCCCGCCAGGGCAAGACCGAACGCTGGCGGGCACTGGACGCCTGGCTGCAGCGCTGCCCGCAGGCGCGCTTCCGGCACGCCGAGGGCGAACGCGGCATGGTCATGGCGGTGTTCGTGGCCGGCGACTATCCGCTGGTGGTGAAGGTCATCCGCGACCGTTTCGCGCCGCCCAAGGACAGCACCCCCGAGCAGGTGCGCGCGCGCTACCGCATGGTCCTGCACCACGAGCGCGCCGGCCGCCTGCTCGACGCCCAGGTGTTCCGCGACCTGCGCCTGCCGCTGGCGCGCTTCGAGCCGGCCCTGCGCGACGAACTGCTGCAGCAGTGCGCGTCGGTGGCCCGCGTCGACGGCGAGGACCTGGTGCTGTCGCACTGCTACCTGCAGCGACGACTGCGGCCGCTCGACCGCTTGCTGCGGGACGCGCCACCGGCGCAGGTGCGCGCCGCCCTGCTCGACTGGGGCCAGGCGGTCACAGACCTGGCGCGCGCCGGTCTGTTCCCAGGGGACCTTCTGACCAAGAATTTCGGGGTCACCGCCGGCGGCCGGGTGGTGTTCTACGACTACGACGAGCTGTGTCCGCTGGCGCAGTGCCGGTTCCGGGCCATTCCGGCCGCCCGTCACGACGACGAGGAACTGCACGACGGCCCCTGGTTCCATGTCGGCCCCGACGACGTGTTTCCCGAGCAATTCCCGACCTTCCTGGGCGTGCCGCCGTCCCTGCGCGAGGCCCTTGCGGCCCGCCACGGCCACCTGTTCGACCCCGCCTGGTGGCGGGCGCAGCAGGCCGCCCAGGCGGCCGGCGACAGCGACGAGGTGGCGCCTTATCCGGAGGCCTGCCGGCTGCCCGCCACCCTGCCCGCGGCAACGGCCGGCTAACACCGCTGTGCTAGCCTCATCGACCGGTTTCCACCCCCCTGCGAGGCACTGGCCATGGCCGCCCTGAACCGTCTTCTGCTCCCGCTCGCCCTGACCGCGGCCCTGGCCGCCTGCAACCGCCAGGAGGCCCCGGCCCCGGCCGCGCCGGCCCCGGAGGCCGCGCCCGCGCCGGCTGCGACACCCGAGACCGCACCCGCACCCGCGGCCGACCCGGTGGCCGCCGCCCTGGCCGGTGCGCACCGCTCCGAGGAGCACCGCGCCCGCGACGCCTGGCGCCATCCGGCCGAGACGCTGGCCTTCTTCGGCTTCCGCCCCGACGCCACCGTGGTCGAGATCACCCCGGGCGGTGGCTGGTACACGGAAGTGCTGGCGCCGGCCCTGAAGGACGGCGGCACCCTGGTCGCGGCCGTGGTCGATCCGGCCAGCGCCGCCAACGACAGCGGCCGCGACTACTACACCCGCACCAACGCCGCCTTCCAGGAGAAGCTGGACGGCAACGCCGACGTCTACGGCACGGTCCGCGTGCATGCCTTCTCCCTGTCCGAGCCGAGCTTCGGCGAGGACGGCAGCGCCGATCTGGTGCTGACCTTCCGCAACGTCCACAACTGGGTGGGCTCCGGCGCCGCGCCGGGCATGTTCAAGGGCTTCTTCGACGTGCTCCGCCCGGGCGGCACCCTGGGCGTGGTCGAGCACCGCGCGCAGCCGGGTTCGGCGGCCGCCGAGAATCCGCGCTCGGGCTACATGACCGAGGAATCGGTGATCGCCCTGGCCACCGCCGCCGGCTTCGAACTGGCCGGCCGCAGCGAGGTCAACGCCAATCCGGCCGACACCACCGACCATCCCAACGGCGTGTGGACCCTGCCGCCCTCGCTGCGCGTGCCCGATGGCGAGGACCCGGAGAAGTACCGCGCGATCGGCGAATCCGACCGCATGACCCTGCGCTTCGTGAAGCCGCAGGGCGATGCGATCCTGCGCCAGGGCATGGACCAGGCCGGCGACTGATCGTCCTGCTGAACAAGCCGTTCGGCGTCCTGTGCCAGTTCACGGCACAGGACGGCCGGCCCTGCCTGGCCGACCACGTGCCGCTGCCCGGCATCTATCCGGCTGGCCGGCTCGACCACGATTCCGAAGGGCTGCTGGTGCTCACCGACGATGCCGAGGTGGCGCACCGGCTGACCGACCCTCGGCACAGCAAGGCCAAGACCTACCTGGTGCAGGTCGAGGGCGAGCCGCTTGAGGACCAGCTGTCGTGCCTGCGCGAGGGTGTCGAGCTCAACGACGGCCGCACCCGGCCGGCGCAGGTGCGCGCCCTGCCCGGGCCGCCGGCCTGGCTGTGGCCGCGCGATCCGCCGGTGCGCTTCCGCAAGACCGTGCCCACGTCCTGGCTGGAACTGGGCCTGCGCGAGGGCCGCAATCGCCAGGTGCGGCGCATGACCGCAGCGGTCGGCCTGCCGACCCTGCGCCTGGTGCGCACCGCGGTCGACCGCTGGGAGCTGGGCGACCTGGCGCCCGGAAGTTACCGGATCGCCGACCCGGCGCCGCCGGCGCGGCGCCTGGGGCGTGGCCGCGTGGCACCTGCCTGACGACAGGGCCGCGACCCCCGGCGGGTGGCGACCGGTAGCGGTCCTGCACAGCAGCTTCGCTGCGACGGGTCGGCGGAACCAGGCCAGGCCGGCGCCGAGGCTCAGCCCGTCCTGATCAGCGTCGTCTCTCGGCCACCGCCGCAGCCAGGCCCGGCTACTCCTGCCAGGCGCGCACCGCCGCTGCGACGGCATCGCGCTTCGCCCCTTCCCCGCCTGCCGCAGGGGGCGGGGGAGAGACTTCTGCAGCTCGCCGCGCTGCCGGCTTGTGACCCCGAACCGGGTCGGGCTGTCGACCGCCGGGGCGCTTTGTACCCCAAAAAATCCGCAGCTAACGCACTGGATATAAATAGGTTCCCGGGTATGGCCGCGCTGGCCAGCGCGTGCCGCTGGGCCGGCAACGATGCAGATCACGGCAGGTGCCGGCCCTCTCCCAGACCTGATTAGCGTCGTGTCTCAGCCCT
>JAHCAT010000023.1 GCA_019634735.1 Lysobacterales bacterium | reverse complement strand
GGGGGGGGGGGGGGGGGGGGGGGGGGGGGGGGGGGGGGGGGGGGGGCGGCGGCTTCACGGCGGACTCACCTGCCCGGGGCTACCTTCACAAAAGTGAATGGGCCTGGGAAGCACCGCAATGAGCATCCGTGACGAGAACAAGGGGCTGGTCCTGCTGGTCGAGGACAACCGCGGCATCGCCGAAATGGTCGGCGAGTACCTGGAGCGCAAGGGCTATGGACTGGATTACGCCGCCGATGGCGTGACCGGCCTGCACCTGGCGATCGAGAACAGCTATGACATCGTGGTGCTGGACCTGATGCTGCCCGGCATGGACGGCCTGGAAGTCTGCCGCCGCCTTCGCAAGGACGCCAAGAAGGCCACCCCGGTGCTGATGCTGACCGCGCGCGACACGCTGGACGACAAGGTCAACGGCCTGGATGCCGGCGCCGACGACTACCTGGTCAAGCCGTTCGCGATCCAGGAGCTGGAGGCGCGTCTGCGCGCCCTCATCCGCCGCGACCGGCGCCAGGTCAGCGCGGAGGTGCTGACCGTCGGAGACCTCGTGCTGGACACCGCGACCCTGCGCCTGACCCGTGGCGGCAGGGAGCTCGCGGTCTCGCCGATCGGCCTGAAGCTGCTCAACATCCTGATGCGGGAATCGCCGCGCGTGGTCAGTCGCGCCGACATCGAGCGCGAGATCTGGGGCGACACGCTGCCCGACTCCGACACCCTGCGTTCGCACCTGTACAACCTGCGCAAGGTCATCGACAAGCCGTTCGACCGGCCCTTGCTGCACACCTTGCACAGTGCCGGCTACCGCATGGCCGACCTGGCGGCGGAGACGCCGGCCAACGGTGGCTGACGTCGCCGGGTCGGCGGCCGGCCGCAGGCAGGACCTGCGGCGACGCATTCGTGCCGCCTTCTTCCTGCAGATCGCCGCGATCGGCATGGCCACGGTGCTGGGCGTCTACGGCGCCTATTTCGTGCTCGAGGACCTGCTCATCCGGCGGGCCCTCAGCGAGGAGGCGGCGCACTACCTGGAGCGGCTGCAGCGGGATCCCCAGGCGGCCCTGCCGGACACCTACAACATGCGCGGCTACCTGTCGCCGCCGCGTGCCGTCGACCCGCCGCTGCCGGCCGAGCTTCAGGGCATGTCGACCGGCTTCCGCAACGTGCCGATGGCTGGCCGCACCGACATCGTCAGCGTTTCCGACACGCCGCACGGCCGGCTGTACCTGGTGTTCGCCCAGGAGCAGGTCAACCGGCTGGCCCTGTTCTTCGGGTTCGTGCCCCTGTCCTTCGTGCTGGTGGCCATCTACCTTATCGTCTGGATGACCTACCGGGCCAGCAAACGAGCGGTCTCGCCGGTGATCTGGCTGGCCAGCAAGGTACGCGCCTGGGATCCCAAGCAGCCCACCTTCGAGGACCTGAGTCCCGACCGCCTGCCGCCGGATGCCGAGGGCGAGGTCGAGGTCCTGGCCGGGGCGATGCGGACCTTCGCCGAACGCAACCAGGCGTTCGTGCAGCGCGAGCGCAACTTCACGCGCGATGCCAGCCACGAACTGCGCAGTCCGCTGACCGTGATCAAGATCGCCTGCGACGTGCTGCTGGGCGAGGATGGCCTGACGCCGTTCGCCGAACGCAACCTGCAGCGGATCAGGCGCTCGGCACGCGACATGGAGGCCCTGATCGAATCCTTCCTGATACTGGCGCGGGAGAGCGACACCGGCCTGCCGGAAGAGGACTTCCTGGCGAACGAGGTCGTGCTCGAGGAGGTCGAGAACGCCCGTGCCGGCCTCGCCGACCGTCCGGTCGTGCTGCGCGTGGAGCAACGTGCGCAACTGCGCCTGCATGCACCGCCCAGGGTGTTCGGCGTGGTGGTCGGCAACCTGATCCGCAACGCCTGCCAGTACACCGAGCGCGGCGAGGTGGTGGTGACCATCGACGCAGGCTCGATCGAGGTGGCCGACACCGGAATCGGCATGGCGCCCGACGAACTCGACCGGGTTTTCGAGCCGTTCTTCCGCAGCGAACGCGCCAGCGGCCGGTCCGGGCATGGCATCGGCCTGACCATCGTGCGACGACTGTCCGACCGCTTCGGCTGGCAGGTGAGCATGGCCAGCGAGCAGGATCGCGGCACCCGGGTGGGACTGCGGTTTCCGGATGCCTTGCACGACTGAGGTCGCCACCGCGTTCCGCCGCGAGGGCGGCGCAGCGTCCGTCCGGACAGCGGTGGACGCGTAGCGAGGCTGTCGGGATCGCGCCGAGACTGCGCGAGGACACGAAGATCGGCGGGCGCAGCAGCGGCTTCATGAAGTGCCCAGGCCGGGTCGGGGTCTGGAAGCGCATCCGCGCGCTGGCATACTCGGCACATCGCCGTCCGGAGCCGCCCGATGCCTTGCCTTCGCCACTTTCTGTCCGCATTGCTGGTTGCGGCGCTGCCGCAGGCGCTCGCCGCAGCCGGCGCGCCGATCGCCATCGCCATCCATGGCGGTGCCGGCACCATCGATCCCGCGCAGCTGTCGCCGCAGCGTCGGGCCGCCATCGAGGCCGACCTGGGCGCAGCCCTCGATGCCGGCCATGCCGTGCTCGCAGCCGGTGGCAGCAGCCTGGACGCCGTGACCGTCGCGGTTGTGATGCTGGAGGATTCGCCGCACTTCAACGCCGGTCGCGGCGCGGTGTTCAACGCCGAAGGACGAAACGACCTGGACGCCGCGGTGATGACCGGCCATGACCGCCGGGCCGGCGCGGTCGCCGGCCTGACCCGGACCCGCAACCCGGTGCTGGCGGCGCGCGCGGTGATGGAGCATTCCCCGCACGTGTTCATGATCGGTGCCGGCGCCGAAGCGTTCGCGCGTGCCCGCGGACTGGAGCGCGCCGGACCCGCCTGGTTCCGCACCGAGGCGCGCTGGCAGCAGTATCTGGATGCCCGCGAACGCGAGGGCGAGCGGCGACGCGCCAGCGGCCGCCAG
This sequence comes from Lysobacterales bacterium, assembly GCA_019634735.1. Classification (NCBI taxonomy): domain Bacteria; kingdom Pseudomonadati; phylum Pseudomonadota; class Gammaproteobacteria; order Lysobacterales; species Lysobacterales bacterium. Next base: position 37,292 of record JAHCAT010000023.1, on the reverse strand, counting down.
GCCGCGGTATCCGGGCGCGCCGCCGACTACTACGGCACCGTCGGTGCGGTGGCGCTCGATCGCAATGGCCACGTGGCCGCGGCCACCTCCACCGGGGGAATGACCCTGAAGCGCTTCGGTCGTGTCGGCGACGTGCCGGTGCTGGGTGCCGGCACCTGGGCCGAGCACGCTTGCGCCGTCTCCGCCACGGGCTGGGGCGAGATGTTCATCCGCGCCGGTGCCGGCCACGAGATCTGTGCGCGCGTGCGCCTGGCCGGCCAGAGCCTGGCCGAGGCCGCCCGGTCGGTCGTGGCCGAGGACATCCCCGCGCTGGGCGGCGACGGCGGCGTCATCGCCGTCGACGGGACCGGCAACATCGCGATGCCCTACAGCAGCGCCGGCATGTACCGGGGCCGCATCGATGCCGACGGCCGTCGCATGGTGGCGATCTGGGCCGAGGACGACGGAACCCCGCAATGAGGCGCGGGCCTCGTCCGGGCGCGCACCGAAAGCGTCGCAGCGCTGCGCCCGTCGGCGAAAGGGCGACCGCCAGCCACGGCCTTGCGCGGGTGCTGAGCAAGCGGGGAGCGTGTTCGCGCAGCCAGGCCGAAGCCCTGGTGCGGGCCGGCAGGGTGAGCGTCGCCGGCCGGGTCTGCACCGACCCGGAGCGGCGCACAGCGCTGGATGCCGACGATCTCGCCATCGACGGCCTCGCCCTGGCACCGCCGGCGCCGGTCTATCTGGCCTTGAACAAACCGCGCGGCCTGGTCACCTCGCGCAGCGACGAACGGGGTCGTGACACGGTGTATGCCTGCCTGGCCGATGCCGGCCTGCCCTGGCTGGCGCCGGTCGGCCGCCTGGACCGGGCCAGCGAGGGTCTGCTGCTTTTCAGCAACGACAGCGCGTGGGCGGCGCGGGTATCGGCCCCGGGCCATGGCCTTCACAAGACCTACCATGTCCAGGTCGACCGGGTGCCGGATCCGGCGCTTCTGGATCGGCTGCGGGCCGGCATCGACGACGACGGCGAGCGACTGCTGGCGGTATCGGTCGAGTGCCTGCGCAGCGGCGGCCGCACCGCCTGGCTGGAGATCGTCCTCGACCAGGGGCGAAACCGCCAGATCCGGCGGATGCTGACCGCCTGCGGCGTGCAGGTGATGCGGCTGGTGCGGGTCGCGATCGGCCCGGTCCGCCTGGGCGAACTCGGCAAGGGATGCTGGCGGCTGCTGGCCCCGGCCGAGCGCGAAGCCCTGGCCTCGCCTGGCGGTGCCATGCCGGGCGCCGGCCCGACAGCTCCGGATCAGCCGCTGGCGCTATGATGCCGGTGTCCCACTCGCCCGAGCCGATGTACCGAAACCGCTCCCCAGTGCGCCCGGGCCCGACCGGCGGCGTCGCCACGATGCCCTTCGAGTCGCGTTCCTGACCATGGCCAGCTCCGAGCCGCGCGGACCACAGCAGATGTGGCGTGCCCTTGGCTGGTCGCTCAAGGGCCTGGGCGCCGCGGTACGGCACGAACCCTCTTTCCGGCTGGAACTCTACCTGTTCGCGGTCATGGCACCGCTGGCCCTGTGGCTGGGACGCACAGGGGTGGAGTGCGCGATCCTGCTCGGCAGCCTGCTGCTGGTGCTGATCGTCGAAATGGTCAATTCAGCGATCGAGGCGGTGGTCGACAAGGCCTCGCCGGAACACCATGTGCTGGCAGGTCGCGCCAAGGACATGGGCTCGGCGGCGGTTCTGCTCGCCCTGGTCAACGCCATCGCCTGCTGGACCCTGGTGCTCGGTCCCCGCTTCCTCTGAACCGGAATGGACTGGATCGCCGATCCGCAGATCTGGATCGCCCTGGCGACGCTGACCGCCCTGGAGGTGGTGCTGGGCGTCGACAACCTGGTCTTCATCTCGATCGTCGTCGGCCGACTGCCGCCGGAGCAGCGACCGTTCGCGCGCCGGTTCGGCCTGGCCCTGGCCTGCATCAGCCGTATCGCCCTGCTGCTCACCCTGGCCTTCCTGGCGCGCATGGAGCAGCCGCTGTTCGCCCTGTTCGGACAGCCGTTCTCGATCCGCGACCTGGTGCTGGTCGGCGGCGGTCTCTTCCTGTTGGTCAAGGGCACCATGGAGATCCACCACTCGGTGGAGGGCGATGCTTCCGAGGCGGCCTCGGCGTCGATGCGTGCGGCGGGCGGCTTCGGCCTGGTGATCGCCCAGATCGCGGTGATCGACCTGGTGTTCTCGCTCGACAGCGTGATCACGGCGGTCGGCATGGTCGACCAGGTCGGCGTGATGGTGGCGGCGATCGTCATCGCGGTCGCGATCATGATCCTGGCCGCCAACCCGCTGGGGCAGTTCATCGACAACCATCCGACCGTGAAGATGCTGGCGCTGTCCTTCCTGATACTTGTCGGTGTCGCATTGATCGCCGACGGCCTTGGCTTCCACATTCCGCGCGGCTACCTGTACTTCGCGATGGCGTTCTCGGCCGGCGTCGAGGCACTCAACCTGTGGAGCCGCCGTGGCGTGCGCCGGCGCACCGCACCGGTGCTGCGACCCAACCTCGACCTGTTGAGCGACGACGATCTCGTCGAGGGCACACGGCAGGTGCGGCGCGGGGGAGATGCTGCATGAGCGCGTCGCCGAGCTTGCAACCGCGGTTCGGCTTTGCTGTCATTGCCGGCATGGACGACGACGCAAACTATCAGCTGGACATCCGGGTCAGCGCCCGCTTCCTGGACGACCAGTCTCAGCCCACCGACAACCGCTTCGTTTTCGCCTACACGATCACCATCGAGAACCGCGGTTCGGTGCCGGCCCGGCTGGTCAGCCGGCACTGGCTGATCACCGATGCGAACGGCAAGGTCGAGGAGGTCCGGGGCGACGGCGTGGTCGGTGAGCAACCCTGGATGCGGCCCGGCGACAGCTTCGAGTACACCTCGGGCGCGGTCCTGGAGACCGCGGTTGGCACCATGCGGGGTACCTACCAGATGCTGGCCGACGACGGCACCCGCTTCGAGGCACCGATACCGCAGTTCACGCTGTCGGTGCCGCGGACGCTGCACTGAATGTCCGCAAGAGTTCGCCCGCACGTGCTGCGACCCACGCCAGGCCCGGCACCGGCGCGGCACCGGGTGCCGCGCGATCCGCGCGCGTCGGTCGGCTGACCGGCATGGCCGTCTACGCGATCGGCGATGTCCAGGGCTGTCACGACGAACTGGTCCGACTGATCGAGGCGGTCGCCTTCGACCCGGCGCGCGATCGGCTGTGGTTCTGCGGCGACCTGGTCAACCGGGGCGGCCAGTCCCTGGAAGTCTTGCGGCTGGTGCGGGCCCTTGGCGAAGGCGCTGTGGTCGTTCTCGGCAACCACGATCTCAGCCTGCTCAGCGTCGCCGAGCGCAAGACCGAGGACCAGGCGCGGGTCAATCCGGACCTCCGCCGCATCCTGTTCGCGCCGGATCGCGACGAGCTGCTCGACTGGCTGCGCACGCGTAAGCTGGCCCACCACGATCCCAGCCTGGATTTCCTCATGGTGCACGCCGGCGTGGCGCCACGCTGGGACGTGGGCGAATGCCTGCGTCATGCCGGCGAGGTCGAAGAGCGCCTGCGGGGCGAAGGTTACCGGCGGCTGCTCAAGCAGTTGTTCGGCAACACGCCCGACCTGTGGCACCCCAAGCTGCGCGGCATCGAGCGCTGGCGCGCCACCATCAACGTGCTGACCCGGATGCGCTACGTCACGCCGCGCGGGCGCCTGGACTTCAGCGAGAAGGGCCCGCCCGGCACCCAGAAGCCGGGCCTGTACACCTGGTTCGCGGTGCCAGGCCGCAAGCCGATCGGCAGCCGGGTGGTATGCGGCCACTGGTCGGCGCTGGGACTGTTCATAGGCCTGGGCACCCACGCAATCGACACCGGCTGCGTGTGGGGTGGCAGGTTGACCGCCCTGCGGCTGGATGGCGATGTGCCGATGCCGATCCAGGTGGCCGCCAATCCCGAACGCGTCCGCAACGGCAGCGACGACTGAGCATATGGAGGCCCGTCGCCCGCCTGCCGCAATCTGCGACGACGGTTCGCGACGGACTGGCCGGACGCCGCAGCAGGTGTCGACGGCACCGTCGATACGGGCATCGGAGCCGGCTCCCCCGTTCTCGTTCGAGGGATGCGCGACGGCCGCCGGGCCTGCGCTTCGCCAAAGCCCGGCAGGTCGGCGTCCGCCGCCCGCATCGGCGCGGGCCGGATGCGGCTGGGACGCCCGGTCGGTTGCCGGGCTGGCTGCCTGGCTTCCTGGCTGGCTGGCGCCGCTGCTGCTGGCCGCTGGACATGCCGTCGCGCTGGAGTCCACCGATTGCTGGCGTATCGATCCCGCTGGCAGCGAGGTGCGTTTCCAACTGGTGGCGCTGGGTGCCATCAACCTGCACGGCCGCTTCGAACGGCTGTCCGGCTGGGCTTGGCGACGCGGCGAGGGCGAGTCCATCGAAGTGCTGGTCGAGGTGGAGGCGGGTTCGCTGACCATGGCCTCGGCCCGCTATCAGGCCTGGGCGCGATCTCCGGAGTTCTTCGACGTGCAACGCCACCCGCGTGTGGTGTTCCGCAGCCAGCCGCTGTCGCTGTCGCTGTTCGAGGGCGGCGGCGCGCTGGCCGGCTGGCTGACCGTGCGCGACATCGAGCGGCCGGTCGCCTTCCGGTTGCGCGACCCGGGGTGCGCCGATCCGGATCTGCCCTGCGTTCTCAACGTCGAGGGCGAGATTCGCCGCGCCGAGTTCGGCATGCGCTCGCGGCGCATGACCCTCTCCGACCGCGTCGCTCTGGACCAGCAGCTCACCGTGGTTCCCGACCCCGGTAGCTGTCCGGTCCCGGCTGGCCGGTCGGGCCCTCCGCCAGGGCCTTCGGTGGATTCGCGTGGCGGTGGGCTGGCGTGGGTGTTTCGGAAGGCCGCTACTGCGGTCGCCGGTCTCGGTGCGGTCGCGCTGTCTGCTTCCGTTGACCGGATCGACGCAGGCTCGACCGTGCCTTCGCTGTCCACCGGTCCGCGACACGCACTGCGATACGGACTCGACGGCCTCGCCATGCGTCCGCCCGAGGCATCCGGGCCGTTCGTCGATCCGGCGCCCTTGACGCCCGACTTCGGGTGGGAGTGAGCGGGGGGGGGGGGGCGGCGCGCTCAGCGCACCGCCGCGACCAGATCGAGGAAGCGGAACGGATGCGCGTGGCGCTCGTCGGCCGGGTGGTCCTGTTCGGCGACCACGGTCCAGCGCGCCGGGTCCCAGGCCGGGAACCAGGCATCGGCCTCCTCGACCAAGGTGTCGACCAGGGTCAGGTGCATGGCGGTTGCCTGCGGCAGGGCCAGTGCATAGACCTCGCCGCCGCCGGCCACGTACAGAGGGGCCGCGCCTGCAAGCGCCCGCGCCTCGTCGACACTGGCCACTGGGCGCTGACCGGGAAAGGGGGCCTGGCCGTGGCGAGTCAGCACCAGGTTGTCGCGGCCGGGCAGGGCCCGCCCGATCGATGCCGCGGTGCGCCGCCCCATCAGAACGTGGCGACCCAGGGTGAGGGCCTTGAACCGGCGAAGATCGGCAGGCAGGTGCCAGGGCAGGGCGTCGGCGCGGCCGATGGCGCGCGCGCGGTCCATCGCCGCGACCAGCACCACGCCGCTCATACCGCGACCGGGGCGCGGATGGCCGGGTGCGGGTCGTAGCCCTCGAAGGCGATGTGCTCGAAGCGGAAGCCGTCGATGTCGCGGATCGCCGGATCCAGGCGCAGGCGCGGCAGCGGCCGGGGCGCGCGACCCAGTTGCAGGCGCGCCTGCTCGACATGGTTGTCGTACAGGTGCAGGTCGCCGAAGCTGTGCACGAAATCGCCGGCCTGCAGGCCGGTGACCTGGGCGACCATGTGGGTGAGCAGGGCGTAGCTGGCGATGTTGAACGGCACGCCCAGGAAGACGTCGGCCGAGCGCTGGTAGAGCTGGCAGCTCAGGCGACCTGCGGCGACATGGAACTGGAACAGCGTGTGGCAGGGCTGCAAGGCCATCGCTGGCAGTTCGGCGACGTTCCAGGCGCTGACCACCAGGCGGCGCGAGTCGGGGTTGCGACGGATCTCGGCGATCACCGCGGCGAGCTGGTCGATGTGGCCGCCGTCCGGCGCCGGCCAGGCGCGCCATTGCCGGCCGTAGACCGGGCCGAGTTCGCCGTCGGCAGCGGCCCACTCGTCCCAGATGCTGACGCCATGCTCGCGCAGGTAGGCGACATTGGTCTCGCCGCGCAGGAACCACAGCAGCTCGTGGACGATCGACTTCAGGTGCAGCTTCTTGGTGGTGACCAGGGGAAAGCCCTCGGCGAGGTCGAAGCGCACCTGCCTGCCGAACACGCTGGCGGTGCCGGTGCCGGTGCGGTCGCCCTTGGCGGCGCCGTTCTCAAGGACGTCGCGCAGGAGGTCCAGATAGGCCTTCATCGCGCCGGCCCCGGCGCCAGCACCGGCGCACTGCGTGCGCGCCACAGCAGGAACACGCCGACCGCCACCAGCGGCAGGCTCAGCAGCATGCCCATGGTCAGCCAGCCACCTGCCAGGTAGCCGATATGGGCATCGGGCTCGCGGACGAACTCCACGGCGATCCGGAACACGCCGTAGAGCAGGGCGAACAGGCCGGACACCGCGTAGCGCGGCCGCGGCCGCGACGAGAACCACCACAGCACCGCGAACAGCAACAGGCCTTCCAGCGCCGCCTGGTAGAGCTGGGACGGGTGCCGCGCCAGTCCTTCCAGCGCGCCGCTGGCAGCCATCTCGCGCAACGTCTCGATCGGCACCTGGGGCACGCCCGGGGCATCGCGGAACACGACCGCCCAGGGCACGTCGGTGGTGCGTCCCCACAACTCGCCGCCGATGAAGTTGCCGATCCGGCCGAACAGCAGGCCGGTCGGCACCAGGGGTGCGACGAAGTCGATGGTGTCGAACACGTGCAGCCGGTGCCGCCGCGACCACAACCAGACCGCCAGCAGCACGCCGAGCAGGCCGCCATGGAAGCTCATGCCGCCCTCCCAGATGCGCAGCAGCATCAGCGGGTCGCGCAACAGGTCGGCGTAGCCGTAGAACAGCACGTAGCCGATGCGCCCGCCCAGGATGATGCCGAGCATGGCGTAGAAGGCGAGGTCGCCGAACGCCCGTTCGTCGACCGGCAGGCGTCCGGCGCGGATCCGTTGCCGGCCCAGCCACCAGCCGGCGGCGAAGGCCAGCAGGTACATCAGGCCGTACCAGTGGATCGCCACCGGTCCGAGCTGGACGGCGACCGGGTCGATGGCGTGGACGTAGGGGGTCATGGGCGGGATCGCTGGCGGAAGCGGCGATTATACGGAGCCGGGTTCGCCGGCACGCGGCGCCGTGCTGCCTGGCGGCGCGGACGGGTGCTAGCATCGGTCGAACCCGGATGGAGCGCCCTATGGCCCGGTTCCCCCGCATCGATTCGCCCTGTCCCCTGCCCCTGGAGGCGCAGGCCCGCGTGGGCGATCACTGCAGCCGATGCCGCAGCCGGGTGGTCAGCCTGGACGGTCTGGACGACCCTGCGCGCCAGGCGCTTCTGGCTGCCGTAAACAGGCCCCTGTGCGTGCGCTATTCGGTGCCAAGGCCGGCGCAGCGGGTCGCCGCCCTGGGTGTGGCGGCGCTCGGCGCAGGGCTGATGGCCGGCGCGGCGTTTGCGAAGGAGCAACCGGACGATGCGGTTGCCGACCCGCACCCGGGCGTCATGGTCGGGACGGATACCGGCCATCCGGGGGATTCGCGCGGCGAGGGCCCGCTCGAGCCCATCTTGTTATTCGTCGGTGGGGTGAGCCGGCCGGACGAGGCGACCTGGGTCGACGAAAGCGACCTGTCGGTCCTGCCGGTCGTCTACGAGGACGACGACGACTGAGGCCGCCCGGCATCGGCCGGCTGCCCGGATGGCACCCGCCGGCTTCGCCTGACCTCGGCAGCCGACTCGATGTGCAGGTGCGCGATCGCCTCCATCACCGCCGGCAGCGAAGCGGGATCGCCGTCGCCCAGATGCAGGGCGATCAGGCCGGCGTCGAAGTCCCCCAGCGCGGCGTCGAAGCTGCGCCAGCGTTCCCCGTCCCAGACCTGTACCCAGGCATGCGGACTGAACACGTGCGCGCGTCCCGTGAACCGGCTGGAGTAGGCCAGGCCGTAGGCGATGCGCGCCGGCAACCCGATCGCACGCGCGGTCGCTGCCAGCAGTACGGCGGCCTCCGTGCAGTCGCCGCTGCGTGAGCGCAACACCACACTGGCGCTGTCGTAGTATCGGTAGTCGACCGCCCCGTCCATATGCGCCTGCACCGCCTGGGTCAGGCGTCTCATGCGGGTCGCCAGCGTGCCGCTGCCCGCATGGCGCCGGGCGAAGCGGCGCACACGGGGATGGTCGCTGTCGACCCAGGCATTCGGCAGGCGCAGGCGGTCGAGTTCGGCGTCGTCCGGCCGGGCCTCGCTGCCGCAGTCGTCGCAGACGGTCAGCCACCACCCGCCTCGGTCCGTGCGTACGCGCTGCTCGCCGGTCTGCGGCCAGGACCAGTGGCGACCGTCGCGGAAGCGCACCTCGTACCGGATCTCCCCCTGTCGGGCGCTGGCCGGGATTCGGAATGGCGCCGTCACCAGCAATTGCTCCACCAGGGCCAGAGAACGCGCGGCCAGGTCGTCTGCCACGGCGGCCGGCATGGTGAGGGCCGCAAGCAGCAAAGCCAGTACCCGTCCGGCCGCAAGCCGGGTCGCGTGGCCCGGGCGCGCCGGGCGGCGGCCGGACGTGCCAGTGGTCAGGTCGTGTTCGGGCATCGCCTTCATCGGTTCCGATCGGGCCCGAAGTATAGGCATCGGCGCAGCCTGGCGGCCGCGCCGATCGGGATCGGCGAAGGCGGTGGCCGGCCTGGGGTCAGGCCGCGTGCACGAACTGCTGTTCCTCCGTCGAGCCGTGCAGGGCCGACAACGATGACAGGCCGCCGGCGATCACCTGGTTGACCTGGTCGAAGTAGCCGGTGCCGACCTCGCGCTGGTGGCGGGCGGCCGTGTAGCCCTGCGCCTCCGCCGCGAACTCGGCCTCCTGCAGCTCGACGTAGGCGGCCATCTGCCGCTCCCGGTAGCCGCGGGCGAGCTGGAACATCGAATGGTTGAGGGCGTGGAAGCCGGCCAGGGTGATGAACTGGAAGCGGTAGCCCATCGCCGCCAGTTCCTTCTGGAAGGCGGCGATGGTGGCCTCGTCCAGGTTCTTCTTCCAGTTGAAGCTGGGCGAGCAGTTGTAGGCCAGCAGCTTGCCCGGATGGCGGTCGTGGATGGCCTGCGCGAAGCGGCGTGCTTCGTCCAGGTCCGGCGTCGAGGTCTCGCACCAGATCAGGTCGGCGTAGGGCGCGTAGGCCAGGCCCCGGCTGATCGCCTGCCCGATGCCCATGCGCACCTCGAAGAAGCCCTCGACGGTGCGCTGGCCGGTCAGGAACGGCCGGTCGTTGTCGTCGATGTCGGAGGTGACCAGGCCGGCGCCCATGGCGTCGGTGCGGGCGACGATCAGGGTCGGCACGCCGGCGACGTCGGCGGCCAGGCGGGCGGCGACCAGCTTCTGCACCGCCTCGCGGGTGGGCACCAGCACCTTGCCGCCCATGTGCCCGCACTTCTTGGCGCTGGCGAGCTGGTCCTCGAAGTGCACGCCGGCGGCGCCGGCCTCGATCATGTGCTTCATCAGCTCGTAGGCGTTGAGCACGCCGCCGAAGCCGGCCTCGGCGTCGGCGACGATCGGCACCAGCCAGTCGATCCCGTCGTGGCCTTCGGCGTGGTGGAGCTGGTCGGCGCGCAGCAGGGTGTTGTTGATCCGGCGCACCACCTGCGGCACAGAGTCGACCGGGTACAGGGACTGGTCCGGATACATGGCGCCGGCGGTGTTGGCATCGGCGGCGACCTGCCAGCCGGACAGGTAGATGGCCTGCAGGCCGGCCTTGACCTGTTGCATCGCCTGGTTGCCGGTCAATGCGCCCAAGGCATTGACGAACGGCAGCTCGTGCAGCGAACGCCACAGGCGCTCGGCGCCCCGGCGTGCCAGGGAATGCTCGACGTGCACGGTGCCGCGCAAGCGGACGACGTCCTCGGCCCCGTAGGGGCGCTGCACGCCCTGCCAGCGCGGGTGGTTGGCCCAGTCCAGCTTGAGTTGCTCGGCGTTCGGCGCGGTGCTCATGGTGCGGTGGTCCTCATCGACGTGGGCGAAGGTGGCGGGTGGCGCGACCGGCAGCGGCGCTCAGGGCAGCTGCGCGTAGGCGGGCAGGGTCAGGAAGTCGGGCAGTTCGGTGGCGTGCGTGGCCTGCGCCAGCAGCGCGGCGGCGGCGTCCAGGCGGCCGTGGCCGGGCAGGGCGGCGGGATCGGCGGCGCGCAGCCCTGCCAGCACCTGGTCGAGGGTGCCGTCGAACAGGCGGCCGTCCACGACGCGTCCGTCGTCCAGGCGGGCGCCATGGCGCTGCCATTGCCACAGTTGCGCGCGGGCGATCTCGGCGGTGGCGGCGTCCTCCATCAGGTGGTGGATCGGGACGCAGCCCAGGCCGTCCAGCCAGGCGGCCATGTAGCGCACCGCGACCTCGACATTGCTGCGGTAGCCGGCGGCAGTGACCGGGCCGGACGGCAGGTCCAGCAGCGCGTCCCGGCCGACCGAGACCTCGTCGCGGCGGACCTCGCGCTGGTTCGGGCCGGGCATGTGGGTGTCGAACACTGTCTGGGCCACGGCGATCAGGTCCGGATGCGCCACCCAGGTGCCGTCGTGGCCGGCCCGGACCTCGCGCAGCTTGTCGGCGCGCACCTTGTCCAGCGCCGCGGTATTGGCCGCCTCGTCGCCGCGGATCGGGATCTGCGCGGCCATGCCGCCCATCGCTAGGGCGCCGCGCCGGTGGCAGCTGCGCACCAGCAGGTCGGCGTAGGCGCGCAGGAACGGCGCGGCCATGGTGACCTGGCCGCGGTCGGGCAGCAGGCGGTCCGGGCGCGCGCGCAGCGTCTTGATGGTGCTGAAGATGTAGTCCCAGCGGCCGCAGTTGAGCGCCACCACACGGCCGCGCAGGGCGTGCAGGATCTCGTCCATCTGGAACGCCGCCGGCAGGGTCTCGATCAGCACGGTGACCTTGATGGTGTCGCGCGGCAGGTCAAGTGCCGACTCGATCGCGGCCAGAACGTCGTCCCACAGCGCCGCCTCGGCGCCGTGTTCCAGCTTGGGCAGGTAGAGGAAGGGGCCGCGCCCGGCGCGGTGCAGGTCGACGGCGCACAGCGCGCAGAACACCGCGGCATCGAACAGGCTGGCGGAGACCGGCGCGCCGTCGAGCCGGACGTGCTTCTCGTCCAGGTGCCAGCCGCGCGGCCGCACCATCAGCACGGCCGTGCGTCCGGCCAGGCGGTAGACCCGGCCCTGTGGCGAGCGATATTCGATGGTGCCGGCCACCGCGTCGCGCAGGTTGGCCTGGCCTTCGACCATGTTCGCCCAGGTCGGCGAGCTGGCGTCCTCGAAGTCGGCCATGAACACCCGGGCGCCCGAGTTCAGGCCGTTGATCACCATCTTGCGGTCGACCGGACCGGTGATCTCGACGCGACGGTCGAGCAGCAGGTCGGGCAGGGTCGCCACCTGCCAGTCGCTGTTGCGCAGGTCGGCGGAGGCCGGGTCGAAATCGGGCAGGGCGCCGGCATCGATGGCCAGCTGGCGTTCGTGGCGACGGGTCAGCAGGTCGCGCCGACGCGCGCCAAAGCGCTGTTCGAGGCCGGCGACCAGTGCGAGGACCGGCGGCGTCAGGAGGTCGGGGTCGGGGCTGCCGGCAGGAGCGGCGACGGTGACCGGGGCGGGATGGGAGGCGTCCGCTGCCATGGGGTGTTTCCTTGCGTTCGACGATCCGCCGGGGCGGGGCGACGCGACTGTGCCATCCGGGGTCTGGCTTTCACAAACCAGTTGTTTCAAACAAACGCTTTCGTTCTGTTAACGTCCCAGCCAGTCAGCCGGGGCCAGACCCTTCACCGATGCCCGAGCCGGATCGCCGCTGGTACTACAAAGGCAACCGCCTCAAGCAGTTGCGGGCATTCTGCGCGCTGGTCAAGTTCGGCAGCCTGGCGCGCGCGGCCGAGGCCCTGTACCTCAGCCAGCCGGCCGTGAGCCTTCAGCTCTCGGCGCTGGAGAAGGAACTCGACCAGCCGCTGCTGGAGCGCGCCGGCCGCAGCCTGCGGGTCACCCGCGAAGGCCAGGCCCTGTACGACCTGGCCCGCCCGCTGGTCGAGGGCATCGACGGCATCGGCGAGGCGCTGCGTGGCCAGCTCGCCGGCCTGGACACCGGCGAGCTGAACATCGCCGCCGGCGAGTCCACCATCCTGCACCTGCTGCCGCCCCTGGTGCGGCGCTTCCGCGACCAGCACCCCGGCGTGCACGTGCACCTGCACAACGTGACTGGCCGCGACGGCCTGGCCCTGCTGCGCAACGACCAGGTCGACCTGGCCGTGGGCTCGATGATCGAGGTGCCGCCCGACATCGCCTACGAGGCCGTGCACCACTTCGATCCGATGCTGATCGCGCCGCTCGGCCACCCGCTGGCCGACATGACCGAGCTGCGCCTCGAGGACCTCAGCCCCCATGGCCTGATCCTGCCGCCGAAGCGCCTGTCCACCTGGCGGCTGGTCGACCTGGTGTTCCAGCAGCGACGCGTGCCCTACACCGTCGCCCTGGAGGTCGGCGGCTGGGAGGTGATCAAGCAGTACGTGGCGATGGGCCTGGGCATCTCGATCGTCACCGGCTTCTGCCTTTCGGCGCAGGACCACGAGCGCCTGGTGGTGCGCAACCTGCGCGCCTACTTCCCGCAGCGCAGCTATGGGGTGGTAGTGCGCAAGGGCCGCCTGCCCGGCAGCCATGCCCGGCGCTTCATCGACCTGGTCCGTCCTGGCCTGTTCACGCGCAGCCATTCCGAGCCGGGGCATTCGGAGCGCTGAGGCCGCAAGCTTCCTTCCGGGGCGACCTGCATACGCCGGGACGGACGCGTGCAACCAAGGCCGCGCGGGCGGCATCGCCCCACGGACCTGCCGGTCGGCGACGGGCAGCACCGGGGTCGATGATGTCCGGAAACGGCCAGACCGCGGCCGAGCGGCAACCTACGCTGGCCTGCCGCTGCCAACGAGACTCCACCCATGCACGCTCCCCCGCCTTTCCACGCGCTCCACCAGCAGGCCACCGCCCTGGTGCTGCCCAATGCCTGGGATGCCGCTTCGGCCCGCCTTCTCGATGCAGCGGGCGCGCCGGCAGTGGCGACCTCCAGTGCCTCGCTGAGCTGGAGCCTGGGCTATCCCGATGGCGGCGCGCTGCCGCGCCATGAATTGCTGGGTGCGGTCGCACGGATCCTGCGCTGCATCGCCGTGCCCTTGTCGGTCGACATCGAGGACGGCTTCAGCGCGGATCCGGCGGCGGTCGCGGACCTGGCTTCGACGCTGGCCGGCATGGGCGTCGCCGGCATCAATCTGGAGGACGGCGGGGGCGAGCCGTCGCTGCTGGCGGAGAAGATCCGGGCGATCCGGGCGAGTGAGACATGCCGGACGCTGTCCATCAATGCGCGTACGGATGTCTGCCTGCGGCAGCTCGCCAGCGGCGAGGCCGCGGTCGATCTGGTCGTGCGTCGCGGTCGTGCCTATCGCGACGCCGGTGCCGACGGGCTGTTCGTTCCGGGCCTGTCGCTGGCCGCCGAGGTCGCCGGAATCGCCGGCGCAGTGGGAATACCGCTCAACCTGATGTGGCTGCCCGGGCTGCCAGACCGGACGGCGCTCGAGACGGCCGGCATGCGTCGGCTGAGTGCGGGACCGGCGCCTTTCCTGGTCGCGTATGCGCAGTTCGAACGGAGCGTGGCCGCGTGGACGGAGGGGGCAGCCGATGCCCTGCGCGTCGACGGCCTTTCCTTTGCCCGCATGGACGCGCTGGTCCGGGCAGGCCAGGGCCTGCCGCTGGGAACGACTGCGCCACCCTGAGTCGCCGCGCAGCCCGCGGCGGCGGACGCACGCGCCGGTAGATCACGGACCGGCAGGTTGCCTGGGGCACCTTGCAGCCGGAACTTCGTCGCCACCCGCGAAGTCCTGCCTGATCAGTCCCGAACCTTGAGCCCGCTCCATGCCGATCCCTGTCCCTCGCATGCGGCGGTCCGGCCGGCTTGCCGCGCTGGCCGGATCATTCCTGCTCGGCCTGGCGACCGCGCCCTGGGCCAGGGATGCCGTGAACCCCGACCTGCCGGCCGGCGTCGCCGCGCGGATCGCTGGCCTGATGGACGGCCGCTCGCCGGTGATCCTGGGCGAGATCCACGGCACGGCCGAGGTGCCGGCCCTGGTCGGCGCAGTGCTGGCCGAACGCGTCGCCGGCGGCAGGCCGGTGACCTTGGCGCTGGAGATACCGGACAGCCACCAGGCCGCGCTGGACGCATGGCTGGACGGTGGCGGGGAGGAGTTCGCCGCGACCGCGCTCGCCGGCCATCCGTTCTGGTCGTACGAGGACGGCCGCAGCAGCGTGGCCATGCTCGACCTGCTCGAGCAGGTCCGCCGGTGGCGACGGGCCGGCGCCGCGGTCGGTGTGCTGGCCTTCGATGTACCCGATCCCGCTGTCGGAGGCGCTGATCGCGAGCGCCACATGGCAGACCGGATCGAACAGGCGCTGGCCGGTCCGGAGGCGCCGCCCATGCTGGTGCTGACCGGCAATCTCCATGCCCGACGGGCGATCGGTCACCGGTTCGACCCGGACCTGCCGCTGATGGCCTGGCACCTCCGCAGCCACCGGTCGCTCACCGTCAATGTGAGGGCCCTTGCCGGCAGTGCCTGGATCTGCACGCCGCAGTGTGGAGAACAGGTCCTTGGCTCGATCCCGGCACCCGCGCCGGAAACCGGCCTGCAACTTTTCCAGTCGCTGTCGGCGACCGGCTACGACGGCGAGGTGGTGTTGGAGCGCTTCACCGCCTCGCCGCCCGCCTTCCCGGTTGCGCGCCTCGGGTCCCTGACGTCCGGAAACTGAGGCGGCGTCCCTGGCCCCCAACCGGCGCGCGGACTGCCGGCCAGAGCTACCGGTGCCGTTCGCCTTGGCGGCGTGCGCGCCGACGCAATGTCGGTAGCCCCACGGCTGGCCAGGTACGGAAATCCCGATGCGGGCGACCGCGCAATGGCCGTCGGCATGTGCCATGGGTTGGGCTGGGATACGCGGAACCCTGTGGGCCCCACCGTGTCGCACAGGTACCCCATCGCTGGAAGCGTCCCGATGACCCTGCGCCTGACCCGCCTGCTGCTCGCCAACCGTGGCCTGCTCGTCTTCCTCGCCCTGATGCTGACCGTGCGCGCGGCGGTCGCCGACTTCAATGACGTGCCGAGTGCGTCCATGCACCCGACCATCGTCGAGGGCGACCGCGTGCTGGTGAACCGGCTCGCCTACGACCTCAAGCTCCCGCTGGCCGGCATCGTGCTGGCGCGGCTGGGCGAGCCGGCGCGGGGCGATGTCGTGGTGTTCAAATCGTCGGCTGCGGGCACCCGGCTGATCAAGCGGGTGGTCGGCCTGCCCGGCGAGACCGTCGCCCTGCGCGACAACCGCCTCTACGTGGACGGGCTGGCGGCCGACTACGACCTGGTCGGCCAGGGCGCGGACGGCGGCGTGCTGGCCCGCGAGCGCCTGGGCGCCATGCGCCACGGCATCCGGCTGGCGCCGCGTCCGGCGCCGGTGGCCTGGTTCGGGCCGGTGACGGTGCCTGCCGACCACTACCTGGTGCTGGGCGACTACCGTGACAACAGCGCCGACAGCCGCAGCTACGGGCTGGTGCCGCGCGCCGAGCTGAGCGGTCGTGCCGAGCGGGTGCTTTTCTCGCTGGACTACGGGCGCTGGCTGCGGCCGCGTACGGAACGCTTCTGGCTGTCGCTCGACGGTTCGCCTCCGGCATGAGCACACCTGCGCGCAGTTCTCCGGGGGGTCGTGACCCGTCCGGGCCCATGCGCGCCGTCCTTGATCCCACGCTCCGGCCGGCGCGCGTCGAGGACCTGCCGGCCTTGTTCCGGGTGTGGGCGTCGACCCGACAGAACGCCCTGTCCGAGGCCGACCTTGCGGCGCGCGGGATCACGCGCGACAGCCTGCACGCGGCGATGGCCCGCGAGGATTTCGCCTCCTGGCTGTGCGAGGTCGACGGCGAGGTGGTCGGTTTCTGCGCTGCCGATGCCGGCAGCGGCGAGGTGGGCGTGCTGGCGGTTCAGGCGGGCTTCGAAGGACGCGGCATCGGCCGCGCCCTGCTCGCCGAGGCGGTCGGGTTCCTGCGCGAGGCGGGCTGCCGGCGCCCGTGGCTGATGGCCGGCGCCGATCCGGCGCTGCGCTCGCACGGTTTCTACCGTGCCCAGGGCGGGCAGGCCACCGGCCGCCTCGATGCCTGGGGAGATGAGGAGTGCAGTTGCCGGAGCACGGCGCGGCGTGGCCGACCGCCACGCCGGCACCGGGCGAGCGTTGACGCGCCGGTCGGCCGGGTCGACACTCGCCCGGGCCACAGCGGGGCGCCTGATGCAGGGCCGTTGCCCACGTGGCGCATCCCCCCAAAAACCGGAGCACGACGTGGACCTGGGAGCCTTTTCAGTGAGCCTTGCCGTGAAGGACCTCGCGGCGTCGAGGACGTTCTACGAGAAGCTCGGCTTCTCCACCCTGGGCGGCGACGCCGCGCAGGGCTGGCTGATCCTGCGCAACGGCTCGACGGTGATCGGCCTGTTCCAGGGCATGTTCGAGGGCAACATCCTCACCTTCAATCCCGGTTGGGACCAGGAGGCGCGGGCGATCGGCGAGTTCACCGACGTCCGCGAGATCCAGGCCCGGTTGGATGCCGCCGGCATCGCGATCGACACCCGCGCCGACCCCGACGGCAGCGGCCCTGCGCACATCGTGCTGAAAGACCCCGACGGCAACGCGATCATGTTCGACCAGCACGTACCCCGCTGACCCGCGCGGCCGGCGCCTGCGGACCGTGCGTCGACCGCGTAACGTCGACGAGCCGGCGCGCTGGCCGCGGCAACCCTCTCCCCCGGCCCCTCCCCCGCAGGCGGGGGAGGGGAGAAGTGGGGTGCCCTCGCCAGGAACCGATGCGCCGCCCCGAGTTTCCCGGCTATCGAGCTCCCCGGTCCCCGGTCCCCGGTCCCCAGTCCCCAGTCCCCAATCCCCAGTCCCCAGTCCCCGGTCCCCGGTCCCCGGTCCCCGGTCCCGGGTCCCGATTCCCGGATCCCGCCTTCCTCAATCGACCGCCTCGAACCGATTGGCCTCGCGGTTCTTGCGGACCCGGGCCGGGTCCCAGATGCGGCCGTTCATGGCGATGTAGACGCCCGGCGGCAGGCACTGCACGGCGCCGACCGCGCAGCCGACGTTGAAGACGGCGTCCGAGCCGCGGAACAGCGCCGGGTTCAGGGCGCCGGTGAGGACGATGGTCTTGCCCTCGATGCCGGCCAGCACGCCGGCGGTCTCGACCATGGTGTCGGTGCCGTGGGTAACCAGCACATGGGTCTCCGGCTGGGCGGCGATCGCCGCGCGCAGCAGTTCGCGGTCGGCCTGGGTGACGTGCAGGCTGTCCTTGCGCAGCAGCGGGATCACCTCGAAGCGGAACGCGACGCCGAGGTCGCGCAGGATCTGGCCGATCTGCGGATCGCCGATCTGGAAGTCCGACTTGTCGTCGAAGTAGATCTTGTCGATGGTGCCGCCGGTGGTGACGATGCAGAGCTGGTCCATGGTCGGTTCGAGGCAGGCTGGAGAGTAGGGCGGATCAGTGGCGCGGCGGCAGCAGGCCGGCGGCACGGGCGGCGCGACGGCTGCGGATGCCGAGCAGGCCGTACGCGCACACGACCAGGACGGCAAGCGCGACCTCGAGCAGGGCCAGGCCGCGCTGCGCGGGTTCCGTCCAGGCCTCGGTGACGCCGTGGCAGAAGTACACCAGGGCCAGCAGGTTCGCCCAGAACAGCGGCAGCGGCCGGCCGCGCCAGGCGCCGGGCAGGACCGCCAGCAGCGGCAGCACGGTTAGCGCCAGGGCGGTCCAGCCCAGCGCCGAACGCGGTGGTGGCAACAGGCCGTGCCAGACCAGCTGCAATACCAGCAGGGCGAGCAGGCCGACGCGCACCACGGCCAGCGGGCGGGCCAGCCCGGGGCTGGCGAGCAGATCCGCGCTCATGGTCCGGCCAGAAGTCGCGCGGTATGCGCGACACGGCGGCCAAGCGCCCGGCACAGCGTCGCCTCGGTGGCGTCCAGGTCGTTCTCGCCCTGCACGCCCGCCAGGTGGCTGGCGCCGTAGGGGGTGCCGCCGCTGCGCGTGGTGTTGAGCTCCGGCTGGGTGAACGGCAGGCCGACCAGCAGCGCGCCGTGGTGCAGCAGCGGCAGCATCATGCCGAGCAGGGTCGATTCCTGGCCGCCATGCAGGGTGCCGGTCGAGGTGAACACGGCGGCCGGCTTGCCGACCAGGGTGCCGGCCAGCCAGTCCTGGCCGGTACCGTCCAGGAAATGCTTGAGCGGCGCGGCCATGGTGCCGAACCGGGTCGGGCTGCCCAGCACCAGCCCGGCGCACGCGCGCAGGTCGTCCAGGCTGGCGTAGGGGGCGCCATCGGCGGGCTCGGGCGGCTCCGCCACGCGGGTCACTGCCGCCACCGGCGGCACCGTGCGCAGGCGGGCCTGCATGCCCTCCACCTCCTCGATGCCGCGCGCGATGCGCCGGGCCATCGCGGCGGTATGCCCGCTGCGGCTAAAGTAGAGCACCAGGATCTCTGCCATGGCGCCATTGTGCCCGAGTCGCGTCGACCGCCGATGATGTCCGTCCGTCCGGGCCGCCCGCCAGGGGCGAGGCCGTGAGGCGCTGGCTGCCGGCGCGACTGGGCCGCTTCGACCTGGACCGCGGCAAGGCCTTCTTCCGCTACCTGTGGCACCGGTTCTGGGACGACAACTGCTTCCAGTACGCCGGCTCGCTGTCCTACACCACGGTGTTCGCCCTGGTGCCGCTGACCGTGGCGGTGTTCGGCATCCTGTCGGCGTTTCCGGTGTTCGAGGGCTGGTCGCAGCACCTGCGCGTGTTCGTGTTCACCAATTTCGTGCCGGCCGCCGGCGAATCGATCGATGCTTACCTGGGCCAGTTCGCCGACAACGCCTCGCGGCTGACCAGCGTCGGCGTGGTGGCGCTGTTCCTCAGCGCCCTGCTGATGATGTATTCGATCGAGGACGCGTACAACCGCATCTTCCGGGTCACCCGGACGCGGCGGCCGGTGTCGCGCTTCGTCGTCTACTGGACAATCCTTTCGCTGGGGCCGCTGCTGGTCGCCACCGGTCTGGCGATGAGCACCTACCTGTTCACGCTGCCGCTGATCGCCGATATCGACCGGGGCTACGGACTGACCGACCGTCTGCTCGCGCTCGTGCCTGGCGTGGTGACCTGGCTGGCGCTGACCCTGAGTTACGCGATCGTGCCCAATACCGAGGTGCGCTGGCGCCATGCCGCGCTGGGCGCCCTGGCCGCCACCATCCTGTTCGAGCTGGGCAAGCGCGCGTTCGCGATGTACCTGACCAACGTGCCGTCCTACGAGCGCATCTATGGCGCCTTCGCGGTGCTTCCGATCTTCCTTTTCTGGATCTACCTGTCCTGGAACATCGTGCTGCTGGGCGCCTCATTGTCGGCGGTGCTCAGCTCGTTCCGCTACCACACCGAGGAACGCAAGCTGCCCACCGGCCACGAGTTCGCCGCCGTGCTGCGCCTGATCGAGGCGCTGGCGCTGGCCCATGCGCACGGTCGCGGCCTGGGCCTGGAGGCCCTGCACGACCGCGTTGGCGGGTTGAGCGACGAGCAGCTGCTGCGCTGCCTGGCCGACCTGGAGCGGCTGAACGTGGTCGAGCGGACCTCGCTGGGTCAGTGGCGCGTCATCCGCGACCTCTCGCAGGTGCGCCTGGCAGACGTCTACGAGGCCGGCGGCCACCGCCTGCCACTGACCCGCCGCGGCGGCGAGCCCGACGGCGCCGACCGCCTGCTGGCGCAGACTGGCAGCGCCGTCGAGCCGATCCTCACGCAGACCGTGGCACAGTATCTGGCCGCCGTACGTGCCGAGGAAGCCCGATGAGGAAGACGTCCCTGTTGCTGGCTGTGCTGATCTTCCTGGCCGGGTCGGTGCCGCCGCTCGCCGCGCAACCGGCCAAGTCCCTGGTCGGCACCCGCCCCGATCTTTCGGTGGACACGCTGGACCATGGCCGCTTCGACCTGGCCGACCAGCGCGGGCGCTGGGTGGTGGTCAACTTCTGGGCGACCTGGTGCGCGCCCTGCATCAAGGAGATCCCGGAGCTGTCGGCGCTGGCCGACCGCGACGACGTCGAGGTGATCGGCCTGGACTTCGAGGAGATCGAGCGCGAGGACCTGCTGGCCTTCCTGGTACGCCATCCGGCGCGCTATCCGATCGCGCCGATCGACGTCTACGACCCGCCGACGGCCTTCCCGGTGCCGCGCGGGATGCCGATGACCTATGTGCTCGATCCCGCCGGCGTGGTCGCCGAGGCCTTCCTCGGCCCGGTCACCGGCGCCGACATCGAGGCGGTGATCGCTCGCGGTCCGGCGCCGGTCGGTGCAGCGGACGGCGCCGTCGATGAAGGCCCGCGCCACGCTGACGATGGCGGCTGAAGCGGCGGCGCGCTTCCTGGTCGCCGGCCGCGTCCAGGGCGTCGGCTTCCGGGCAGCCACCCGCGCTCAGGCGGGTGCGCTTGGCCTCTCCGGCCAGGCCCGCAACCTGCCCGACGGTCGCGTCGAAGTGCTGGCCGTCGGCCCGGCCGCAGCACTGGCCGATCTGGAGCGCTGGCTCCACCGCGGGCCGCCACTGGCGCGCGTCGAGACCGTGGTGCGGCAACCGCTGGCGACCGACGAGGTCATGCCCGGCACGTTCCGGATCGCCCGTTGATCCGGGTGTTTCGTGGGGTCGCCTGGCGAGGTCGTCGGCATCACCGGGTAAAGCTGCGATCGGCGGCACCGTGCGGCCCGTCCGGGCCAGGCCTGGATCGTACCGGCGCACGGGGCGCGCCGACCGCTGAGCTTCGGCGCTACTGTCGCCGCCTCATGCCCCGGCCGACGGCACCCAGCGCACCTTGACCTTCGGCTTGTCGCGACCGGGCGGACCCGACAGCGGCGGGAACGGCGGCACCTCGACCGGCATCGGCCGGTACGGCAGCTTCGACAGCAGGTGGCTGATCAGGTCGATGCGCATGCGCCGTTGGTCGTTGGCGTCGACCAGGTACCAGGGCGCCTGCGCGGTGTCGGTGTGGCGCAGCATGCGGTCGCGCGCCTTGCCGTAGTCGGCGTAGCGCTCGCGCGCCGCCAGGTCGATCGGCGACAGCTTCCAGCGCTTGAGCGGATCGTCCAGCCGTTCGGCCAGGCGCTTCTCCTGCTCGGCCTGGTCGAGAGTCAGCCAGTACTTGAACAGGCGGATGCCATCGGCGGCCAGCAGGCCCTCGAACACCGGGCACTCGGCCAGGAAGCGTCTGTGCTCGGCCTCGGTGCAGAAGCCCATCACCGCCTCGACGCCGGCACGGTTGTACCAGCTGCGGTCGAACAGCACGAGTTCGCCGGCCGCAGGCAGGTGCTCGATATGGCGCTGGAAATACCACTGGCCCTGCTCGCGTTCGGACGGCTTCGACAGCGCCACCACCCGCGTGCGGCGTGGATTGAGCCGGTGCGTGATGGCATTGATGACCCCGGTCTTGCCGGCGGTGTCGCGGCCTTCCAGGATCACCAGCACGCGCTCGCCGGTCGCCGCCATCCAGGCGTGCAAGGTGTTCAGTTCCTGCTGCAGCGCCTCCAGGCGCGACTCGTAGTCCTTCTTCTTCAGCTTGCCGGCCATGGCCGTCTCCGCGGGGCGCAGGCGCCATCATGCCGCAGGCGGTGGCTGTCCCGTCACTCGCGCAACCGCGGACGCAGCGCGGCCAGGTTGCAGGGGCGGGTGCGGCGGTCGAGCTGGGCGGCGATGATGCGCTCCCAGGCAGTGCGGCAGGCCGAGGTCGAGCCGGGCAGGCAGAACACGAAGGTTGCGTTGGCGATGCCGGCCAGGGCCCGCGACTGCAGGGCCGAGGTGCCGATCTCCTCGAACGACAGCATCCGGAACAGCTCGCCGAAGCCGGGCATCTCCCGGTCCAGCAGGGGCGCGATCGCCTCGGGGGTGGAGTCGCGGCCGGTGAAGCCGGTGCCGCCGGTGACGATCACCGCGTCCACCGCCGGGTCGGCGATCCAGGCGCTGACCGCGGCGCGCAGGCGGTAGCGGTCGTCGGGCAGCAGGGCGCGGTCGGCCAGGCGGTGCCCGGCCCCGGCGAGGGCCTGGCACAGGTAGTCGCCGCTGGAATCCTGCGCCAGGGTGCGCGAATCGGACACCGTCAGCACGGCGATGGCGAGCGGTTCGAACGACGGGTCGTGGCTCATGGTTGCGGTTCCAGGTCGAGGTCGGCGGGCGCCAGGCCGGCGCGGCTGCGCTCGACCATGGCGCGCAGGGCGCGTTCGAAGTCGCGGGCGAAACCGGCCATGTCGAACAGCGGCGCGCGGTCGCGCGCCAGCGCCAGGTCGGCGCGGATGGCCGCCAGCAGGGCGGGGTCGCGGCCCAGGGCGATGGCGCGCGCCACGAAGTCGTCGTCGTCGCCGGCATTCATGGCGTCCAGGCCCAGGCAGGCGTTCAGGCTGCCGGCCACCCGGCTGGCGAAGGTCCGGCCGGGCAGGGTCAGCACCGGGCAGCCGGCCCACAGGGCATCGGAGGCCGTGGTGTGGGCGTTGTAGGGCGTGGTGTCCAGGAACAGGCAGGCATGGCGGTAGCCGGCCAGGTAGGCGGCATGCGGCTGCTTGGCCGCGAACACCAGGCGGTCCGGATCGATGCCCGCCGCGGCCGCGGCGCGGCGCAGGTTGTCGGCCACCGCCGGCTGCCTGCCGGCGAGCAGCCAGAGCACCGAATCCGGGACGCCGGCCAGCACCCGCCAGAAGCGCTGCACGCTTTCCGGCGAGTACTTGTAGCTGTTGTTGAAGCAGGCGAACACCACGCCCCGCTCGGGCAGGCCCAGGGCGCCGCGCGGCGGCGGCTCGCCGACCAGGCGGGTGCTGTCCGAGGGCTGGAAGCAGTGCGGCAGACGCAGCACCGCCTCGCTGTAGTGTCCGCGCTCCTGGTCGGGCAGCACGAAGCGGTCGGCGATCAGCCAGTCGATCCAGGGCGCGCCGGAGGTGCCGGGGTAGGCCAGCCAGTTGACCTGCAGCGGCGCCGGTCGCCTCGCCAGCACGTCGGCGACGCTGCCGCCGCCCCAGCCGCGCAGGTCGACCAGGACGTCCAGGCGCTGCGCGGCCAGGCGCTGCGCCATCACCGGGTTGGCCAGGCCGCTGAGGTCGTGCAGGCCGTGGAAGGCGCTCGCCAGGCGCCGCCGCAGCGGTCCGCCGTCGTCGGGGGTGGTGGCGAAGCCGATCGTCTCGATGCCCGGGTGCCGGTGCAGGTGCTCGAGCATCTCCACGACCAGCAGGGCGGTCGGGTGCTGGCCGAAGCCCGAGGACACGAACCCGACCCGCAGCGGTCCGTCGGCGCCACCGACCGCGGCCGGCGCGACGGCGCTGCCGTCGATCGCCTCGACCCGGCGCGCCACCGCGGCGGCGGCCAGTCCGGCGGCGCGGCGCTGGGCGTCGGGTCCGGCCTCCTCGCTGAGGAAGGCGAACGGCGCAATGCCTTCGGCGCCATGGTCGAGCAGCGCCAGCAGCCGCGCATGGCGTGCCGCCAGCGCCTCGTGGCGGCACAGGCGACGCGCCAGGTACTGGGCCAGGCTCAGCGCCGGCGCAAGGTCCGGGTCCTGCGCCAGGGCGCGTTCGGCGGCCGCCAGCGCCTGCGGCCAATGGCCCTGCTCGTCGAGCGCCTGGGCCAGGGCGTAGTGCGTGTCGGGGCCATCGGCGCCCAGCGCCAGGGCACGCTCCAGGGCGGATTGCGCCAGCTCGAACTCGCCGCGGGCGAGCTGGACCTGGCCCAGCACCTGCCAGGCTGGCGCGTAGCCGGGCGCCGCGCGCACCGCCTGGTCGGCCTGGGCCAGGGCCTCGGTGCCGCGGTCGAGGGCCAGCAGACAGGCGGCCAGATTGCTGCGCGCCGGGGCATGTCCGGGAATCCGACTCAGCGCGGTGCGCAGCAGCGGCTCGGCCAGCGCCGGTCGCTGCTGCGCGAACAGCAGACCGGCCAGATTGTTGAGGCTGGGGACGTGTTCCGGATCGGCGGCGAGCGCCTGGCGGAGCAGGGCTTCCGCGCTGGCCTCGTCGCCCTCCCGGCGCGCCAGTGCGGCCAGGGTGGACAGCACGTCGGGTGCGCCCGGCGCACGCGCCAGTGCGCTCTCGAGGAAGGCGCGGGCGGCGGCGAGATCGCCGGCGCGCAGGGCCAGGGCGCCGGCCAGCCGCGGCGGCGCCGGATCGTCGGGATGACGCCTGGCCAGCTCGCCCAGCTGGCGCAGCGCCTCACCGGCCTCGCCGCGTTCGGCCAGGTCGAGGGCGCGGTCGACGGCCTGCGCCGGTGCCGCTGCGCTCACGCCAGTTCCTTGAGGTAGAAGCGGCTGGCCGGGTCGATGCGCTGCCAGCCGTCGCGGGTGTAGACCGACTGGGCGCGGGCATTGTCGTCGCCGGTCTCCAGCAGCAGGAAGGCGGCACCGGCCTGGCTGGCATGCGCGGTGGCGGCGCGCAGCAGGGCATCGACGACGCCGGTGCCGCGCGCGGCGGGATCGACATAGAGGTCGTTCAGCAGGAACGCCGGACGCAGCCGCACCGAGGAGAACACCGGGTACAGTTGCACGAAGCCCAGCGCCGCTCCGGCGCGGCGGGCCAGCAGCAGCACCGACTCGCCGCGGGCCAGCCGCGCTTCCAGAAAGCCGCGGCAGGCCGCCGGCTGGGACGGCTGCCGGTAGAACATGCGGTAGGCATCGAACAGCGGCACCACCTCGTCGAGGTCGTCGAGTTCGGCGCGGCGGACGTCGAGGGGTTCGGGCGCAGGTTCCATGCCGGCAGCTTGCCCGGCGCGTGCGGCGCTGCGCAAGGCCGGCGCTTCTGCCGGGCGTGGGTGACTGTCGATCCCGCCGCCCGCGGGTCGACCAGGGATGTCCGGCGTACCGGACTGCGGAGACCTCCATGAAGTACCTGCTGATGATCTACGGCGACGAATCGGTCTGGGCGCGGATGAGCCCGGGCGAGACGGCGGCCGTCTATGCGGCGCACGCCGATTTTGGGCAGGCGCTGGCGGCGGCTGGCGCCCTGCTTGGCGGGGCCGAACTCAAGCCATCGAGTGGCGCGCGCACGGTGCGCTTCGGACCCGAAGGCGCGGAAGTCACCGATGGTCCTTTCGCGGAGGCCAGGGAGCAGTTCGGCGGTTACTACCTGATCGATGTGCCGGACCTGCAGGCCGCCCTCGAATGGGCGCGCCGCATGCCCGGCATGGCCGACGGCGCGGTCGAGGTGCGCGCAGTCAGCGACATGGACTGATCGTCGCGTCGTCGCGTCCGCCGGGTCGCCGCGGAGTCAATCGTCTTGGCCGGCAGCGCGTCGCGCCTGCTGCTGGCGGTACTTCTCGGTCTGCCAGGCGCGTTCGCTGACGGTTTCCGCCAGGCACTGGCTGTTGTAGCGCTGCACCAGTTCGTTCTGCCTGGGCACGCTGGCATCCAGCGCGGCGAGGCGCACGTCGACGTCGTCGTGCAGCCGGTTGTGTTCGGCGACGGCCTGGTTGAAGCGGTCGACCGCCTCGGCATCGCTGCGGTCCAGGCCAGCGCGGCGCTCCTCCAGGCGGCGGGAGGAGGCCTCCAGGCGGCGTTCTGCGGCGTCGAGCCCACGCGTCTGTTCGCTGCGGATCCGGTCGATCGCTTCGCGGTCGATTTCCAGGCCGACGCACAGGCGCAGTTTCTCCGGGCTCATCGAGGCTGCGGCGGCCGTGCCCGCCAGGACACCCAGGGTGGCGGCGAGCAGGCAGGAAGGACGTATGGACATGCCGGCGACTCCGTTACGTGATGTCTGCTGCCACACCGGCAGCGGGACAGCGGGGCCAGGCGGACGCCACACCCGGCCCGAGGGTCGTCCTGCATTGGCTGCATCGATGGGCAACCGCGCCCGCCGGGCAACGCGGCGGGCGCGGCCCGGGGCGCTCAGCCGCCGTCGCCCAGGGCCTTGAGTTCGTCGGCCTGGTGCTCGCGGGCGAGCGCGTCGACCACCGGGTCGAGGTCGCCGGCGATGATCTCGTCGAGCGCGTACAGGGTCAGGTTGATGCGATGGTCGGTGAGCCGGCCCTGCGGGAAGTTGTAGGTGCGGATGCGCTGGCTGCGGTCGCCCGATCCCACCTGCAGGCGCCGGCTGTCGGCCTGCGCCTGCTCCTGCCGGCCGCGCTCGGCGTCGGTCAGGCGAGCCGCCAGCAGGGCCAATGCGCGGGCGCGGTTCTTGTGCTGGCTGCGCTCGTCCTGGCACTCGACCACCATGCCGCTGGGCAGGTGGGTGATGCGGATCGCCGAGTCGGTCTTGTTGACGTGCTGGCCGCCAGCGCCGGAGGCGCGGAAGGTGTCGATCTTCAGGTCGGCGGGATCGAGCTGCACCTGGGCGACCTCGTCCTGTTCGGGCAGGATGGCGACGGTGGCCGCCGAGGTATGGATCCGGCCCTGCGACTCGGTGGCCGGCACCCGCTGCACGCGATGCGTGCCGGACTCGAACTTCAGGCGCGCGAACACCGATTCCCCCTCGATGCGCGCCACCGCCTCCTTGTAGCCGCCGTGCTCGCCGGGGCTCTCGCTTAGCAGTTCTACGCGCCAGCCGCGGCGTTCGGCGTAGCGCAGGTACATGCGCAGCAGGTCGCCGGCGAACAGGGCGGCCTCGTCGCCGCCGGTGCCGGCACGCACTTCCAGGAAGACATTGGCGTGGTCGCGCGGGTCGGGCGGCACCAGGGCCAGTTGCAGCGCCTCCTGCAGGGCCTGCGCCTCGACCTCCAGACGGCCGATCTCCTCGCGCGCCATCTCGCGCAGGTCGGCGTCGCCGAGCATGCCGCGGGCGGCTTCCAGTTCGACGCTGTTGCGCCGGTGCGCCGCCAGGGCATCGGTGACCGGCTGCAGGCGCGCGTACTCGCGCGAGAGCTCGGCGAAGCGCTGGCCGTCGCCGGCGACCTCGGGCTGGGCCAGCAGCAGGCCGACTTCCTCGTGGCGCTGCGCCAGGCGTTCCAGGCGGTCGAGCATGCGGGTGCCGATCATGCCTGCGGCTCCTCCGGGAACAGCCGTTCGGCGGCCTCCAGCAAGCCCAGGTCGCCCTGCTCGGCGGCCTCGCGCAGGCGGGCGGTGGGGGGGTGGAGCAGGCGGTTGGTCAGGGTGTGGGCGAGCAGGTCCAGCACTTCCGTGGCCGGCCGGCCCGCGGCCAGCTCGGCGTGCGCCTTGGCCAGCGCCTGGGCGCGCGCCTGCTCGCCGAGTGCGCGCAGCCGGCGCAGCGGCCCGGTATTGCCGCGGGCGCGCCACCAGGCCATGAACGATTCGGTATGGAGGTCGACCAGCGCCTGGGCCTCGTGCGCGCTGGCGCGACGCTGGTCGAGGTTGCGCTCGATGATGCGGCGCAGGTCGTCGACGGCGTAGAGGTAGGCGTCCTCCAGCTCGGCACAGGCCGGGTCGATGTCGCGCGGCACGGCGAGGTCAAGCAGGAACATCGGCTTGCGCCGTCGCGCCCTAAGGGCGGCCTGGATCTGGGGGCGGGTCAGCACCGGCACCTGCGCGCCGGTTGCGCTCAGCACGATGTCGGCTTCGTGCAGGTGCCGGTCCAGCTCGTCCAGGGCCAGCGCGAAGGCGCCGTGGCGATGCGCCAGTGCCTGCGCGTTGGCCAGGGTGCGGTTGGCCACCATCAGGCGGCCGGCGCCGGCTTCCTCCAGGTGCCGCAGGGCCAGGGCGATGGTCTCGCCGGCACCGATCACCAACACGGTGGCGCCGGCCAGGTCGGCGAACGACTCCTGCGCCAGGCGCACCGCGCAATAGGCCACCGACACCGGATGGCGGCCGATCGCGGTCTCGGTGCGGACCCGCTTGGCCACGGTGAAACCGCTCTGGAACAGGCGTTCCAGGGTGGTGCCCAGGCTGCCGGCCTGGTGCGCCAGCCGCCATGCGTCCTTGAGTTGGCCGAGGATCTGCGGTTCGCCCAGCACCATGGAGTCCAGGCCGCAGGCGACCCGGAACAGGTGGCGCACCGCGTCGACGTCGAGGTGCCGGTACAGGTAGGGATCCAGGCTGCCCGCGGTCAGCCGCTGGTGGCCGTGCAGCCAGTCGACCAGACCGCCCTCGTGGCCGGGTTCGACCGCGGCGATCAGCTCGGTGCGGTTGCAGGTGTTGACCAGGGCGGCCTCCGACACACCGGGAAGGGCGGTCAGCGCCGGCAGCGCCGCGCGCGCGGCCTCCTCGCTGAACGCCACCCGCTCGCGCCAGGCGATCGGCGCGGTCTCGTGGTTGATGCCCAGGACGATCAGGCTCATGGAAGGCGTGGCGACGGCTGCGGCCCGTTGGCGGGGAAGGCCCGGGAACTGGTGCGCACCCGCCGACCGCGCGGACGCGTCCGGGTCCGGCGGCGCAGCGCCAGGCGGCCGGGGCGGGAAGGCCCTGGCACGCCGGGCGGCGCCGGCCGGGCACGGCCGCCGGGCCGGTGACGGCCGGGGGCGCGTGCGTCGCGCAGACCGGGGACGGCTGGCTTTGGCAGAATGCGATTGTGCGGGCGATGACCGTCTGCTTCAAGCAAAGGATCAAGCACCCGATGTCCAGGCCCCGAGTCCTCTTGTCCCTGCTGTGCCTGGCCGCCCTGGTCGGACTGGGCGGCTGCGCCAGCCGGCCGGTGGCGTCCGACGACGGATCCGGCGGCAGGCCCGGCGATGCCATGGCCCGCCTGGCGATTCCCGAGCAGGCGCTGGACGCCCTGCCGCTGGAGCATCTGCTGGTCGCCGAGTTCGCGCTGCGAGAGGAGAACCTGGATGCCGCAGCGCGCGCCTATCTGGCTGCGGCACAGCGCAGCGGCGACGTCCAGGTGGCGCGCCGCGCGACCCGCATCAACCTGTCGGCGCAGCGCTGGGACGACGCCGCGCTGGCACTGGCGCGCTGGGGCGAGCTGGGCCTGCGCAATACCGCGGAATTCCGCCAGGCCCAGGCGGTGCTTGCGCTGGGGCAAGGCCAGGGCGATCGGGCCACGGACCACCTGGTCGAACTGATCCAGGAGGGCGGCATGCCGGCCACCCGGATGGCTGCCGCCGCTCTGGAGGCGGCACCGGACCGGGCGCTGTCCGTGCAGGTCCTTCAGCGCCTGGTCGGGCATCCGTCCTTGCCTGCCGACCGCGGCGTCTACATCGGACTCAGCCAGCTCGCCTTGAGGCTGGAGCGCAACGACCTGGCCGAGTCGATCGCCGCACAGGGCAGCGCGAAGGTGCCAGATGCCGCGGAGCTGTTTTTCTGGCGGGCCCGGTTGGCGGCTGCGGCGGGTCGCCCGGACGAAGCCCGTGCGGTTCTCGCACAGGCGGTCGCCGCGCAGCCCGATGATCTCCAGACCCGCCGTGCCCAGGCGGTGCTGCTGAAGACCGAACTCGACGATGCCGACGGCGCCCTGGCGATCCTGGCGGCACTGTCCCAGGACGACGACACCCTGGCGTTGCGCGCCTCCTGGGCGGTCGAGGCGGACGACTACGCCGAGGTGGAGCGCGTGCACGGCTTGCTCGCGGCGTTGCCGGCGCCGGTCCCGGCGCAGCGTCGCCTGCTGATGGGCGGCCTGGCCGAAGCGCTGGCCGCCGCCCGCGAGACCGAAGGCGTCGATGCCGCCGTGCTGCGCTGGCGTGAGGCGGCGCTGGCCGACTACCAGGCGGTCGAGGCCGACGACGATGCCGAGCTGGCCTTGCGCGCCGACCAGCGCATCGCCGTGCTCGAGCAGCAGCTCGGTCGCCTCGACGAGGCGCTGGCCAGGCTGGCGGCCCAGCGCGACCGCCTCGATCCCGGCGATGAGGCATTCGCCGGAAGCTGGCTGCTGGAATCGGAGCTGCTCGAGCGCGCCGGCGATCCCGCGCGCGCCCTGGCCGCGCTCGACGGCGGCGTGGCGGCGCTGCCGGACGACACCCGGCTGCGCTACGCGCGCGGCCTGATGCGCGAGCGCAACGACCTGGTCGAGGCGGCGCTGGAGGACTTCCGAACCCTGACCGAGATCGAGCCGGACAATCCGGTCTTCCTGAACGCTTACGGCTACACCCTCACCGACCGCACGGATCGCCACGAGGAGGCGCTGTCGCTGATCGAGCGCGCGCTGCTGCACAACCCCGACGATGTCGCCACCATCGACAGCATGGGCTGGGTGCTGTACCGCCTGGGACGCAACGAGGAGGCGCTGTACTACCTGCAGCTGGCCTGGGAGGGCCAGCAGGACGCCGAGATCGGCGCCCATCTGGGCGAAGTCCTGTGGCAACTGGATCGACGCGAGGAGGCGCGCGAGATCTGGCGCATTTCCGCCGGGTTGGACGCCGACAACCGCACATTGCAGTCGACCATCCGGCGGCTCGACCCATGACGTCGTGCTGGCGCCTGGCTGTCGCGGCCGTGACCTGCCTGGCGATCGCCGGTTGCGCGCAGACGCCGCGCCGTTCCGGCGAGGGTTGGATGCCGGTTGCCGGCATTGCCCCCGATGCCGTGGATGCCTTCCGGGTCAGCGGCCGGCTGGCGGTCAGCGACGGTCGCGAGGGCGGCAGCGCCGGTTTCCTCTGGCTGCAGCGCGGCGAGGCCTTCGAGGTGGAGCTTCGGCAGCCGGTCAGCCAGCGCACCTGGCGACTGGTCGGCGACGCGCGCGGCGCGGTGCTCCATGGCGGCGAAGGCGGCCCACGCCGCGGTCACGATGCCCAGACCCTCCTGCACGACGTGCTCGGCTGGCACCTTCCGGTACGCGCCCTGGTCGACTGGGTGCGCGGCCTGCCCGGCGCGGATGCCCCGATCGAGCGCCTGCAACGCGATGACCGTGGCCGAGTGCAATTGCTGGTCCAGGCCGGCTGGCAGGTGGAGTACCGTGGCTGGCTGGACGACGGCGCCTGGCCGACGCGCATCCAGGCCAGGCAGGGCAGCCACAGCGTCCGCCTGAACGTGCAGGACTGGGCGGTCGCACGTGACTGAGTCCGCCGCGGCGCTGGTCCTGCCGGCACCCGCCAAGCTGAACCTGTTCCTGCACGTCACCGGGCGCCGTCCGGACGGTTATCACACCCTGCAGACACTGTTTCAGTTGCTCGACTGGGGCGACCGGATCGTGCTGCGCCGGCGCGCGGATGACCGCATCGTGCGCGCTGGTGGCGTGCCGGGACTGCCGGAGGACAACGACTTGGCGGTGCGCGCGGCGCAGGCCCTGCGTGAGCTGGTCGGCGGCCGCCAGGGCGTCGACCTGCGGGTCGAGAAGCGGATTCCGGCCGGCGCCGGCCTGGGCGGCGGCAGCTCGGACGCCGCCACCGTGCTGCTCGGGCTGGACCACCTGTGGGGGCTGGGGCTGGGACTGGAGCGCCTGGCGACGCTGGGTCTCACCCTGGGCGCCGACGTGCCGGTGTTCGTGCACGGCCGCAGCGGCCTGGCCGGCGGCGTCGGCGAAGCGATCGAACCCATGGCCCTGGCGGGCGACTGGTTCACGGTGGTCTGGCCGGGTGTCGGCCTGGCCACCGGCGAGGTTTTCCAAGCGCCTGAATTGACAAGGAACACCCCGCCCTTGACAATGTCGGCCCTCGTCACCGCGCCTACCCGCAACGATCTCCAGCCTGTCGCCGTGCGCCTGTGCCCGGTGATCGGCGATGCGCTGGCGTGGCTGTCCATGCGCGGCCAGGCACGGATGACCGGCAGCGGCAGCGCGGTGTTCGCGCCGATGCCCGACGAGATCGCCGCACGCAACGCGGCTGCGGCGAGCCCCTGGCCCGCCTGGGCGGTGAAGGGCGTGGCGGTCTCGCCCCTGCACCAGGCGCTGGGCATCGCGCCGGAAGCCGATTCCGCGGTCGAGGGCTGAGTCCTCCTCCGCAAGGCGAAAGCTGGGCAGGAAGCCCGGTCTCTCGCCAGAGATCGTCTCGCAGAAATGCGGGATCAGCGGCACAGGGATGTGCCGCCCGCGAGGCGCGAAAGCGCCGGAGCGCGAGCGAGTGCGGGCTTTGCCCGCGCCGCGAGGCGAGAGCCGGTCAGGATGCCCGGTCTCTCGCCAGAGATCGTCTCGCAGAAGTGCGGGATCAGCGGCACAAGGATGTGCCGCCCGCGAGGCGCGAAAGCGCCGGAGCGCGAGCGAGGCGCGGGCTTGGCCCGCGTCCGCGAGGCGAGAGCCGGGCAGGATGCCCGGTTTCTCGCCAGAAATGCGGCACAGGGATGTGCCGCCCGCGAGGCGCGAAAGCGCCGGAGCGCGAGCGAGTGCGGGCTTTGCCCGCGCCGCGAGGCGAGAGCCGGGCAGGATGCCCGGTCTCTCGCCGGAAAGCGTCTCGCAGAAATGCGGGATCAGCGGCACAAGGATGTGCCGCCCGCGTAGGCCCGCGAGAGCGGGCCGGAGCGCGAGCGAGGCGCGGGCTTTGCCCGCGTCCGCGAGGCGAAAGCCGGGCAGGATGCCCGGCCTTTCGCCCAGAATTGGGGCGTCGCCAAGCTGGTAAGGCACGGGATTTTGATTCCCGCATTCGAAGGTTCGAGTCCTTCCGCCCCAGCCAGAACGGCAAGCCAGCCGGCCCGGGATCGGCCGGCCGCTGCGCAGGCAGCGGACCGCGCGTTGCGCGCGACAGATCCAGGTGGTCGGCAGGATGGTCCTGCCGCGGTCGAAATCAGGCAGGCAGCGCAGATGAACACCGACGGCATCCTCATCTTCTCCGGCAGCGCCAACCGGCCGCTCGCCGATGCGATCTGCCAGGACCTCGGCATTCCCATGGGCAAGGCCCTGGTCGGCACGTTTTCCGATGGCGAGGTGCAGGTCGAGATCGAGGAGAACGTCCGCCGCCAGGAGGTGTTCGTGGTGCAGCCGACCTGCGCGCCCACCGCCGACCATTTCATGGAGCTGCTGGCCATCGTCGACGCCCTCAAGCGGGCCTCGGCGGCCTCGGTCACCGCGGTGATGCCGTACTTCGGCTACGCCCGCCAGGACCGCCGGCCGCGCTCGGCGCGGGTGCCGATCACCGCCAAGGTGGCGGCCAAGATGATCGGCGTGGTCGGCACCGACCGCGTGCTGACCGTCGACCTGCACGCCGACCAGATCCAGGGGTTCTTCGAGGTGCCGGTCGACAACGTCTATGCCTCGCCAGTGCTGCTCGCCGACATCTGGCGGCAGCAGGGCAGCGACCAGCTGATCGTGGTGTCGCCGGACGTCGGCGGCGTGGTCCGCGCCCGGGCGATCGCCAAGCGCCTGGACGACGCCGAGCTGGCGATCATCGACAAGCGCCGGCCGCGGCCGAACGAGTCGACGGTGATGAACATCATCGGCGACGTCGAAGGCAGGCTGTGCGTGCTGGTCGACGACATCGTCGACACCGCGGGCACCCTGTGCGCCGCCGCGAGGGCGCTCAAGGAGCGTGGCGCCAAGCGCGTGATCGCCTACTGCACCCACCCGGTGCTGTCCGGCGCCGCGATCGACAACATCGAGGGGTCGGTGCTCGACGAGCTGGTGGTCACAGACACCATCCCGCTCAGCCCGCGCGCCGCCGCCTGCTCGCGGATACGCCAGCTCAGCGTCGCCGAGCTGCTCGCGGAGACGGTACGGCGCATCGCGTTCGGGCAGTCGGTCAGCTCGCTCTACGTGGATTGACGGCAGCCGGCGCATCACGCCGGCTGCCTGGCAAGCACCCCCGCTGGTCGCGGCGGGGGCAACCGGTGCCGGAAGGCACCATCAAACCGAGGCAACAACCATGTCACAGAGTCATACCATCGAAGTGCAGCTGCGCGAGACCGGAGGGAAGGGTGCGAGCCGCCGTCTCCGGCACGCCGGCAAGGTGCCCGCCATCGTCTACGGCGGCGAACTGGGTCCGAAGTCGATCGAGATCGACCACAACACCGTCTGGCTGATGTCCCAGAACGAATGGTTCTATTCGGCCATTCTCGACCTCAGCCTGGATGGCGATGTCCAGCCGGTCCTGCTGCGCGACATGCAGCGGCATCCGTTCAAGCAGCAGATCCTGCACCTGGACTTCCAGCGCGTGGATCTCAACCAGGCGATCCGCGTGCGCGTGCCGATCCACTTCCTCAACGAGGACACCTCGCCGGCCGGCAAGGCCTCGGGCGTGGTGGTGTCGCACGCGATGAACGAGATCGAGGTCTCCTGCCTGCCGCGCAACCTGCCGGAGTTCATCGAGGTCGACCTGGGCGAGCTGAAGACCGGCGACATCATCCACCTGTCCGACATCAAGCTGCCGGACGGCGTGGAGATCCCCGAGCTGAAGCTGGGCAAGGAGCACGACCACGCCGTGGTCACCGCCCGCGAGGTCCAGGAAGAGGTCGAGCCGACCGATGGCGAGGGCGAGGCCGGCAAGGCCTGATCGTTCCATCGCGTCGCACCGCAGAACGGGCTGCCTGGGGCAGCCCGTTTTGCGTTGTCCGGTCGCCACCCCTGGCGGGCACGCGGATCAATCGTGCCCGACGCAGCCGGTCAAGGCTGCGCCCGGCTCCGACGCTCAGCCTGGATCGAGCGGGCAGCAATAGCCCATATCGTGCGCCGGCAGGACCTGCACCTGAACGGGGGCGTCGAACGGGATGCGCTTGACCGCAGGCTCGAAGCGCTCGTACGGCAGTTGCTCCGGCTGCCACAGGGGCTGCCAGGGCACCGCGCAGGTGGTACGCATGCCAGTCGTGGTCTGCACCATGTAGAAGTCCAACGGATCGCCGGCACCGGCCCAGTCGCTGCGTGTGCTGCCGGCCAGGACGAACCTGTCCTGCTTCTGGTCCAGCGCGACCAGCGTCTCCGCCCGGGGCCCGGTGTTGCCGAACTGGATCGAGCCGAACACCGGAAACAGGCCGGCCGGATGCGCCAGCAGGACGAAGCCGTTGCCGTTCGGGGTGCTGCCGCGGATGCTGCCGGTGGCAGCGATGGCGCCGGGCAGGGCCGCCGGATTGGCGGTGGTCTCGATGAGGTCGTGGCCGCCCGCTGCGAAGTTGGCGTCGCGCCAGCTCGCCTGCCGCAGCGGCAGACAGAAGCCACGTTCGAAGCGGACCATGTACACGCGCTCGGAATCGATCGCCAGCGGATCGCTGCGCGATCCCACCAGGACCGAGCCGCCCAGGTGCGCCGGGCTGTCCTGCCGAGTGATGCCGCGGAACTCCTCGTTTTCCGGCCCGGGCAACCCCATGAAGGCGTTGCAGATGGGCATGCCGCTGCTGTCGACGCGGAACAGCAGCGCCCGCCGGTCGAAGTCCCAGGTGTTGCCGGCGCCGATGGCGCCGCCGACGACCAGGTCGTCGAGGACCGACGTGGCGCTGCGGTTGCCGGAGACGGCATGGAAGCGCAGGCCGAGCGGGTAGTTGTTGGCCGCGTACGCATGGTTCCACAGGACATTGCCATTGCCATCCAGGCGCGCAATGCGCCCGAACTGGTTGCCGGCGGGGGTGGGGCTGATCTCGTCGCCGACCATGACCAGTTCGCCCTGGCCGGCTGGATCGTAGACCTCCACGAGATCATGACCTGCGGCTCGATGGCTGGGGTCGGTGTTGTCGAGCATGCGCGCCCAGCGCGGCTGACCGTTGCATTCCAGGCGCATCACGTACGGGTACAGCGTGGACCCGCGCAGCATGGCGCCGGTGATCGCGAAGCCGCGCGGAAAGCGGATCTCGGTGATCGCCTGTGCCGTTGTCGCATTGCCGCCGCCGGGCCGGTAGGCGAACTGCCAGATCGCCAGGCCGTTGTCGGCGACGCGGGTGACCAGTGCTTCGCTGCCGAACCCGGGCACGCGCCGGGTGCCGGCGACGATCGAACCGCCGCCGGGGCAATAGCGCACGGCCTTGATGTCCTCGCCAATGTCCAGCGTCGACGTCTCGCCATAGTGCGTTTCGAAGTTCTGCGCGAGCGCCGGGGTCGCGGTCAGTCCGCCGGTGGTCAGCACGGCCAGCGACAGGAGCAGCGAGGCTCTGGGCTTGCTTCGATCATTGATAGGCATGGTTGGACTCCCTGGTTTTCGAGGTGACGTGGTCACCGGGCGACGGCGCCATTCCAGGCTGTTCGATGAGCATCCGCGGCGGCCGGATGGAATTGCGCCGCCTCGGACACCTGCACGATCCTCGCGCTCACTACCGATGCCACGCATTGAGGCTAGTGATGCCGATCCGGGTTTTTTGTGACATACAACATAAAACAGAAAAAATATACGTAAATAATTAAGTAACGCCAGTTTGCGTGTGCTACGTCCCGTTGTGCGCACCGGCCTGCCCGATGCCGACGCATGCGCTGGCGCAGCGCGGACAGCGGCCCCGACCTGCCGTGTCGTCGCTCATCGGCATTTCGCCCCCGCACGCGGAAGCGATCGCCGCGGCGAAGCGTGGAAAGTCGACTGCCGATCCATGATTCCCAAGGCAACGCCATGTGGCTGGACGGTGCGGAGATTCCAGCGCTGAAGCCCGACAGGGACCGCGGCCGTGCAGAGCTCACCGCCCGTGAGGTCCGGGACCAGGTCGAGCCGTCCGAAGGCGAGGGCCAGGCCGGCAAGGCGTGATCGGGCCCACCGCGTCGTGCCGGAGAACGGACTGCCCTGGTCAGCCCCCTGGTCGCCTTGCCTGGCGAGCTTCCCAGTCGATCCTGGCGCCGGGGCACAGGTAGCGAGGGGATCGGACGGCGCGCGGCGGGGATGGCGGCCAATCGCCGCGCCCGCGATACTTGCGCCATGGCTGGACTGAGACTGATCGTCGGGCTGGGCAACCCCGGCGCCGAGTACGCGCGCACGCGGCACAACGCCGGGGCCTGGTTCCTGGACGCCCTCGCGGAGCGCCACGGAGTGCGGCTGGGACGCGACGCGCGCCTGCAGGCCGAGTTGGGCAAGGCGGTGATCGCCGGCCAGCCGGTCTGGCTGGCGCGGCCGACCACCTTCATGAACCACAGCGGCCGCGCGCTGGTGGCCCTGCTCAACTACTACAAGATCCCGCCGGAAGAGGCCCTGGTCGCCCATGACGAGCTCGACCTGACGGCCGGCAGCGTGCGCCTGAAGTTCGACGGCGGCCATGGCGGGCAGAACGGCCTGCGCGACATCCTGGGGCAACTGGGCCACGGCCGCTTCCATCGCCTGCGCGTCGGCATCGGCCATCCCGGCCACAAGGACAAGGTCACGCCCTGGGTGCTGGGCCGCCCGGGCGCCGACGACGAGGCGGCGATCCGCGGTGCCATCGAGGAGGCGGTGCACGCCACCCCGGG
>JAHCAT010000022.1 GCA_019634735.1 Lysobacterales bacterium | reverse complement strand
GCCGGACCCGGCGCCGGCAAGCCGGCGGCGCCGGGCGCCCGCGGCCACCGCAAGCCGCGGACGATGACCGGCCCCATGGACAGCAACGAGATGCTGTTCCGGACCTGGTACCCCGGCGAGGGACCCGGCAACACCGCCAGCCGGCCACCGGCCGCCTTCGACGACGACATCGGCAACCGTATCGACAGCGGCGCCGGTCGCCCGCGCGACAAGGCCCCGGGACCCGCGGGCGATGCACCAGGGGCGGCAAGGAAGCGTCGCAAGCCGGGCGGTGGCCAGCACCGTCCTCGCGAAGGCAACGTCCAGTCGGGGCGGGGCGGCACGGCTGCCGCCCAGGGCGACAACATCGGCAATCGGGCCCCGGGCGGGGCACCCGCGGACGGCGCTCCCCGCAAGCGGCGAGGTCCGGTGCGGCGCGGTAGGGGCAAGCCCGGTGGCGGAGGTGGTGGCGGCAACGGCGGCGACGCGCCGGGTAACGGATGAAACCCGCTGCGCCGGCCCCCGCCGGCAGCACGGAGACGGTACGGGCCCTGCTCGAAGCCTGGCTGGACGCGATCTACCGGATTCGCGGCAATGCCACCGGCGGCGCCGGCAGCCTGCGCCTGATCCCGGGTCGGCCGGCGCCCGTGCCGCCCCCGGCCCCGGGCCGTGTCCATGGCCTGCTGACCGCCTTCAATCCGGGCGGACAGCAGCAGTCCGGGGAGGAGAATCTCGCACGGGCCGCGCAGCTCCGCGCGCGCCTGGCGGGCCTGGGCCTGCACTGGCATCCGGCGGCCAACAGCGCTGCCGATGGCGGCTGGCCGGAGCCCTCATGCTGGCTGACCGATCTGGACCCTGACCTGCTGGACGGGTTGGCTGCGGAATTCGGGCAGGCCGCCACCGTCTGCGTGGCTGCCGACGGCATTGCCCGCTTGCGTCTTTACCAGCCCGACTGGCGGGCACACCTTGGCGACGACCCACGCTGGCTATGGTCGTGATGGACGATCCGACACTGGCCAAGACGCCCCTGCCCGCCCTGCTGGCGACCCAGGGGCTGTCGTTCGGCTATGGCGGAGATCCGCTCTTCAGCGACCTGACCGTGCAGGTCCGACCCGGCCAGGCATTGCTGCTCAATGGTGGAAACGGCAGCGGTAAAAGCACCCTGCTGCGCCTGCTGGCCGGCCTGCTCGGACCCGACGAAGGCACGGTCGAACGCAGCACGGAAGCCGATGGCGATCCCGTGGCGATTGCCTGGCTGGGCCACGCCCTGGGCCTGAAGACCGCGCTGACGGTGGCCGAGAACCTCGGGTTCGGCGCCGCCCTGTATGCGCGCAAGGGTCGGCTCGGCCGCGACCAGGCGCTGGCCGCGGTCGGCCTGGACGGCTTCGCGCCGGTCCCGGTGCGCGAACTCTCGGCCGGCCAGCGCAAGCGCGTGGCGCTGGCGCGCCTGCTGCTGGTCGACGCGCCGATCTGGCTGCTCGACGAGCCCTACGCCAACCTCGACCCGGACGGCTGTCGGCTGGTCGATCGACTGATCGACCACCAGCTGCGGGGCGGCGGGGCCGTGGTCCTCAGCGTGCACCGGGCGGGTCAGGCGGGGTTCTCCGGCGACCGCCAGGTCCTCGGCCTGCAGGGAGCGGCCTGATGCGCGCCCTGTCCGCTCTGCTGGTGCGCGATCTTCGGCTGGCCGCGCGCCGCCGCTTCGACCTGATGCAGCCGCTGTTCTTCGCTGTGCTGGTCTGTCTGCTGGTGGCATTGGCGGTGGGTCCGGAGCCGGCCTTGCTGGCGCGGCTGGCGCCTGCGGTCAACTGGATCGCCCTGCTGCTCGCGCTGTTGCTGGCCCTCGACACGCTGTTCCGCCCGGACGCCGACGACGGCAGCCTCGAACAGATGGTGGTCGCCCCCGCGCCGCTCCCCCTGCTGGCTGCGGCCCGGGTCACCGCCTTCTGGCTGACTGCCGCGCTGCCGCTGATCCTCGCGGCGCCGCTGTTCGCCCTGATGCTGAGGCTGCCCTCCGACAGCCTGCCCCTGCTGGTGCTGACCCAGGTGCTGGCCACGCCCACGCTGGCATGGATCGGCGCGGTCTGCGCGGCGCTGACCGTGCATGCCGGTCGCGGAGGCGCGTTGCTGGCGCTGCTGCTGCTGCCCCTGGCGGTACCGGTGCTGATCCTGGCGGTCGGCACGCTCGATGCCGGGCGCCAGGGCCTGCCGGTGCTGCCGCCCCTGCTGCTGCTGGGCGCCGGCCTGGTCGCCGCCTGCTCGGTCGGCCCGTTCGTATGCGCCGCTGCCCTGCGCCTGGGGCTGCGGTGATCGGGCGCGACCGGCCACGACTTGACCTTCGTCAATCCGGCGTCGACGCACGCCGTGCCATCATTGTCGCGGGCGCTTCCGCCTGCCTGCCGTCGCCATGAAACTGCCGCTCTGGTTCCATCGACTCGGTTCGCCACCGACCTTCTACGCCTTCGCGGCCCGCCTGCAGCCGTGGTGCTTCGCGCTGGCCGCCCTGCTGGCCGCATACGGCCTGTATGCCGGTCTGGTTCTGGCGCCGCCCGACTACCAGCAAGGAGACAGCTTCCGGATCATCTACGTGCACGTCCCGGCCGCGTGGATGTCGATGGCGGTGTTCGCGTTCATGGCGGTCGCCGCCTTCGTGGCCCTGGTCTGGCGCATGAAGCTGGCCGAGACCCTGGTGCTGACCGCCGCCCCGACCGGCGCGGCGTTCACCCTGATCACCCTGGTCACCGGCTCGATCTGGGGCCGGCCGATGTGGGGCACCTGGTGGGACTGGGACCCGCGGCTCACCTCCGAACTGGTGCTGTTCTTCCTCTATCTGGGCGTGATCGCCCTGGCGCAGGCCTTCGAGGACCGTCGCGCCGGCCGGCGCGCGGCCTGCCTGCTGGCCCTGGTCGGCGTGGTCAACGTGCCGGTGGTGCACTTCGCGGTGACCTGGTGGAATTCGCTGCACCAGGGGCCGACCGTGCGCATGTTCGGCGAATCCTCGATCCATCCGTCGATGCTCTGGCCGCTTCTGGCCATGGCCGTGGCCAGCAAACTGTACTTCGCCGGCAGCCTGTTCGCCCGCACCCGCGTCGCCCTGCTCGAGCAGGAGGCCGGCAGCGCCTGGGTGCGCCAGGAACTGGGGGCGCGCAGCGATGTCTGAGTTCCTCGCCATGGGCGGTTATGGCGCCTACGTGTGGAGCGCCTACGCCGTCACCGCGGTGGTGCTGGCCTGGGACGCGACCGCTCCGTTCCGGCGGCGACGCGCGCTGCGCCGGCAGCGGCCGCGCCGTCCCGTCGCCCCGACCAATCCCTCCTCGCAGCCATGAGTCCCAAGCAGAAGCGCCGCCTGATCGCCATCTCCCTGATCGTGCTCGGTGCGGTCACCGCCACCGCGCTTGCCCTCTACGCGCTGAGCGGCAACGTCAGCTACCTGTACAGCCCGACCGCAGTGCGCGAAGAGGGCCTGGAACCGGGCGCCCGCTTCCGCCTCGGTGGCGTCGTGCTCGAGGACAGCATCCAGCGCCTGGGCGGCCTGAAGGTCGGCTTCACCGTCACCGACCGGGTCAACGAACACGCTGTCTTCTACGAAGGCATCCTCCCGGACCTGTTCCGCGAGGGCCAGAGCGTGATCGCCCACGGGCACCTGCGCGAGGACGGTCTGTTCGAGGCCAACAAGGTTCTTGCCAAGCACGACGAGACCTACATGCCCAAGGAAGTGATGGACGCGATGGAGCGGGCGCGCGGCAACGGCGCCTCGCCCGCCAAGGCCTACTGACCTTTCCCCACCCGCACCCGGCGATTCCCCCATGCTTCCCGAACTCGGCCACTTCGCGCTCATCCTCGCTCTGCTGCTCAGCGCCGTGCAGGCGCTGCCGCTGCTCGCCACCGGGATCGGCCGGCCGGCCTGGCGCGCAGTCGCGGCGCCGGCCGCGGTCGGCCAGTTCGTGTTCGTGGCGCTGGCCTTCGGCCTGCTGACCTGGGCCTTCATGGTGCAGGACTTCTCGGTGGCCTACGTCGCCCAGAACTCCAACCTCGAACTGCCCTGGTACTACCGGTTTTCGGCGGTCTGGGGCGCCCATGAAGGCTCACTGGTGCTCTGGGCGCTGTTCCTGGCGATCTGGACCGTCGCGGTGGCGATGTTCAGCGGCCACCTGCCCGAGCGCTTCACCGCCCATGTCCTGGCGGTGATGGGGCTGATCAGCATCGGTTTCCTGAGCTTCACGCTGTTCACCTCCAACCCCTTCGAGCGGCTGCTTCCGCCGCCCCCGGACGGCGTCGATCTGAATCCGCTGCTGCAGGATTTCGGCCTGATCGTGCATCC
Source organism: Lysobacterales bacterium (assembly GCA_019634735.1). Classification (NCBI taxonomy): domain Bacteria; kingdom Pseudomonadati; phylum Pseudomonadota; class Gammaproteobacteria; order Lysobacterales; species Lysobacterales bacterium. The sequence continues at coordinate 39,152 of JAHCAT010000022.1, read as the reverse complement.
GCCGATGCTCTATGCGGGCTACGTGGGCTTCGCGGTCGCCTTCGCCTTCGCGATCGCGGCCATGCTCGAGGGGCGCCTCGAGCGGCAGTGGGTGCGCTGGGCGCGCCCCTGGACCAACGTCGCCTGGGCACTGCTCACGCTCGGCATCGCGCTGGGCTCGTGGTGGGCCTACTACGAACTGGGCTGGGGCGGCTGGTGGTTCTGGGACCCGGTCGAGAACGCCTCGTTCATGCCCTGGTTGGTCGGCACCGCCCTGATCCACTCCCAGGCGGTCACCGAAAAGCGCGGCAGCTTCATGGCCTGGACCCTGCTGCTGTCGATTGCGGCGTTCTCGCTCAGCCTGCTCGGCGCCTTCCTGGTCCGCTCCGGTGTGCTGACCAGCGTGCATGCCTTCGCCAGCGACCCCGAACGCGGCATGTTCGTCCTGATCTTCCTTGGCATGGCGGTCGGCGGCTCGCTGCTGCTCTATGCGCTTCGCGCGCCGAAGATCGCGGCTGGCGAACCGTTCGCCGGCAACTCGCGCGAGACCCTGCTGCTGCTCAACAACCTGTTCATGGCGGTGGCCTGCGCGATGGTGCTGCTGGGCACGCTGGCACCGCTGGCCCTGGACGCCGTCACCGGCGACAAGATCTCGGTCGGGCCGCCTTACTTCGGCCTGCTGTTCACGCTGCTGATGATCCCGATCGTCCTGCTGCTGCCGTTGGGGCCGGTGACCCGCTGGCGGGCCGAGCAGTCCGGCACCCAGGGTCGCCTGCTGTGGCCGGCCGCCGCGTTCGCGGTGCTGGTAGCGATCGCGGTCCTGGCCCTGGCCGGGGTACCGCTGAAGGGTGCCGCTGGCGTGCTCGGCGGCACCTGGGTGGTCGCCGGGACCCTGGCCTTCGTACTGGCACGGCTGCGCGAGCAGCGTGCCTTCAGCCGCGAGATGATCGGCATGGCGATCGCCCATGTCGGCGTCGGCCTGTTCGTGATCGGCGTGCTGGTCACGGAAACGACCAGCATCGAGCGCGACGTCGCACTGTCGCCCGGCGAGTCGGTCGAGGTCGCCGGCTACCAGTTCCGCTTCGACGGCAGCGCCCATCGCGACGGTCCGAATTTCGGCGGTGAGTACGGCACGGTCACCGTGCTGCGCGGCGACCGCGAGCTCACCGTGCTGCGTCCGGAAAAGCGCAGCTACCGGCGCGGCCAGGTCATGACCGAGGCCGCGATCGACCCTGGCCTGTTCCGCGACCTGTACGTCGCCATGGGCGAGCCGGTCGACGAGGCCGGTGGCTGGTCGCTGCGTATCTACCACAAGCCCTTCATACGCTGGATCTGGCTGGGTTCGCTGCTGATGATGCTGGGCGGCCTGTGGGCCGCGGCCGATGCCCGCTACGCACGCCGCCAGGCAGCCGCCCCCGCGGTGGCGCGGAAGGTCGCGGCATGATGTTGCGTCTGCTGCCGCTGGCCGCCTTCCTGGGCCTGGTCGTGCTGTTGTTTGCCGGCATCCGTCTGAGCGAGGAACGGCCGCCCGACCGCCTGCCCTCGGTGCTGATCGGCAAGCCGGCGCCATCGTTCACCCTGCCCGGCCTGCGCGAGGGCGAGGCCGAGGTCAGCAGCAGCGCCTTCCTCGGCCGACCGTGGCTACTCAACGTCTGGGCGAGCTGGTGCGCCGGCTGCCGCGTCGAACACCCGCTGGTCGAGCGCCTGGGCGCGCGCCGCGACATCGCCCTGGTCGGCCTGAACTGGAAGGACGAGCGTGCCGACGCGCTGCGCTGGCTGGCGCAGTTCGGGGACCCCTACCACGCGATCGCTGCCGACCCCGACAACCGCGTCGCCCTGCATTACGGTGTCTACGGCGCCCCGGAGACCTTCGTGATCGACGCCGCCGGCGTGATCCGCCACAAGTTCGTGGGGCCGCTGACCGAGCAGGACCTGCAGCGCACCCTGCTGCCGCTGCTCGCGCAGTTGCAGGCGGAGGCCGGCTCGTGACCGGGCTGCGCGTCGCCCTGGCGGCGCTGGCGCTGCTGCTGGGGGGGCTGGCCTCCGCCGCCGTCGACCCGCTGCCGTTCGCCGACGAGGCCGAACGGGCACGCTTCAACGCCCTGGCTGCGGAACTGCGCTGCATGGTCTGCCAGAACCAGAGCCTGGCCGACTCAGACGCGCCGCTGGCGCGCGACCTGCGCCGCGAACTGTTCGAACTGATCCGCGACGGCCGCAGCGACGCCGAGGTCAAGAGCTTCCTGACCGAGCGCTACGGCGATTTCGTGCTGTACCGGCCGCCCCTGGACCGTCGCACCTGGTGGATCTGGTTCGGTCCCGCCCTGCTGCTGCTGGCCGGGCTGGTGACGGTCGCCGCCATCGTGCGCCGGCGCCGCGCGGCGGCCGGTACTGCCCCGCTTGAACCTGCCAAGGACGAGGAATGGTGATCGCCCTGTTCTGGCTCGGCGTGCTGGCCCTGAGCCTGGCCGCGCTGGGCCTGCTGTTGCCGCCGCTGCTGCGCCGGCGTTCCGGCGACGGCGTCGACCGTCGTGACCTGGAGGCCGAACTGGCCGTGCTTCGCGGCCGCCATGCCGCGGGCGAGCTCGACGACGCCGGCTTCGCGCGCGAGCGCGAGCGGATCGCAGCGGCGCTGCTGGCCCTGCTGGAGGCGCCAGCCCCTGAGCATCCGGCGCCCGCCCGGGGACTGGCGATCGGCCTGGCGATCGCCGTGCCAGCGCTTGCGGTGGCGATCTGGTTCGCGATCGGCCAGCCGGCCGCGCTCGATCCGCGCGCACTGACTGCGCCGGCGCAGCTCGGCAATGCCCAGGACATGGAGTCGGCGCTCGCCGGCCTCGAGCAGCGCCTGCGCGACGAGCCCACCAATATCGACGGCTGGCTGCTGCTGGCCCGCAGCTACCGGTCGCTGGAGCGCTTCCAGGACATGCTGCGCGCCACCAGCAGCGCCTTCGCGCTGGCACCGGCGCAACCTGAGGTGCTGGTCGAGCATGCCGAGGCCCTGGCCCTGGCCGGTCCGGACCGACGCCTGGGCGGTCAGCCCCGCACCCTGGTCGAGCAGGCGCTGAGCATCGATCCGACCCAGCAGAAGGGACTGTGGCTGCTCGGCATCGCCCAGCAGCAGGACGGCGACGACGCCGGGGCTGCGGCGACCTGGACCCGCCTGCGCGCCCTGCTGCCGGCGGGTGAGCCGGTGGTCGCGCGCCTGGACGAACAGATCGCCGCGGCGCGACGGCGCGCCGGCCTGGACGCCGAGGCGACGGCAGCCCAGCTCGACGACGCGGGCGCCGCAGCAGAGGAACGCCCGCCTCAGGGCCCACAGATCGCCGTCGAAGTGGTGCTGGATGCGGGCGTGGCGGCCCAGGCGCCACCGGACGCGACCCTGTTCGTGATCGCCCGGGCGCCGGGTGGCGGTCCGCCGCTGGCGATCCGCCGCATCGAGGCACCGCGCTTCCCGCTGGTGGTTTCCCTGTCGCAGGCCGACCGCATGCTGGACGGCGTGCAGATAGAGATGGGGGCAAGCATCCTGGTCAGCGCCCGGTTGTCGCGCAGCGGCCAGGCTCAGCCCGCTGCCGGCGACCTCGAGGCGGTGCCGCAGGCCGTCGTGGTCGGCGAGGTCGGGGCGCTGAGTCTGGCGCTGGACCGGGCCGTCGAGGGCTGAGCCCATCGCAGCGCGTTGAAGCACGATCCACCTGGTCGTTCTTCGATGCGCCCGTCCGGCGCGCCTCCGGTCACGCGTCGGCCATGCCGCCTGCCCGTGCCGATCGGCCCGAGCCGCTGCCAGCCGTATCCCGACGGGCCTGCACCGCTGACTCAGGGGTCGCCAAAGGGCGCGCTGCTCGTGCGCTCAGCCCGGCGCGCGAGCCGACAGTTCGGCCTGCAGTCGCCACAGGGTATGGCCGCTGTCGCGGTACTTGAGTTCGAACGGCGTCAGCAGCGGCTCCTCCGGGGGCAGGATGGTGAGGCGGCTGCGCTGCCCGCACAGGTCCAGGGCACGGGCCAGCTCCGCCAGGTACAGCGGCCAGTTGCTGCGCGCCTCGAGCCGCCCGCCCAGGCGCACCAGGTCGGGAAACACCGGGTGGGCGTGCCAGCGGCGCAGCAGCTGGGTCGGCTTCGGCCAGGGGTTGGGGTAGAGCAGCCAGTGGGCGTCCAGCCGCACCCCGGCACGGGCCAGCAGGCGCCAGGCCTGGGCGACCTCGGCGCGGCACAGGCAGACGTTGCCGCGGCGCAACCAGCCACCCGGTGCCAGGCGTTGCAGGCGCAGCGCCGACTTGTCCAGGCCGATCACCAGCGCTGTGCGGTGCCGGTAGGCCAGGCGCAGGGTGCTGGCGCCGTCGCCGCATCCGGAGTCAAGTACCACCGGTCCTCGCCAGCTCGCGAGTTCCTCCAGCAGCGGAGCCATGGCCCGCTCGGTCGCCGCATGCACCGGCGCACGCCAGGGCTGTGCGAGGTGGCGGCGCACCACGTCGTCCAGGCGGTCGTGGATGTCGGACTGGCGGCTGGAGACGGGGCGGGAGTTGCCGTGCATGGTCGACAGCATACGCAAGCCGTGCTGCGCGCGGGCGCACCGCGCTTGGCCGCGCCGCTGTGCGCCTGTAGCCTTGCGCGCCATGACCCCCGCCACCCGATACTGTCCACTGCCCTCGCCGTTCGCCATGCGCCGCGGCGGCCGCCTGGAGGACGCCCGCGTCGCCTACGAGACCTGGGGCGAGCTGGCGCCGGCCCGCGACAATGCCGTGCTGGTACTGACCGGCATGTCGCCCAGCGCCCATGCCGCGGCCCATCCCGACGATCCGACGCCGGGCTGGTGGGACGACATCATCGGACCTGGCAAGGCGATCGACACCCGGCGCTGGTTCGTGGTCTGCGTGAATTCCCTGGGCAGTTGCATGGGTTCGACCGGGCCGGCCTCGCCGAATCCGGCCACCGGCCAACCCTGGCGCCTGGACTTCCCGGCGCTCAGTCTGGAGGACGTCGCGCTGGCCGCGCACGAGGTGGTCAGGTCGCTGGGCATCGAGCGCCTGCACTGCCTGGTCGGCCCCTCGATGGGTGGCATGAGCGCCCTGGCCTATGCGCTGAACCTGCCGGAGGCGGCCCGCCACCTGCTGCTGGTGTCGACCGCCCCGCATTCGCTGCCGTTCTCGATCGCCATCCGCTCGCTGCAGCGCGAGCTGATCCGATCCGACCCGGCCTGGAACGGCGGCCACTACGACGCCGACGCATTTCCGGTGACCGGCATGCTGCTGGCCCGCAAGCTGGGCATGACCACCTACCGCTCGGCGCGCGAGTGGCGGCAGCGCTTCGGGCGCAGCAAGGTCGCCGAAGATGTCCGCGACGGCAGCGCGTTCGGCCCGGAGTTCGCGGTCGAGTCCTACCTGGCCTACCAGGCCGAGCGCTTCATCACCCGCTTCGATCCGAACTGCTACCTGTACCTGTCGCGCGCCATGGACTGGTTCGACGTCGCCGACTACGGCGGCTCGGTGGCGCGCGGCCTGGCCCGCATCCGTGCCCGCGGCGCCCTGGTGATCGGCGTCGAGACCGACCTGCTGTTCCCGCTGGAGCAGCAGGAGGAGATCGCCGAAGGCCTGCGCGAGGGCGGCGTGCCGACGCAGTTCGCCGCCCTGCCCTCGATCCAGGGCCATGACGCCTTTCTGGTCGACACGCCGCGCTTCGGCAAGGCGATCGGCGACTTCATGGCCGCGATCTGAGCGCCCATCCGGCGCCGCCCGGGGCCGCCGACGGCCGTGATGGTAAAGTGACGGCCATGAACGCCATCGCATCCGCCCCGATCCGCGATTTCGCGGGCCATGCCGAGCTGGTCCAGGCCCTGGACGGGGCCATCCGCGGCCGCGACTGCGCCGAATTGACCACTGCCCTGCGCCAGACCCTGTGCCAGCTCATGCGCGAGCAGCGCCTGAGCCTGCCCGACGAGGTCTTCCAGCCGCATCCGGAGCACTATGCGCGCCGCGAGATCCACCGCAGCGAGGAGCTGGGCTACACGGTGATCGCGATGACCTGGGGGCCCGGCCAGGGCACCCCGGTGCACGACCACTCTGGCCTGTGGTGCGTCGAGGGCGTGGTCGCCGGCACCCTGGAGATCGTCCAGTACGAGCTGCTCGAGCGCGACGGCGACGATTTCCGCTTCGAGCAGCGCGGCACCCTGGACGCCGGCCCGGGTTCGGCCGGCAGCCTGATCCCGCCGCACGAGTACCACGCCATCCGCAACGCCAGCGACCGCGACGTCGCGGTCTCCCTGCACATCTACGGCGGCGAGATGCGCTGCTGCTCGGTGTTCCAGCCGCGCGGCGAGGACTGGTACCGCTGCTGCGCGCGGCCGCTGTCGCTGGATTGATGCGCCCCTAATCCACCGCACCGCTGGAACCGCTTCCACATATGGTTCAATCGATTGTTCGCAAGCTCCAGTCTCTGTGCGCCGCCACCGTGGCAGCCGCGTTCATCTACACCAATGCGTGGGCCGGCATCGCCCTGCGCATGGTCGTGGACGCAACGACCGCGCCCGATCCGGACCTGCATTTCTTCGACCCTGCGTTTGGACTTCATCCCAACACGGGCGACGGGCCGAGAATGGTCTGGCATGCCGGCTCGCTCTACGCCGTAGGTTTCCGGCCGGACACCGGCCAGGCGCTCTATCGCATCGATCCGAATACCGGCAACTCGGCCCTGGCACTGGAAATCGATACCGGGCCGGACCCCGACCGGATCAAGCACCTTCTCCCGTCGACCGGCCCCCTGTACGCGGTCGTCCATCGCCAAGGCCAGCTCGAGATCTGGGCGGTGACCGGCGACCAGCAGGCGACCCGGGTCGCCACCCTCGCGGGCGACGAGGGAACCGCGGTGGTTCTCGGCATGGCCACGGCGGGCGACCGGATCGTGTTCGGCGAGGGCGCATCGCTGTGGTCGGTGCGCCCGGGCGAAGACAAGATCCAGCTGCAGTCGTCGGCGGGCGGGTGGTCTTATACGCGCATGGCGACGGTCGGCAATCGCGTCGTATTCCTGCGCGAGGCCGCGCAGCCTCCGGTGCTGCTGGAACTGTGGAGCACCGAGGGCTTGCCGGGAAGCAACGCGATGCTGATGTCGGTGCCGGCCGGCCATGCCTGGGAGTGGCCCCGCGTCCTCCACGATGCCGACGACGGCTACTACTGGCTGCTGGTTCGCGACTGCGTGCATCAGCGCGTGGTCAGGACCGACGGGTCGGTGGCCGGCACCCAGATCGCGGACTGGACGCAGGAGCCGTCCTGCGTGTCCCAGCCGCTGGCCCTGTCCGCGCTGGGCAACCAGGCCTACTACACCCGCTCGCATTTCGCCGCCAGCAACTACGTGTCCGAGCTTAGGCGCTTCGATGGGGCATCGTCGATGGTCTCCGTGCTCGATTCCGTGGTGGCCGGCCTGTCGCAGCCGCCGCTCTTCCTCTCGCTGGCCGCTGTGCAGGACGGCCTGGTCTATGCTCGGACCGACGAGGAACTGCTGCGTTACGCGAACTCCAACGGACAGGGACTCGTCATTGACGGCGGAACGACGGTTCCCTTCCCGGCCAGGCCCTCGCAGGTAGGGGATCGCTGGCTGCGGCAGGGCGGTGGCCTTCTCTGGAGCCGACCGGCACCCGCCGGCCAGAACGACGAGTACGAGTTCGTTCGTTTCCGTGCCGATGCGAACGGCGTTTCCGTGCTCCTGCGGGACACCCGCTTCTCGTTGAGTCCCGCCACCAAGGCACCGGACGGACATCTATATTTCGCCAGTCGCCCGGGGCGGCATACCCACGAGATATGGCGTACCGACGGCACGCCTGCGGGGATCGGACCTGTAGCCGATGTCTGGCGAGGCACGCGCTCCACCTGGCCAGCGAACGCGCCGGGATACCGGGCTGGCGGCGAGTGGATCGCCGATCGCTTCTACGGCTCGTCCTGCTCAGGAAACTGCCTTCCCCCCTCGCCATTCCGGGTCGATCTGGAGAACGGGCAGTGGCACGACCTCCAGCTCGGCGGCGGATTGCAGTTCGATTCGTCCCCGCTGGCGATCGGCTCCCGCCTGGTCTTCCGGACCTCGGGCGCGCAGCCGCTCGCCCTCAGGCACGCGGCGGAGGACCTGATCAATCCTGAGGTCATCCAGGCGGCCGGCGGCGTTCCGCTGTTCGGCGTGGATGGTGGCGCCGTTCCCTACCTGCTGTTCCAATGCCGCGTGCCTCCGCAGGACAACGTGGGGGTGTGCGCGTGGTCCGCGCCCTGGGGCACGCGTGTCCTTGTCGACGCCGGAGCCAGCCAAGGCGTCCTGGTCGCCCCGTACGGCCAGCATGGGGGTGTGGCGATACTGGCCATTCGCCGGCCGATCGACGGGGCCGACCTGCTCTGGCGAACCGACGGCACCGTGACCGGTACCCAGCAGCTCGTTCCACCACTGTTGCCCTGCCCGACCTTCGACCCGCGTGGCGTCACCGGCACCGGCGGGCAGCTTGTCTTCTGCGCGCAGGACGTGCAGGGATCGGGGTTGTGGGGGATGCCGCGCGCCGGCGGAACGCCCACGCGGATCCGGCAGTTCGACCAGAACCCCGTGGACCTGAGCGCTTCCGGTTCGGGCATGGTTGCCTTCAGGCTCTGGCAGCCCCCGGAAGGCTGGACGGTCTGGGCGTCGGACCTGACGACTGCGGGAACTGTCCGCCTGCCGGTGCCGCCCCTGGACCCCGGCAATTCGCCGGCTTGGGTGGGGGACCACCTGCATATCGCCACCGGCACGGAGTACTGGATCAGCACGGGCACCCCGGCCGGCACACAGCGCGCCATCGACGGACTGGGCGAATGGTATTTCTGGCCCCCGGTGGGCATTCCATCCAGCCTGCTGGACCCCGACGAGACGCCCCACCAGGCGCTGTTCGCCTGTCGGCGCGACGGCCGCCAGAACCTGTGCCGGATCTCCGGGGACGGTGACTGGTGGCAGACCGGCCTGCTTCCCTCACCCGCCGGCGCGCGCAACGCACCCGTCAACTATTTCCGCACGGAGAATCGGCTGCTGTTCTGGCTGGACGACTGGACACACGGTAACGAACCGTGGCAGATCCTTCCGAATCGCGCTTTCCGGAACGGGTTCGAATTGGGCCGCTGACCGGGGCGGACGCCCGCATCCGGGCCCCCGGCCGCGAACCGGGTGATCCGCCCTGGCCGGCGGCCGCCGCCAGGCACATGCGTGACCGCCGGCTGCTAGACTTGCCGCCCGCGCCGGAGTGGCGGAATCGGTAGACGCAGCGGACTCAAAATCCGCCGCCCTCAAAAGCGTGTGGGTTCGAGTCCCACCTCCGGCACCAGGGATCCGGCACGGCCGGCACCGCCCGCCTTCCCGCCTGCCCACCGCGCGCATGCACGAACCGGACTACGCCTTCGACCCCGCCCGGCTCGCCGCGATCGCGCAGGCGGATGCCGACGGCTTCCGCAATGCCGATCCGTATCCTCACCTGGTGATGGACGGTTTCCTGCGGCCCGAGGTGGCGACGCGCCTGGAGCAGGCGTTCCCGGGGCCGGACGACGCCGTGGCCTGGGACCGGTTCGGCGCCCAGGGCTACGAGGTCAAGCTCGGCAGCGCCCGCGAGGAGGCCTTCCCGGCGCCTCTGCGGCAGGCCATCCACGACCTCAATGCCGGCCCGTTCATCCGCTTCCTGGAGGCGCTGACCGGCATCGAGCATCTGCTGCCCGATCCGCACCTGCGCGGTGGCGGCCTGCACCTCAGCCGGCGCGGCGACCACCTGGGCATCCATGCCGACTTCAACTGGCACGACGGCCTGCAGGCGCACCGGCGCCTGAACCTGCTGATCTACCTCAATCCGCAGTGGCAGGACGGCTGGGGCGGCGAGCTCGAGCTATGGGATACCCAGGCGCGCGAACGGGTGCGCCGGGTCGAGCCGCTGTTCAACCGGGCCGTGCTGTTCGCGACCCGCTCGGACACCTTCCACGGCCATCCCGCGCCCTGGGCAGCGCCGGAGGGCGTCCACCGGCGCTCGATCGCCATGTACTACTACACCAGCACGCGGCCGGCCGAGGAGCAGCGGCCCGCGCACAGCACGCTGTACAAGGGCTACCACCTGTAGCCCGCACGTTTACCGAGGCCGCGGCTGCGGCTCAGTCGGTGACCGGGCCCCAACGGTCCGGGTGGTTGCGCCAGATCGCCCGCACCCACAGGTGGTGCATCGCCGATTCCTCGTCGCTGTCGGCCGCCGGCATGCGCGCCAGCAGCGCGGCCGGATGCTCGTCGCCGTAGAACATCGGGAACAGGCCGCCGAACCACTGCGTCCAGCGCGGGCCGTACTGGATCCGGGCGAGGTCGCGACGCAGCCGCTCGCCGACCTGTCCGGCAGCTTCGCCTCCGGGCTTGACGGCGACCGCCTGCAGGAACGGCGCCCCAGCCTCCAGCAGGGCCAGCTCGAAGCCGGCCGCCTGCAGGAACAGCTCGACCTCCTGCGGGCAGGTGAACTGGTTGCGGGCGACATCCTTGCGCGCGGACTGGTCGAAGTCGACGTACTGGGCGACCTCGGCCTCGAAGCGCTGGAAGCCGACCGGGTGGGCGAGGTTCCAGTGGTCGAAGAACAGCCGGCCGCCGGGCTTGAGGACGCGGAACAGCTCCCTGAGGTAGATCAGGAAGTCCTCCTTGTCCATGTGGATGAACACCGCCACGCAGTAGGCCTTGTCGTAGGCGGCATCCGCACAGGGCGCAAGCCGGGTGCGGTCGAGGGCGTCCAGCCGCACCCGACCGTCGGGCAGGCCGGACAGGCGGTCGCGCGCGACCTCGATCATGCGCGGGGCGATGTCGACGCCGTGCCAGAGCGTGCAATCGGGCGCCAGGTGGCTGCCGATGCGACCGACGCCGCAGCCCAGCTCGAGGACATGGTCGCCCGGCGCGAGTTCGAGGGCGTGCCGGACCTGGCGCGCGGAATAGCGCCCGGTGGCTTCCAGGGTCGCTTCGTCGGCGCTGCCGTCGACGGCGATCATGGCGCCCGTGACGGTGCTGGCCTTGTCGTTCCAGAACGACTGGTAGTTGGTGAACTGGCTGGTCATGTGCGCGGGAGGCTGGGCGGTGGCGTCGACGCCACCGGGCCGGCCGCGCAGGGCGCGGGTCCGGGTGACCGGCAATTATGCGGGCCGCGCGGAACCCGGACAAGGAATGGCCCCGCCAAGCGGATGCGCCGGGCCGCACCGCCTGCCCCGCCGGACCGTGCCGGCGGGGCCTCACGCGGGTTCAGCGCACCGGGGTGACCGCGACCTGCACGCGGATGCTGTCGCCCGGGTGGTAGTCGGTGCGGGTCTGGTAGATCTCGCCGCGATAACGATAGGTCACGTCGTAGCCGACCACCTCCTGCGCCGGCTGCCAGTCGCGCTCGTACTGGCAGCGCTGCTCGTAACCCCGGGTCACGTAGCCGGGGCCACGGCTGGCCTGGTAGCCGATCGCGGCGCCGACTGCGGCACCGGCGGCGGTGGTCGTGTCGCGATGCGGACCGTGGCGGTAATAGCCGTGCCGGGAGCCGCTGTTGCGGCCGATCTGGTTGCCGATCACGCCACCGATCACCGCGCCCAGCACGGTACCGCCCGCCGAGCGCGGCCGGCCTTCGCTGTAGTACTCGACCGGGGCCTCGTAGCAGACCTCGCGGGATTGCGGATGGTGGGTGGTGCGGTAGATCGGCTGCACCTCGAGCACCTCGCCCCAGGCGTGGCGAACCTCACCGCCATCGCGGAAGTAACCGGACGAGGGTCCGTCCCAGGCCTGGACACCCGTGGCAAGACCCAGACCGGCTGCGAACAGGATGACAACGCGCATCGTGGTGCTCTCCATGCATCGCGAGGATCGCGATGGACGGCGCCACTATCGGCGTGACGCGGTTAATCGGTTCTGAATCCCGCCCCTCGGGCGCGCCACCGTTCAGCCGGAATTGCCCGTTCCCGCCGCCAGCGCCAGCCAGTCTGCGGCCAGTGTCGCAACCGACGCCGCCCCGGCACCCAGCAGGGGGGAGAGATGGCCTTGACCGGCCAGCACCAGGCAGGCGCCGCGCAGCGCCCCGGCCACGGCCTGGCTGGTGGCGGGCGGGATGTCGGTGTCCTCGGCACCGGCCAGCACCAGTACCGGACAGGCCAGCCGGGCGCCGGGGACGCCGGCGGCGGCCTGTGCCAGCACCTGTCCGGATTCGTCGCGCCAGCGCCTGTGGATGGCCCGGACATGGTCCAGGGGCAGCCCCGGCAAGGCGCGTACCGTGGAGTGCAGCGGCCCGGCCGACCAGGCGACGACCGACGGCCGTTCCGGAAACGCTGGCCAGGGCCGGATGCCCGCTGGCGGCACAGGGTTGACAAGCACCAGGGCGGCCGCCTGATGCGGACCGGCGGCGCGCAGGGCCAGCAGTGCCCCCAGGCTGGCACCGATCAGGACGAGCTCCTTACCGGCGCTCGCGCACCAGGCGTCGACCTGGTCCTGGTAGTGGTCGAACGTGGTCGCCGCCAGGCCGGCGGCGCAGGGACGCAGGTCGGGGGCCAGCACGGCGAACCCGGCCCGCGCCAGTACCGGGGCCCAGGCCTGCCACTGCCAGCCGCCGCCGCCCGCGCCGTGCACCAGGACCGCTGTCATCGCCATCGACGGGGCCTCCCGTCATTGTGCGGCGAACCTTGCAAATCGCCGCGCGCCCCGCAAGCTGTCCGGGACAGGCATCCGCCAGGGACGGTCTGAAAGCGCAGACCTGCCTGCGGGCCAGGGATGGCTCGCCAGCGGAGCCGCGTCCGGGGCTTTCCGGGACGCGAGCATGTCCGGCCCGCCCGGGAGGGGCGGGGCGGACCATCCAAAGGAAGCGCAGGCATGAGCCATCGTACCGAACAGATCCGAAACATCGCCCTCGTGGGCCACTCCGGCGCCGGCAAAACCACGCTCTGCGAAGCCCTGCTGCAGGCCGGCGGAACCATCCAGACGGCAGGCACGGTCGAACGCGGCACCACGGTTTCCGACTTCGACCCCATGGAGAAGGCGCGCGGCCACTCGATCAACTCGACGATCACCAGCATCGACCACGGCGGTGTCCACATCAACCTGATCGACACGCCGGGCTATCCCGATTTCCGGGGCCCGACCCTGTCGGCGCTGGCGGCGGTGGAGACCTGCGCGGTGGTGCTCGACGCCGCGGCCGGCATCGAACACGGCAGCCAGCGGATGATGGACTACGCCCGCGCGCGCCGGCTGTGCCGGCTGATCGTGGTCAACAAGATCGACCACGAAGGCGTCGACCTGGAACTGCTGGTCGAACAGCTGCGTGAGACGTTCGGGCCGGAATGCCTGCCGATCAACCTGCCCGCCGCCGGCGCCACCCGGGTGGTCGACTGCTTCGGCCGCGGCGAGGGCGCATCGGACTTCGGATCGGTCGCCGAGGCCCACCAGCGCATCCTCGACCAGGTGGTCGAGGTCAACGAGTCGGTGATGGGGCGCTATCTGGAGGAAGGCGAGGCCGGGCTGACCGGCCAGGAGCTGCACGACGCCTTCGAGCAGTGCCTGCGCGAAGGTCACCTGGTGCCTATCTGCTTCGTCTCGGCGCGCAGCGGCGCCGGCATCGCCGAACTGCTCGGCCTGTTCGAGTCGCTGATGCCGCACCCGGGCGAGGCCAACCCGCCGATGTTCGTGAAGGGCGCCGGTGCGGCCGCCGAGCCTTTCCGCACCACGCCCGATCCGGCCCGCCACGTGGTCGCCGACGTGTTCAAGATCGTCAACGATCCGTTCGTCGGCAAGCTCGGCGTGTTCCGGATCTACCAGGGCACGGTGCGACGCGACACCCAGCTGTTCATCGACGACGGCAAGAAGCCGTTCAAGGTCGGGCATCTGTTCAAGCTGCGCGGCAAGGACCACGTCGAGATCGACCAGGCCGTGCCCGGCGACATCGCCGCGGTGGCCAAGGTCGAGGACATCCACTTCGACGCCGTCCTGCACGACAGCCACGACGAGGACCACATCCACCTCAAGCCGATCGATTTCCCCCAGCCGATGTTCGGCCTGGCGATCGAGCCCCAGCACAAGGGCCAGGAGCAGAAGCTGGCGACCGCCCTGCACCGGCTGGCCGAGGAGGATCCCTGCTTCCGGGTCGAGCACAACAAGGAGCTCAACGAGACCGTCATCCGCGGCCTGGGCGAGCTGCACCTGCGGGTGATGCTGGAGCGCATGAAGGAGCGCTATGGCGTCGAGGTGAGCACCCGGCCGCCGCGCATCGCCTATCGCGAAACGGTGAGCGGACGCGCCGACGGCCATCATCGGCACAAGAAGCAGACCGGCGGCGCCGGCCAGTTCGGGGAGGTCTTCCTGCGCATCGAGCCGCTGGCGCGCGGCACCGGGTTCGCCTTCGAGGACGACACCGTCGGCGGCTCCATTCCCAACCAGTTCATCCCGGCGATCGAGAAGGGCGTCCGCCAGGTGCTGGAACATGGCGCCATCGCCGGCTACCAGATCCAGGACGTCAAGGTGGTGGTCTACGACGGCAAGCACCATCCGGTGGACTCCAAGGAGATCGCCTTCGTGACCGCCGGACGCAAGGCCTTCATGGATGCCATCGCCAAGGCCCGGCCGATCGTCCTGGAGCCGATCGTCAACCTGGACGTCTCGGTGCCCGAGGCCCACATGGGCGACGTGACCGGTGGCCTCGCCGGCAAGCGGGCGCGCATCAACGGCACCGATGCCCTGCGCGGCGGCGAGCTGGTGGTCAAGGCGCAGGTGCCGCTGGCCGAGGTCGGCGACTACGCCAACGAACTGAAGGCGATCACCGGCGGCAAGGGCCGCTACACCATCGAGTTCAGCCACTACGAGCCGGTGCCGCCGCCGGTGCAGAAGCAGCTCGCCGAGGCGTTCCGGCCCAAGGCGGACGACGACTGATGGCGGGCATTCCGGTGCCCCGGATGGCCGCGGGCGAGGCCCGACGCACGCACCTGTGGCGACCGGTCCCGGGATGGGCGTCCCGCCGGTCACGGGACCAGGAGCGGCCATGAGCGGCGCAGCCCTGCTGGCCGACCTGGTGCTGGCCGCACATGTCGCCGTCGTCGCGTTCGTGGTGCTCGGCCTGCTCCTGGTGGTCGTCGGCGGACTGTTCGGCTGGCGCTGGACCAGGAACCGCCGGTTCCGCCAGGCGCACCTCGCCACCGTGGCGTTCATCGCGCTGCAGTCATGGCTGGGCCGCCTGTGCCCGCTCACCGACTGGGAGCAGGCGCTGCGCCTGCGGGCCGGCCAGACGGTCTGCGAAGGCAGCTTCATCGCCTGCTGGCTGGATCGCCTGCTTTACGTGCAGGCTCCCTGGTGGGCCTTCGTTGCGGCCTACACGCTGTTCGCGCTGGCCGTTGCCGCCGCCTGGTGGCGATGGCCACCGGCGCCGGCCCGGGGACGACTTCCGGCCCATTGATCGCCGCGCGGCGCACGCCGATCATGATGGCCCCACACCCCCTGCCAGGAGCACGCGATGCAGACGTCCGGATTCCTCGACCAGCTCCTCCGCTCGGCCCGGGACATGACCGATGATCTGCGCGGTCGCGCCGACGGGCTCTCCGAGCGCCTGCAGAACCAGGGCGTCGGCGGCATCAAGCTGGGCCAGTTCGCGCAGGGCGCCCTGTCCGGCGGCGCGCTCGCGCTGCTGCTGGGCCGGCGCAGCGGCCGCAAGCTCGCCAAGTGGGGCGGCCTCGCGGCGATCGGCACCCTGGCCTGGCGCGCCTGGCGCCAGCACCAGTCGGGCGGCGGCCACTTCGCAAGCATCGAACCGCGCACGCTGGACCACCTCTCCGGCCCGGAGCTGGAGGTGCACAGCCAGGCGATCCTGGTCGCCCTGATCTCGGCCGCCAAGGCCGATGGCCACATCGACGACCGCGAGCGGAGCCTGATCCGCGACGAGGTGGCGCGCATCGCCCACGACCCGGAACTCGAGCGCTTCGTCGAAGCCGAGCTGGCCCGGCCGGTCGACCCGGCACGGGTCGCGGCCCTCGCCAGCTCGCCGGAACTCGCGTCCGAGATCTACCTGGCCACCGTCCTCATGGTCGACGAGAAAGGCACCATGGAGAAGGCCTACGTGGACGCCCTGGCCGAGGGCCTGCGCCTGGATCCCGGCCTTCGGCGCAGCCTCGACGCCCAGCTCGACAACGGCGGATCCTGAGCGGTCGGTCCCGGCACCGCGCGGCGCCGGGCGCTCAGGCGGCCCGTCGGCGTCTCGGCTGCAGCATGGTGCCCGTGCAGTTGCGGGCACCGCAGCGGCACGCCCAGATCCGCTTGAGCCGCGCCGTGTGTGGCACGTCCAGGACGATGCCGTAGTTGTAGGTCAGCTCCTCGCCGGCCCTGACCGGTCGCAGCGTCTCGATGAAGACCCGGTCCCGGGCTTCGTCGCCGTTCCGGTCGACATGGATCACCGCTTCGCAGTTCGGATCGCAGCTGTGGTTGATCCAGCGGGCGCTGTTGCCGCCCTGGTTGGCGTCGACGATCCAGTGGTCGTTCAACGTGAACAGGAAGGTGTGACCGGAGTCGAGGGTGCCGTCGTAGCAGGCGTCGGCCTCGTCGTGGCTGATCCGTCGTCCGCGGTACTCGATGACGCGCAGGCTGGCGGCGAGGTCGGTGGCGGCGAACACGCCGCGGCCGTGGATGCCGGAGCGGCGGACTTCGATGCGTCTGGTCATGGTCGGCTGCGTGTCGGAGCAGCCTTGCAGTTTACCGGTCCACCGCGCCCGCCGGCACGGTGGACCGTCAGGGCGGATCAGCCGAACAGCCGGCCCACCAGCCACATCACCAGCATGGCGAAGGCCAGCACGGTCGGCGTGCCCAGCGCGGCGCGGCGCTCGTCGACGCCGGCGACATGGCGCAGGCCGGCGTTGAGCGTCAGCACCAGGTAGCACAGGCCGTACAGCATCAGCAGGCCGACCAGGATGGCGCCGAGCTGGCTCTTGAACAGCCAGCCCAGGATCGCCGCCAGCAGCGCGGCGATGCCCAGCGGCAGGTAGGCGGTGGCGGACACCAGCAGGGCGGAGACCGGATTGGTGCGGCCGCCCAGCAAGGGCGCGAACAGCAGCACGCCACCGCCGGCGGCGGCAATGGTGATGAGGTTGACCAGCACCGCCTTGATGAACTGCCCGAAGTGGAAGCCGAAGCCCGGCATCGCGCCATAGGCGCCCATCGCCGCGCCGACCATCGAGCGGATCAGCATGCCGCCGGCCAGCGCCAGGCCGATCGCCGCCACCAGGGCGAACACCACGGCGACGCCCAGGGCGCGGTCCTGGGTCAGGCCGGCATGGGCCTCGCCGATGCCGCCGACCGGATTGCCCAGCAGGCGCCGGGCCACGCCCAGGGCGTCCTGGGCCGCCGCCTTGGCGCGGTCCGCAGCTGCCTGCGCGTGCTGCGCGTACGGATTGCCGCGATCCGGGCCGCCCGGCGGCTGACCTTGAGGGTTGTCTTGATGTTGCGTCATGTCGCTGCTCCCTGTGGCTGGCCTTGGGGGAAGGGCACACCGGCGCCAGCCGGGACGGTGCGCCGGTAATCCGGGACCTCAGCAGCAGCCGTGCCCCTTTCCGTAGTGGGCGGGCGCGCCAGTGGCGACCGCGCTGCCTCGGGTCAGGCCCTGCAGACCCGCCTGGTGGTGGTCGGCGATGACCTTGGCGACGCAGGCGGTGAGCTTCTTGCCGGTCGGAATGTGCAGGAACTCGTTCGGCCCGTGGGCGTTCGACTGCGGCCCGAGCACGCCGGTGATGAGGAACTGGGCGCCGGGGAACTTCGCTCCGAGCATGCCCATGAAGGGGATCGTGCCGCCTTCGCCCATGAATGCCGGCGGTGCGCCGAAGTGCAGCTTCGAGGCGGCATCGACCGAGTCCGCCAGCCAGGGTGCCAGCGGCGGCGCGTTCCAGCCCGCACCGGCCTTCTCCAGCTCGAAATGGACATGGGCGCCGCAGGGCGGGTCGCGTTCGAGCAACTCCTTGACCAGCGCACCCGCCTGGTTCGGCTCGAGCGTTGGTGGCAACCGTAGCGACAGCTTCACTGCAGTGTGCGGACGCAGCACGTTGCCGGCGGAATCCAGGGGCGGCATGCCATCGACGCCGGTCACCGACAGCGCCGGGCGCCAGGTGCGGTTGAGGATGAGCTCGTCCAGTTCCTCGCGCATCGGCCGCATGCCGGGCAGGAACGGGAACTTGCCCCAAACCTCGTCGGCCAGGAACGAGGCCGCGACCCGGGCCTGCTCGATGCGCTCGGCCGGGACCTCGACGTGCAGCCCCTGCGGGCGGATCGCGCCGGTGGTCTCGTCCTCCAGGCGCGACAGCAGCTGGCGAAGCACCCGGAAGCTGGACGGCACAATGCCCGAGGCATCGCCCGAGTGGACGCCCTCGGACAGCACCTTCACGGTCAGTTCGCCGCCGGTCAGGCCGCGCAGGCTGGTGGTCATCCACATCTGGTCGTAGTTGCCGCAGCCCGAATCCAGGCAGACCACCAGGGACGGCTGGCCGATGCGGTCGGCCAGGTGGTCGACGTAGTACGGCAGGTCGTAGGAGCCGGACTCCTCGCAGGCCTCGATCAGGACAACGCAGCGCGCGTGCGGGACCTGCTGCGCCTTCAGCGCCATGATCGCCGTCACCGAGGCATAGCAGGCATAGCCATCGTCGGCACCACCGCGCCCGTACAGGCGGTCGTCGCGCAGCACCGGCTTCCACGGTCCGAGGTCGGCGTCCCAGCCGGTCATTTCCGGCTGCTTGTCCAGATGGCCGTAGAGCAGCACCACGTCATCGCTGTCGCCGGGGATATCCAGGAGAAGCAGTGGCGTGCGTCCGGGCAGGCGCACCACCTCGACCTGCATGCCAGGTACCTCCTTGCTGCGGCACCACGCCTCCATCATCCGCACGGCGTCGTCCATGTAGCCGTGCTTCTCCCAGTCGCGATCGAACATCGGCGACTTGTTGGGAATACGGATGTACTCGGTCAGCTGCGGGACGATTTCCTCGTCCCAGACGGAGGCGGCAAAGCTGCCGGCGGCCTGGTGGTCCATGGCGGAGTCCTGGATTGCGGATGCGCCCAGTCTAACCCGTGCCGGCGACAGCCCGAACCGGGCTGGCGCGGGCTGTGCTGGTGCGGGAGCGGTGGCGGGTCAGCCCTGAACGCCCGCATCGCGGGGCACGCCTCGGCGTGCGTCGGAATTTTCCGTCGCCACATCGCGCTGGTTGCCTAGCAGCGAATGCGGCGCAGACCGATGGCACAGACACCGAGCGACGCCGACGATGGCCCTGCCAGGCAATCCTGCCGGCCATCGTCCCAATCCATCGAGGAAGCCACCATGTCCCTGCTCAAGTCCCTGACGTTCATCGCCGCCCTGGCGTTCGCCGGCCTCGTCGCCGCGGCCGGCCCGGTCGACATCAACCGCGCCGACGCCGCCACCCTGGTACAGCTCAACGGCATCGGCCCGGCCAAGGCCGAGGCGATCGTCGCCTGGCGGGAGGCCAACGGTCCGTTCCTGCAGGTCGAGGACCTGGCCAAGGTGCGCGGCATCGGCCTGCGCCTGGTCGAACAGCTGCGCGCCGACATCACGGTCAGCCCGGAACCGGTCGCGGCCGCGACGCCGGCACAGCGCTGAACGCGGCTCGGCAGGCTGTCCCGGGACTGCCTGCTGCAGCTACCGCGAGCCACCCGCTGCGGAGGCGGGGCCTGTGCCCCGCCCCGCCGCCGGCCATTGGCGCCCATTCGGCAGCCTGTGCATCGGGTGGACCAGCAGAGGCTGTCGCCCACGCTCGCCTTCCCGGGTCTGCCGGGGGCACCCGCCGCCCGGCGGGCCGCGTCGGGACCGGCCCGGCGTTTCGGGAAGACGCGCGGCGAGGCCGTCGGGATCGCGTCGTGGTGCGGGCAGCGGACCGTTGACCAGGGCGTAGCCGACGCATCGTCGAACTGGCCAACGGGCGCAGATCGCGCCAACGCGCCTGGATCGCCGGCTGCAACAGCAGCCTCGGGGTCAATCCGGGCTAGGCGCACCGCTGCGGGGGCGACTACCATGGGGCGTCCGCTGCCGGAGCCGCCATGCTCACGCCCCCGACCTGGCCTGTCCTGATCGTTTCCCTGCTGCTGGTCGCAGCGGGCGTCGCCGGCATCGTGCTGCCGATGCCGGTGCTCAGCGCCAATGCCGTCTGGGCGCTGCTCGCGGGCTACGCCACCTTGCTGATCGGCGTGTTCTCGAAGCGGCTCTGAGCCGCCCAGGGACCGACCCCACCGCCGCCGTTCCGCCCGCCCGGGGCGGGCGGGCGTCCGGCAAGGCGCACCGTGCCGATCGCATCCGCCTCCTCGTCCGCTCAGGATTCGGTGTCGTTGCGCAGCGACGAGGGCGTCACCGTTCTGCGCCAGTGGCGCGCCAGCACGAACCACAGGACGAGGCCGGTCACCATGCCGCCCAGGTGCGCGAAATGGGCGATGCCCGGCACCCAGCCGGTCACGCCGAGCACCGTGCTCGCGACTGCGAACAGCACGACCAGCAACCAGGCGGGCATGGGCACCGGGGGAATCAGCAGCAGGACGCGCTGCCGGGGATGGAGCATCGCGAACACCGTCACCACCCCGAACACCCCGCCGGACGCGCCCAGGGTCACGCTGACCCCCTGACCCGGCACCGGTCTCGCGGTCAGCAGCCATTGCGCCAGGCCGCCGCCGATCACGCACAGCGCGAAGAACAGCGCGAACCTCGCCGCCCCCCAGCGCAGCTCGAGGGCGGGACCGAAACCCAGCAGCACCACGCCGTTGAGCAGAAGGTGCGCGATACCACCGTGCAGGAAGCCGTGGCTCAGGAACTGCCACCAGCCGAAACGGGCGTACACCGGCCCGGCCTCGGTGTGCGCGACCAGGATCGGCCCGACCTCGGGCCACAGGCCGAAGCGCGCCAGGACCGGCTCCGGCCACAACTGCTGGACGACGAACACCGCCGCGAAGGCGAGCAGCAGGTAGCGGGTGGCGGGCGGAAGCTGGCTGGGCATCGGCACCTCGGCGTCAGGGGTTGTTGGAGCATAACGGCGTCGCCGACGCCCGTCGGCAAGCCCTCACCTCGCTTCGTGCCGACCGCCCCCCCCCCCCGCCCGTCGGCGCGTGGATCCCGATTCGGTACGTCGGCGGATCGCCAGCGGCGAGCGTTCCGCTCGATTCGACCACGGGTCGATCCTGGCAATCGGCGAAACAGCGCCGGTCGCTGGTCGTTTTCCCGGTGGTCGATCGGCGCCCGCCCGGGCAGGATACCGGCAGGACGAGGAGCAGTCCGCCAGCAGGGTATCCACGGCCCCAGTTCTCTGTGACAGCCGGCCGCCATCGCACAGGCCCGGCTACGACAGGCCTGACGGCCCGCCAGTCGTGCCGGCAAGGCGATGCTCGCAAGCGCCGCCGCCCGCGGCCGCCGAGGCATCGCCGCAGGCTCAGTCCGGCGGCGCCCACAGCGCGGCGTCGATGTCCACGTCAACCGCGGCGGCCGCCCCGACCAGCCGGCCCCGCGCATCGATCCGGTGTCCTTCGGCCTGCAGGCGGCTGCGCTGCAGGCGGAACCCCCTGCTGCCGGGCGCGAAGGCGATCCGAAGACCCGCCGCCACCACCCGGTGCCAGGGCAGTTGCAGGGAATCGGGGGCCAGGCGCAGGGCGCGGGCCGCCAGGCGCGCCCGCCCGGGCAGGCCGGCACGCCGCGCCACCTCGCCATAGCTGGCCACTTCGCCCGCCGGAAGCGCCGCGATCGCCTGCCAGAGCGCGGCAAGGGCCGCCTCGCCGCGCGGCACGGAGGTCGCCGCCAGGCTTCTTTGCAGGGGATCGGAAGCCGCCATGAACATCCTCAACGCTTCGGGTGGCAGCCACGACCGACCGCTGTCGGGGCATGGTGCGGATGACCCCGGCCACGCTGGCACCTCAGCGGCGGTGATGCAAGCGCCGACACGGACGCCACGCGCAGCCGGGTACACTGGCATCCGCCATCCCGGCCGAACCCGATCCCGCGCAACCGGAGACGACCCCATGGACAGCTTCGAGGACATCCGACTGCATTGCGCATCGCGCTGGCCCCTGGGCAGCAACGACCCCTATCTGTTGAGCTTCGACCTGCCCCTGGAGGGCGGCCGTCGCCAGGGGGTGTTCCTGGCCGAACTGGAGGATGAGCGGGGCAACCGGTACCTGCGTGTATCGACGCCCGTGGCGCCGATCGACGGCGACGGCTGCTTGCGCGCGCTGCGCTTCAACTGGGAGCAGCGCCTCGGCTTTCTGGCGGTCAGCGACCTCGACGACGTGCCCTACCTGCACCTGTGCGAGAACCGTCCTTACGAGCTGTTGGACGGTACCGAGCTGGATCGCGTGGTCGCCGAGATCGGCACCCTGGCCGACCGGCTGGAGCGCGCCCTGGCCGGCGGCGGCGGCGACGTTCTGTAGCAGCCTGCAAAGGAAGGCCCCTGCTGGCTGCGACCCTGGAAGGCCGCCCGGCCAGCGGACTGCGCAGACACCGGACTTGCCGGAAGCACCTTGCGGACCTGCACCGCGGGCGCGACTCGACGTACGACCAGGGCCGCCGTTCCTCGGCAGCCCGTCGGCCCGGCTCCGAGCAGACCCTGCGGCCTCGGGCGCTCCGACCGGTACCGCGCTCGGCGCGGGACGTGGCAGGACCCGTCGAGCGGACCTGATTGGCGTCGTGTCTCAGCCCACTGCCAGGCGGCGTATCGCCGATGCGACGGCACCGCACTCCGCCCCTCCCCCGCCTGCGGGGGAGGGGCGGGGGAGAGGGCCGCCCCGACCAGCGCACGCCGTTGGGCCGGCAACGATGCAGATCATGGCCAGTCCCGACCCTCTCCCCCCGGCCCCTCTCCCACAGGGAAAGGGGAGCACAGCGCGCTGCGGTCACCGAACACCGGGTCCTGGTCCTTGGTCCCAGATCCTGAGCTGAGGCACGACGCTAATCAGGTCCCACAGGGAGAGGGGAACACAGCGCGCTGCGCTTACCGAACACCGGGTCCTGGCCCTGGGTCCCCGATCCTGGGCTGAGACCCGACGCTAATCGGGTCAAGCGGACAGGCGCCCCCCGGCCCGGCGAACGGCAGGTCCGGATCGGCCCGCACCCGCTCTCCGGGCAGGCGCTGGCGGCAGGCCGGGAGGATCCCGCTCAGACGGCGTCGCGGCGCGCGGCCGGATGGCGGACGTCCTTTCCTTCCACGAGGTAGTGGACATAGTTGGCGATGTTCTTGGCGTGGTCGGCGATGCGCTCCAGCGACTTCGCCATGAACACCAGGTCGAATGCGGCGTCGACAAGCTCCGGTCGCGACTGCATCAGGGCCTTGCCCTGGGTGATCGCATCCTTCAAGGCCTGGTCCTGCAGGTCGTCGCTGCCGGCGACCTTGCCGGCCAGGTCCAGGTCCAGGCGCACCAGCGCATTCAGGGCATCGCGCAGCATTCCCCTGGCAAGCACGGCCATGTCCAGGACACCGGCCAGGGTCGGCATCCCGGCCAGCTCCCGGCCCTGGGCCGCGCTGTTGCGCGTGCCCCGGGCGATCTTCTTGGCCTCGTCGCCGATCCGCTCCAGGTCGTTGACCGTCTTGCCCAGGGTCAGGACGGTGCGCAGGTCGATGCCCAGGGGCGCGCGCAGGGCAAGCAGGCGGGCGATCTCGGCATCGGACTCCAGCTCGATGCGATCGATCTCCCGGTCGCCCCGGATGACCGCCGTCGCTGCGGCGCCGTCGCCGCGTTCGAGTGCGTCGATCGCGGCGGCGAGCTGGTTCTCCACCAGGCCGCCCATGCGCAGGACCAGGTCGCGCAGGATCGCGAGGTCCTCATCGAACTGCTTGACGATATGGTTGGAGGAGGGAAGGGTCATGTCGGTTCCGGTCAGCCGAATCGGCCGGTGATGTAGCTCTCGGTCTTTTCCTTGGCAGGCTTGGTGAACACCTGCCCGGTCTCCCCGAACTCCACAAGCTCGCCCAGGTACATGAAGGCAGTGTACTTCGACACCCTGCCGGCCTGTTGCATGTTGTGGGTGACGATGAGGATCGTGACCCGCGACTTCAGTTCGGCGATCAGCTCTTCGATGTTCGCCGTCGCGATCGGGTCGAGCGCCGAGGTGGGCTCGTCGAAGAGCAGGATCTCCGGCTCGGTGGCCAGTGCCCGGGCGATGCACAGGCGCTGCTGCTGGCCACCCGACAGGCTGGTGCCGAGGGTATCCAGACGGTCCTTGACCTCGTCCCACAGCGCCGCGTCCCGCAGCGCTTTCTCGACCTTCTCGGCGATCACGTGGCGGCGTTTCTCGCCGACCACCCGAAGACCATAGGCGACGTTCTCGTAGATGGACTTCGGGAACGGGTTGGGCTTCTGGAACACCATGCCGATGCGCAGCCGGGCCTCGACCGGGTCGATGCCGCGATCGAGCAGGTTGACGCCGTCGGGGCGCAGGTTGATCTCGCCCTGGTAGCGGCTGCCGGGGTAGAGGTCATGCATGCGGTTGAAACAGCGCAGGAAGGTCGACTTGCCGCAACCGGACGGCCCGATCAGGGCGGTGACCTCGTGCTCGGCGACCGGCATGGAGACGTCGCGTACCGCCTGGAAGTCGCCGTAGAAGAAGCTCAGGTTGCGGACGTCGGCCTTGATGGCCGGAAGGCTCTGGTTCATCGGATCACCACTTGATGCGTTTGCGGGCGCGGTAGCGCAGCCAGATCGCGGTGGCGTTCATCAGCAGCGTCATGGCCACCAGCACGACACCGGCGGCGGCGGCGTTGACGTGGAACGCGGGATCCGGTCGCGACACCCAGTTGAACATCTGGATCGGCATGACCGTGAACGGCGACGCCAGCCAGTCCATGTTGAGGAACGGCGGCGTCGCGGTGATCGGCGCCGGCGGCAGGAAGGCGATGAAGGTCAGCGCGCCGATGGTGATGATCGGCGCGGTCTCGCCGATCGCGCGCGACAGGCCGATGATGATGCCGGTCAGGATGCCCGCCGAGGAGTACGGCAGGACATGGTGCCGGATGGTCTGCCAGCGTGTGGCGCCGAGGCCGAACGAAGCCTCGCGGATGGTGCCGGGCACCGCCCGCAGCGCCTCCCGGGTGGCGACGATGACGATCGGCAGGATCAGCATGCCCAGGGTCAGGCCGGCAGTCAGAATGCTCTGCCCCAGGCCCAGTCCATACACCAGCAGACCGAGCGCCAGCAGGCCGTAGATGATCGACGGGACGCCCGCGAGGTTGCTGACGTTGATCTCGATCGCCTGCGCCAGCCAGCCCTTGCCGGCGTACTCCTCCAGGTAGATGCCGGCCGCGACGCCAATGGGAACCGCAGCGAACGCGGTCACCAGCATCACCAGCAGACTGCCCACCCAGGCCGACAGGATGCCCGCCTGCTCGGCGCGCCGCGACGGAAACTCCAGGAAGAAGCTGCCGTTGATCCGCACCAGGCCATCGGCGACCAGTTGCGCGAACAGCGCAGCCAGCACCAGCAGCGAGACCAGCATGACGACCAGACCGATCACCTCGAAGGCCAGGTCCTTGGCCTTGTGGCGAACGCTCAGCGAATGCAGTTGTTCGGGGGTAAGACGCATCAGTACGCCTCCCTGTAGCGGCGCCGGACCCAGTGCCCGATCAGATTGAAGAACAGGGTGATCGCGAACAGCGTCAGTCCGGCCGCGAAGATGCTCTGATAGCCGATCGAGCCGTGCGGCAGGTCGCCCATCGCGACCTGCACGATATAGGCGGTGATGGTCGCCGCCGCCTCGGTCGGGTCGAAGGTCAGGTTCGGCTGCTGGCCGGCGGCGATCGCCACCACCATGGTCTCGCCGACCGCGCGCGAGATGCCGAGCACGTAGGATGCGACGATGCCGGACAGCGCCGCCGGCACGACCACGCGCAGCGCGGTCTGGAACCGGCTCGCGCCCATCGCGTAGGACGCCTCTCGCAGGTGCATCGGCACCGCGCGCATGGCGTCCTCGGACAGCGAACTGATGTAGGGCACGATCATGATGCCGATGACGATGCCCGGCCCCAGCATGTTGAAGCCAGGCAGTCCGGGCATGAACTTCTGCAGCAGCGGGGTGACGAACAGCAGGGCGAAGTAGCCGAACACCACGGTCGGCACGCCGCTGATCAGCTCGAGGATGGGCTTGACCACCTCGCGGACGCGCGGCTTGGCGAACTCGCTGAGGTAGATCGCGGTGATGGTGCCCAACGGCACCGCCACGAGCAGCGCGACCAGGCTGGTGGTCAGCGTGCCGGCGACCAGGGGGGCGATGCCGTAGCGGGCGTTCTCGAACAGCGGCGTCCACTGGGTGTCGGTCAGGAACTCCCAGAGCGACACGTGGCGGAAGAAGGTCGCCGACTCGATCAACAGGGTCGCGACGATCGCAACGGTGATCGCCACCGCCGAGAACGCGGCCAGGAACAGCACGGCCTGCACGAGGCGCTCGACCAGCCGGCGCCGGCGCGCCACGGGACTGTCGGCGCGCAGCCGGCTGGCGGCGGCGATCCGCGCCTTTTCGGTGGCCATGGCCATGCCCTCCAGGCGCGCCGTCAGCGCGGCTCGCGGCTGAGCAGCTCCTCGACGCTGACGCCGATCTCCGAGTGCCCCTCGAAGACGGTGCCGGCGCGCCGCGCCTGGAACCGCTCGCGGGCAAGCTCGTAGGCCCTCGGCGGCAACGGCACGTACTTGACCTCCTCGATCAGCGGCGCCGCCTCGCCCAGGAAGTACTCGACGAAGTCCCGGACCTCGGGTCGCTCGGCGGCGGCAACGCTCACGTAGATGAAGTTGGGCCGGGACATCGGCGTGTAGCTGCCGTCCAGCACGGTCTGCGGCGACGGACCGACCGCGCTGTCGGCGCCCTCCCCCCGGATCCGCACGGCCTTCACGCGAGTGGCGTTCTCGGCGTAGTAGGCGTAGCCGAAGTAGCCGATCGCATGCACGTCCTGGGCGACACCGGTGACCAGCATGTTGTCGTCCTCGCTGGCCGTGAAGTCGCCGCGGCTGGCCTTGGCACGACCCATCACCGCCTCGGTGAAGTAGTCGAAGGTGCCGGAGTCCGATCCGGCGCCGAACAGCTTGACCGGCTCGTCCGGCCAGGATGGGTCGACCTGGTTCCAGCGCATCACCACGCCCTGCGCCGAGGGCTCCCACAGCGTGCGCAGCTGCTCGACGGTCATCTCCTCGGCCCAGGTGTTGCCCGGGTGGATGACCACGGTCAGCGCGTCGAAGGCGATCGGCAGCTCGATGTACCCGATGCCGGCGGCCTGGCAGGCGGCGATCTCCTCGTCCAGGATCGGCCGGGAGGCATTGGAGATGTCGGTTTCTCCGCGGCAGAACTTCTTGAAGCCGCCGCCGGTACCCGACACGCCGACGGTGACCCGGACCTGGCCGCCGCGGCTGGCCTGGAACTCTTCGGCGACCGCCTCGGCGACCGGGTAGACCGTGGACGAGCCGTCCATGCGGACCATGGTCGTCTCGACCCGCTCGGCACAGCCCGCCAGGGCGGCGGACACGGCGGCTAGGCACAGCAGGGGGCGGCGCAGGCGCATCGGGGCGATCTCGGCACAGGGTGGAGGGAGGGCTATGGCCGCACCGGCTCGGGAACCGGACCGGCAGGTCGCCATCGGATTGCGCCGCAGCATATTTCAGGGATGTGACTGTTGTATGACAATGGCCTCCCGGCCGCCGCTGCGCCACGATGGCAACGGTCATACCGGAACGCCTACCATCGCCGCGCCCTGAACGGACCGCGGCCGCACCATGACCCAGCAGGAGTCGTCCATGCCCACCAGTTTCCTCGCCGGCATCTTCGGCCGGTCGCCGGTCCAGCCGCTCAAGGACCACATGGCCAAGGCCGCGGAGGCCGGCCACGTGCTGCTCGATTTCATCGAGGCGGCGCTGGCCGGCGACTGGGAGCGGGCGGCCAACGTGCGGTCCCGACTGCAGGACATCGAGCACGAGGCCGACCGCCTCAAGGCCGACCTGCGCATCCGCCTGCCGAGCACCCTGATGATGCCGGTCGACCGCGGCGACCTGCTCGACCTGATCACCACCCAGGACCGCATCGCCAACCGCGCCAAGGACATCGCCGGACTGATGTACGGCCGGCGCATGGTGCTTCCCGACTCGCTGGCCCCCGGCTACCGGCGCCTCGCCCAGCGCAGCGTCGACGCTGTCGACCAGGCCGAGCGCAGCGTCGGCGAACTGGACGAGCTGTTCACCGCCGGCTTCCGCGGCGCCGAGGTGAAGCTGGTCGAGCGGATGATCACCGAGCTCGACGCCATCGAGGACGACACCGACACCCTCGCCTCCGAGCTGCGCGCCCAGGTGTTCGCCATGGAGCAGTCGCTGCCGCCGGTCGACGTCATCTTCCTGTACAAGGCGATCGAGTGGCTGGGCGACCTGGGCGACTTCTCGCACCGGGTCGGCGGCCTCCTGCAGCGCCTGATCGCCCGCTGATCCGCCCCGCCCCTCCCCGCAACCCAGCGACGGAAAGACCATGGAAGGCATGACGCTGTACATCATCCTGGCCGCGGTGTTCGGCCTGTACATGGCCTGGGGCATCGGCGCCAACGACGTCGCCAACGCCATGGCGACCTCGACTGGCGCCAAGGCGATCAGCATGCGCCAGGCGTTCCTGATCGCCGCGGTGTTCGAGTTCGCCGGCGCCGTGCTTGCCGGCGGCGCGGTCACCGCGACGATACGCAGCGGCATGATCGACACCGCCGACCTGGCTGGAAACCCCGAGCTGCTGATCTTCGGGATGCTCTCGGCGCTGCTGGCCGCGGCGGTCTGGCTGAACCTCGCCTCGCGACACGGCTGGCCGGTCTCGACCACGCACTCGATCGTCGGCGCCATCGTCGGCTTCGCGGTGGTCGGTATCGGCTTCGAGGCGGTCAAATGGGCCAAGGTCGGCACCATCGTGATGAGCTGGGTGGTGTCGCCCCTGCTCGCCGGCATCGTCGCCTTCATCATCTTCCGGACGGTCCAGTGGCTGATCCTGGACCGCGAGAACCCCCTGGCACAGGCCAAGCGCTGGGTGCCGGTCTACATGTTCTTCGCCGCCTTCAACATCTCGCTGGTGACCCTGCTCAAGGGCCTCACCCATGTCGGCCTGGATCTCGACACCCGGCAGACCTATCTGCTGTCGGCGGCGATCGGCCTGGGCATCGCGGTCATGGGCTGGGCCCTCATCCGGCGCATCCAGCCGGTGCCAGGCGCCGACCGCGACAACCACTTCGCCACCGTCGAGCGCGTGTTCGCGGTGCTGATGATCGTCACCGCCTGCTCGATGGCCTTCGCGCACGGCTCCAACGACGTCGCCAACGCCGTCGGTCCGGTCGCGGCCGTGATCAGCACCGCGACCAGCGGCCAGGTCCAGCAGACCTCGTCGATGCCTCCGTGGATCCTGCTTCTGGGCGGCGCCGGCATCGTGTTCGGCCTGATGACCTACGGCCGCGCCGTGATGCGCACGGTCGGCGAGCAGATCACGGCCCTCACCCCCAGCCGCGGCTTCGCCGCCGAGATGGCCGCTGCCGCCACCATCGTCCTGGCCTCCGGCACCGGCCTGCCGATCTCGACCACCCACACCCTGGTCGGCGCCGTGCTCGGCGTCGGCATGGCCCGCGGCATCGCCGCCATCAACCTGCAGGTGGTGCGCAACATCTTCGTGTCGTGGGTGGTGACGGTGCCGGCCGGCGCCCTGCTGTCGGTGATCTTCTTCCTGATCTTCCGCGCGGTGTTCTGACCGACGCGCCGCGATGACGCCCGCCCCGAACCCCTTGCCGGCCCCGGCCTGATGTCCGGCGTTCAGCGCGCGCACGGCCGGCTGGCCGCATCCTCGGTCCCGAGATGAACGGCAACGGCAGGCACCAGCGCACCACCGAAGTCATCCAGGACGCCCTGGACGGCATCGACGGCGACACCGTGGCCATCGGCGCGCTGGTCGACCGGTTCGAACGGCGCGGCTTCGGCGTGCTGGTCCTGCTGCTGACCCTGCCGGCGTTCATTCCTGTGCCGGGCGTCGGCGCGCTGACCGGCCCGGTGATCGCCCTGCTGGGCGTGCAGCTGATGGCCGGGCTGGCACGACCCTGGCTGCCGGCGCGGGTCAGGCGCAAGACGCTGCGCAAGGACAGCTTCGCTCGGTTCTTCGCGCGCATGGGTCGCGTTCTGCGGGTGCTGGAGCGCTTCTGCCGGCCGCGCGCGCTCTGGCTGTTCGACAATGCCGGCAACCGGGCCTCCGGCCTGATGCTGGTTTTCTACGGCATCCTGTTGTCGCTGCCCATCCCGTTCACCAATTACCTGTTCGCCCTGGTGCTGCTGTCGATCGCGATCGCCATGATCGAACGCGACGGCGTGCTGCTGATCAGCTCCTGGTTCGTGGTCGGCCCCCTGGTGCTGGCGGTCGGCGTGGCCTGGCGCAACCTCAAGGCCGGCCACCTGCGTCGGCGCCGGCGCAACGGCCGGAATGGCCGCAACGGCGGGACTGGCGCGTCGGACGATTGATCCACCTCCAGGCCGCCGTGCAAACCCGTTCCTGCAAGGGATCCTGAGCGCCCTTCGGTTCGCACGTCCGGCGCCTGCGCGCACAGGCGCCCGGCAGACTTCCTGCGCATCGGACTCGCCGGGCGAGCACCCATGGCCGCGGCGGACCGGGTGTTCGCAGACAGCTCGCAGGTCAGGCGCCGAAATCGTCCACGAACAGGGCATCCGCCACCAGGCGGTCGACCAGCAGCGGCAGCAGGGCCTGCAGCACCTGTCCCTGCTGCTCGGCGGCCGGCAGCGTGGCGCCGCCGCCGCAGGACGCCTCGCCCAGGGTGCAGGTGAACCAGCCGTCGGAGAACTGGCAATGGCTGCCACCGGCGATGTCCAGCAACTGCCGCCGGTCCGGCGGCGTGGCCAGCGCGGCGAACATCGGGCCGGCATGCTGGGCGGTCGGCGTCACGCAGTCGCGGGAGCCGGTGACCAGCAGGGCAGACGCACGGATCGAGGCCGCCGCGGCGATCGCCGACGGGTTGGTCTCCGCCGGCGCCAGCGCGAACAGCGCGCCGGTGCGTGGCGCCGAGGCCACCGCCAGCAGGGCCGCGCCGCCGCCCATGGAGTGGCCGCCAATGGCATGCGGCGTACCGGCCACGGACGCGAAGGTGGGATCGCGAACCAGCGCCCGGGGCAGGAAGGCGAGATCGTCCGCGAGGGCGCCGTGGCTGGGCGACAGGCCGGTCTCGGTGGCGGCGAGTGCGACCACGAAGCCCTGTGCCGCCAGCGCCAGCGCCAGCCAGCGGTAGCGGGTCTCCGGGATGGTGAAACCATGCCCGAAGGCAAGGATCGGGAAGGCGCAGCCGGCGACCGGCTGGCCACCCACCCCCGCGGCGATGCCAGGATGGAACAGCCGCGCCGGCACCTCACGGTCGTTCCTGGCGGGATCGATGAAAGTACGGCTGGTCTCGGCAACCGGCCAGGGCCCGTCGCACCCGCCTGCCGCCTGCGCGGCAGGGGCGGCCGCCAGTGCCAGCAACAGGAGCGACGCGGCCGCACGGCCTGCGGGCGTGGTGAGGCGGGTCATGAAGGTCTGGCCCTCGATTACCGGCATTGTCGCGATCCAGCGTCAGCGCCGCGTCGACGCCGCGCCGGCCAACCGCGCCATGCGCTCGGCATCGGCGAGGATGCCATGCAGGATGGCGACCTCGCGGTCGCTGGGCCGGGCACGCAGGAACAGCCGGCGCAGGCGTCGGGTGATCGTGGTGCCGTCCTTGCCCTTGTGGAAATCGATCGCGCGCAAGGCCTCGTCGAGGTGGCGGAACAAGCCTTCCATCTGGGCATCGGTGGCGGCTGCCTCGGCGGGCTCCGCGGCCGGGCCGGGATCGCCGCCGCCCTCGCCGGCCAGCGCCGCCAGGCGAATTTCGTACGCCAGCACCTGCACGGCCTGGGACAGGTTCAGCGAGCTGTATGCCGGGTTGGCCGGGATCCGCACGCAGGCGTGGCAGCGCTGCAGTTCGTCGTTGGTCAGGCCGGTGCGTTCGGTGCCGAACAGCAACGCGACTTCGCCGCGCGCGGCCGCGTCGAGCGCCGTGACTGCCGCTTCCCGCGGACTGATCTCCGGCAGCGACACGCCGCGGCGCCGGGCACTGGCGCCCAGCAGCAGGCCGCAGTCGGCCACGGCCTGGTCCAGGCTGGCATCGACCACGGCACCCTCCAGCACGGCACCGGCACCCGCCGCCAGGGCGGTCGCCTCCTCGTGCGGGAACAGCCGGGGCGCCACCAGGTGCAGGCGTTCCAGGCCCATGGTCAGCATCGCCCGCGCGCTGGCGCCGATGTTGCCGGGCTGGCTGGTGGCGACCAGCACCACGCGGATCCGGGCCAGGCGGTTCATGCGCCATCCCATGAGCCGGGCCCGATGTAGGGTAGACTGCCGGCCGCCGCGGCCTTGCCGCGCACCGTCCAGCCGATCTTTGCCAGTCCCGTCATGATCAAACCCGCCCTTACCGTCGCGGTGAAGGCCGCGCGCGCCGCCGGCACCGTCATCCTCCGGCGCATGGCCCGGCTCGATGCCATCCCGGTCACCGAGAAGGACCGCTACGACTTCGCCAGCGAAGTCGATCGCCAGGCCGAGGCCGAGATCATAAAGGAACTGCGCCGCGCCTTTCCCCGCCACGCGATCCTCGCCGAGGAGAGCGGCGCGCAGGGCAAGGGCGACACCGTCTGGGTGATCGATCCGCTCGACGGCACCCACAACTACCTGCGCGGCATCCCGCACTTCTGCGTGTCGATCGCGCAGATGGTGCGCGGCCATGCCGAGCTGGGCGTCGTGTTCGACCCGATCCGCAACGAGCTGTACACCGCCAGCCGGGGCGGCGGCGCCTTCCTCAACGAGCGCCGCATCCGGGTCGCCGACCGCCGCTCCCTGGAGGGCGCCCTGGTCACCACCGGCCTGCCGTTCCGGCAGCGCGAGCACCTCGACCCGCAACTGGCGATGCTGCGCTCGATGCTGGTCGAGGCCGGCGCCGAAGACGTTCGCCGCACCGGCTCGGCGGCACTCGATCTCGCCTATGTCGCGGCCGGCCGCTGCGACGGCTACTTCGAGCCCGGGCTCAAGCCCTGGGATCTCGCGGCCGGGCAGCTGCTGGTGCGCGAGGCCGGCGGCCACTGCACCGACTTCACCGGCGGCGACGGCTTCATGCACAATGGTCACGTGGTGGCCGGCAACCTCAAGGTGGTCGACGCCATGCTGGCCTGCATCAAGCCGCACCTGACCACCGCGCTGCGCTGACGCGAAGGGCGCGTTCCGAACGCCATGGCCGGAAACGGTGCCAGCCTGCTGATCGCCGCCGCGACACTGAACGCGGTGGCGGCGCTCCTGCACGTAGGCGTCGTGCTGGGCGGGCCCGACTGGTACCGGTGGTTCGGCGCGGGCGAAGGGATGGCGCGCCTGGCGGCGCAGGGCAGCGCCTACCCCGCGCTGGTCACGCTCGGCATCGCCCTGGTCCTGGCGACCTGGGCGGCCTATGCGCTGGCGGGCGCCGGCGTGCTGGCCAGGCTACCCCTGCTGCAGACGGTCCTGGTTGCGGTCACGGCCATCTACCTGATCCGCGGCGTCGCCGGATTCGCGCTGGCGGTGCTCGCGCCTGGCGGCAACAGCCCCGCCTTCTGGGTCTGGAGCTCGACGATCTGCCTGGCCATCGGCGCCGTACATGCGGCCGGCGTCTGGCTCGCCTGGCCCCTGCCCGCCGCGCCTCGACCCTGACCGGAAGGCGCCACCCGCACCGCGGCCATGGACGGCCGCTCGGCAAAGCAACCGCGCACGCAGTTGATTCGACGGGAG
The DNA here is from genome assembly GCA_019634735.1 of Lysobacterales bacterium. NCBI lineage: Bacteria > Pseudomonadati > Pseudomonadota > Gammaproteobacteria > Lysobacterales > Lysobacterales bacterium. The sequence goes on along the minus strand of JAHCAT010000022.1, from coordinate 5,413 downwards.
CGCGTCCGGACCTGCGCCGTGCGCGCGGCTTGAAACACGACCAGGACGGTCGTTGTTCCAACAAGATGCTCGGGGCGCCCACCCCTCGGCGTGGATTCAGCAGCGCAGCCGCTGCCGGTCGGCCCGGATCTCAGCCCGACGCGACTCCGACCACCGCTCGACGCAGGGCCGGCAACCGCCGCAGCAGGCCGTGGCCGAACGCGCGAAGTCCGGCGGCTCCGGGCAGATTGCAGGCATACAGGCCCAGGATCGCACCGAAGCCGTGCGCGGCCAGGGCATTGGCACCCTGGCGGGCACGCTCATAGCGCGCCAGGACGGCGGCGCTCCCGGGATCCAGGCCGCGGCGCACTGCGGCGGCCAGCAGCGGGGCCAGGACCGCGACATCGGCCAGGCCCAGGTTGAGTCCCTGCCCGGCCAGCGGATGCACCGCGTGGGCGGCATCGGCCAGCAACACCATGCGGCCCTCGCGGTAGCGCCGGGCAAGCTGTCGGCGCAACGGAAAGCCGGCCCGCGGCCCGGCCAGGGCCAGCCGCCCCAGGATGCCCCCGGACGCCTCGGTGAGTGCCTGGTCGAATTCGCTGTCCGGCAGCCCGGCCAGGCGGTCCGCCTCGGCGGTCGGCAGGGTCCAGACGATGGACACCCGGTCGCCTGGCAGCGGCAACAGGGCCAGGGGGCCACCCGGCAGGAACCGTTGGCGGGCGACCGCGCCGTGGCCGATCGCAGCAACGACATTGGCGACCAGACCTCGCTGCCGGTAGTCGTGCAGGTCGACGTCGATGCCGGCCTGCCGGCGCAGTGGCGAGCCGGCACCGTCGGCCGCGACCAGCGCTGCGCCCTCGCGGCGGCGGCCGTCGGCCAGCTCCACCTCGATGCCGGACGCCCGCTCCTGCCACCGCAGGACCTGGGCGCCCTGCAGCCGCTCGACCCGGGTCTGGACGGCCAGCCGCCCGGCCAGCGCGTGCTGCAGCACGCTGTGTTCGACGATGGCGCCCAGGGCGCTTGCGCCGCCGGCCGCAGCATCGAGTTCGAAGCCGTCGGCGGGGTCCCGCTCCCAGACCTGCATGCGCCGGAACACCTGGATGCGCGGCGCCTGCGGCGGCGGCCAGGCCAGCACACGCACCAGCAGATCGAGGGACGCCGGGGTCAGGGCGAACACCCGCAGGTCGGGCTCGCCGGCCGGTTCCGGCGCGGCAGGTGCCGGGTCCAGCAGGGTGCACGGCAAGCCATTGGCGGCGATCGCCAGGGCCATCGCCTGCCCGGCGGGCCCGGCACCGGCCACCAGGATCCGCGGGGGGGTCATGACACCGGCACCGGCGCCAGGGCCAGCGCCGGCGCGTCGTCGGCAAAACCCATCGCGGCAAGCGCAAGCGAATCGCGCAGCGGCGGCAGCAGGTTGAAGGCCGCCAGGGCCAGGCTGGCGACCGCCGATCCGCCCGGAACCGACAGCTTCGGCCAGCGCGCCAGGGCATGGCTCAGCCCGGCGATGCGGGAACGGTCGGGCTCCCGGCGGGCCGCATGCACTGCCAGGGCAGTCGTCGGCTCGGCATGCGCATCCAGGCACTCGGCCAGCACCAGGGCGTCGCGCAACCCCAGATTGAAGCCCTGTGCGGCGATCGGATGCAGGCTTTGGGCGGCATTGCCGACCAGCACCACGCGGCCCTGGTGCAACTGCCGGGCGTAGCGGCGTAGCAGGGGCCAGGCCGAGACCCGTCCGGGCGAATGCAGGCGTCCGAGGCGATGCCCGAAGCGTTCCTGCAGGGCCGCCACCAGGACCGTCGGCCCACCATCCACCAGCGTCGCCGCGTGCGCCGATGGCAGGGTCAGGACCAGGCCGGCGCGGCGCCCGGGCAAGGGCAGCGCCGCGATCGCGCCGTCGGCGGTGAACCGTTCGTAGGCCACGCCCTCGTGGCCACGACCCAGACCGACGCTGGCCACGATGGCGTGCTGGCCGTAGTCGTCCAGCTCGACCGGCACCGCGAGCGCCGTGCGCACCGGCGAGTCGGCCCCGTCGGCGGCGACCAGCACGCCGGCCTCGAGCGCGTGGCGACCGGCGTCGGTCGCGACGGTCGCCCGGATACCCGCCGCGTCCTGACGGAAATCCTCCAGCCGGGCCGGCCGCAACCGTTCCACCTGGGGACAGCGCGCCAGCGCGGCCTCCAGTGCCACGCCCAGCACGCTGGCCGGGACCACGGCACCGAAATCCTCGCGTCCGTGTTCGCTGGCGCGCAGCAACACGCGGCCGAAGGTCCCCGCGCGGCTTGCGTGCACGGCCCTGATCGGCTCTGCCTGGGGCGATATCCCGGGCCAGACTCCAAGGGCGGACAGCGCATTGATGCTGCTCGCCGAGAGGGCGAGGTAGCGCTCCTGGAGGGGGTCGGCCAACGCCTGTCCGGCGGCACGCGACTCGACCAGGGTCACCGCGCGTCCGGCACCGGCCAGGGCCAGCGCCAGGCTGCTGCCGACCAGGCCGCCGCCCACCACGACCAGCTCACGCCTGTGCGTATCCATAGCCGGGCATGATAGCGGCGTCGACCGGCGCATCCGGAAGTGCGCGCCGTTTCCATCCGTCCCGCGGTGGCGGGCATGATGGGGTCTCCAACCGCCGGCAAGACGATGCGACTGGTGCTGCTCTACCACGGCGAACCCGACGGCGCGGCCGGTCGCTGCATCGGCCGGACCGACCTGCCGTTGTCCGCGCCGGCCCGACGCCAGGCGCGGCAACTGGCCGACGACTGGCCCTATCCGCCTGCCAGTTGTCTGGTCGGCTCCAGCCTGCGGCGCAGCCGCGCCATGCTGGAACCGTTCGCGCGCCGGTTTGGCCGCCTGCCCAGGGTCGAGCCGCGCCTCGACGAAATGGACTTCGGCGCCTGGGAGGGAGAGCTGTGGTCGCGCCTGCACGAGGCGCGCCCGGCCGACGTCCATGCCTGGCTCGCCGACTGGGTCGGCCATGCGCCGGCCGGTGGCGAGTCCTTCGCCGCCGTCGCCGAACGCGCCGGCCTGTGGCTGACCGAGACCGAGGCGCAGCAGGGCCCGGACGGACTGGTGCTGGTCGCCGGCCATGCCGGACCGATCCGCGCCCTGCTGTGCCTGGCCCTGGGCCTGCCGCTGCAGCATGCGCTGCGGCTGGTGCTGGACCACGGCCGGATCAGCGCGCTGCGGCAGCGCCACGGGCGCTATGAGCTATCCTATTGCAACGCCTCGCGCTTCGAGGCGAGCCTGTCTGGAGAGGATTCCTGATGTCGAAAGCCGCCGAGCTCCTGCTCAGCCCGCGTGGCCGCACCCTGGCCGCGATGATCGCGCTGGTGGCGCTGGCCCGACTGCTGCCGCACCCGCCCAACTTCGCGCCCGCGGAGTCTATGGCGCTGTTCGCGGGGGCCCTGTTCGTCGACCGGCGCCTGGCCCTGCTGGTGCCGCTGGCGGCGATGGCGCTGTCCGACGTCGGCCTGGCCCTGCTGTTCGGCGCCGGCTACGGCTTCCATTCGCTGCTGCCGGTGGTCTACGCCTGCATCGCCGGCACGGTGCTGCTGGGCTTCCTGCTGCGCGGCCGCATCGGCGTGGCCAGCGTGGCGGCGGCCAGCGTCGCCAGCGCGCTCGGCTTCTTCCTGGTTACCAACTTCGCGGTCTGGTGGGGCTCGTCGTTCTATCCGCAGGACGCCGCCGGCCTGCTGGCCTGCTACGTCGCGGCCCTGCCCTTCCTCAAGAACGCCATCGCCGGCGCCCTGTTCTATTCGCTGCTGCTGTTCGGCGGCTGGGCGCTGCTGACCCGGCGCTGGCCGGCGCTGGCCGCGCCCGCCCGCTGAGCCCGATGGGCAACCGCCTTTCGCGCATCTACACGCGCACCGGCGACGACGGCTCCACCGGCCTGGGCGACGGCGCGCGGGTCGGCAAGGACAGCCTGCGCGTCGAGGCCTACGGCACGGTCGACGAGCTGAACAGCGCGATCGGCATCGTGCTCGCACAGCAGGATCTGCCTGCGGCCGTGGCCGCCGTGCTCGTGCAGGTCCAGCACGAACTGTTCGACCTCGGCGGCGAGCTGTGCCTCCCGCCCGGCACGGAGCTGGTCCACGACCGCGATGTGACCCGCCTGGAACAGCAGCTCGACGGCTTCAACGCCGACCTGCCGCCGTTGAAGGATTTCATCCTGCCCGGTGGCGGTGCTGCCGCGGCGCACTGCCACCTGGCCCGCACCATCTGCCGGCGCGCCGAGCGCGTGCTGGTCGCACTGTCGCGCGAGGAACCGGTGCGCGGCCCGTGCATCCGCTATCTCAACCGCCTGTCCGACCTGCTGTTCGTGCTGGGACGGGTGCTGGCGCGGGCCGCAGGCGCCGGCGAGGTGCTCTGGCAGCACACGCGGCGCGGCCACCCGACCGACGCCGGCTGACGCCGGTCATGCGGACCCGCAATCCGGATCCGGACCACCGCCGATGACCGCGCACGCCGACGCCGGCGCCGCGAGCCGCGATGGCGGCCACGGCTCAACCCTGGCGTTGTTCAGTCATCCCGATTGCGCCGGCCACGACCCGGTGCCCGGGCACCCGGAACAGCCGGCCCGGCTCGCCGCTGCGCTGGCCGCCTTCGACGACCCGGCGCTGTCCGGCTGCCCGCGCCTGGAAGCGCCGCTGGCCGCGCGCGAGGATCTCCTGAGTGCACATGCCGCGGCCCATGTCGATCGCGTCTTCGAGGCCGGCCGCAGCGGTTCCGTGGTGCGGCTCGATCCCGATACCGCAATCGGGCCGGGCTCGCTGGACGCCGCGCTGCGTGCGGCAGGCGCGGTGATCGCCGCCGTCGACCACGTGCTGGGCGGTGCCGGCCGGCGCGCTTTCTGCGCGGTGCGGCCGCCCGGCCACCATGCCACCCGGCGCCTGGCGATGGGCTTCTGCCAGTTCAACTCGATCGCCGTCGGCGCCGCCCACGCCCTCGCCCGACATGGCCTTTCTCGGGTCGCGGTGGTGGACTTCGACGTCCACCACGGCAACGGCAGCCAGGCGATCTTCTGGGACGAACCGCGGGTGCTGTTCGCCTCCAGCCACCAGTGGCCGCTGTACCCAGGCAGCGGCGCCCTCACAGAGACCGGCGCCAGCGCAAACATCGCAAACGCGCCGCTGCCGCCGGGCGCTGGCTCGGCGGCGTTCCGCACCGCCTGGACCGATCTGCTGCTGCCGCGCATCGACGACTTCGCGCCGGAACTGCTGCTGGTCTCCGCGGGCTTCGACGGCCACCGCGACGACCCCCTTGGGGGGCTGCGCCTGGAGACCGGGGATTTCGCCTGGCTGACCGCCGCACTGGTCGCGCTGGCCGAACGCCACGCCGACGGCCGCGTCGTTTCCAGCCTGGAGGGCGGCTACGACCTGGGCGCACTGACCGCCTGCACCCGGGCGCATGCCCTGGCGCTGATCGGTCCCGGCCAGCCCTA
>JAHCAT010000021.1:0-42500 GCA_019634735.1 Lysobacterales bacterium | reverse complement strand
ACCTCATCCGACTGCTCGATCCTGCCAGCCACCGGGCCATCCTGACCCGGATGCTGCGCAACCTGCGTAGCGTCTACACCGAGCGCTCCGACCTCGAGCGGGCGCTGCGCTGCGCCGACCGGCTGCTGCAGGTCGATCCTTCACTGGCCACCGAGTACCGGGAGCGGGCCAGGCTCTACCACGCCCTCGGGCACGAGGTCGGGGCGGCACGCGATCTGCGCCGTTACCTGGCGATGCAGCCGGAAGCCGACGATGCGCCTGCGGTCCGGCAGCAGCTCATCGATGCTCAGCGGGCGGCCGGGGGGCAGGCGATAAATTAGTCTGGTCTGCTCGATCCATCCATGGATCGAGCAGACTCGCGCGCGTCCGGCACAGGTCCGGACGCGGCTCCGCGGATCGGGCGCCAACGCGCCCCATCCGCGCCCGCGCCATCCATGGCGCGCAAACTCTCAGTCTGGTCTGCTCGATCCATCCATGGATCGAGCAGACTCGCGCGCGTCCGGCACAGGTCCGGACGCGGCTCCGCAGATCGGGCGCCAACGCGCCCCATCCGCGTCCGCGCCATCCATGGCGCGCAAACTCTCAGGCTGGTCTGCCCGATCCATCCATGGATCGCGCAGACTCGCGCGCGTCCGGCACAGGTCCGGACGCGGCTCCGCGGATCGGGCGCCAACGCGCCCCATCCGCGCCCGCGCCATCCATGGCGCGCTAACTCTCAGTCTGGTCTGCTCGATCCATCCATGGATCGCGCAGACTCGCGCGCGGCCGGCACAGGTCCGGACGCGGCTCCGCAGATCGGGCGCCAACGCGCCCACCGCTTGTCGGCCTGGAGCCCGCCTGGCCTGAGCCGGTCGGGTCCGGAAGTCCCGATCAGCCCGCTTCGACCATCTCGAAGTCGGACTTGTCGACGCCGCAGTCCGGACAGGTCCAGGTGTCGGGCACATCCGCCCAGCGGGTGCCGGGTGCGATGCCCTCTTCCGGCAGGCCGTCCGCTTCGCTGTAGATGAAGCCACAGACGACACACATCCAGGTGCGATAGGGTGCCTCGGCGGACTGGCTTGCGCTGGACATTGGAGCGGATGCGATGACAAGGGATTCGGGGCGCGCATTCTGGCAGCTTCGCGGCAGCAGCGCCAAACCATGAGCCTGCCTGGCTTCCCGGCCAGGGGCCTTTATGCGATCACCGGCCGGCATGACGAAGATGCCAACCTGATCGCCTGGGCCCGCGCAGTTCTGGAGGGCGGAGCGGTCTGCCTGCAGTACCGCGAGAAGCATGCCGACGCGGCCGGCAGGCTGGCACGCGCCGAAGCGCTCGCCGGCGTGTGCCGGTCGCTCGGTCGCCCGCTCCTGGTCAACGACGACCCGCACCTCGCCGCCGAGGTCGGTGCGGCTGGCGTGCACCTGGGTCGCGACGACCCGGGCATCGAGGCGGCGCGCGCACTGTTGGGTGCGGACGCCCTGATCGGCGTGTCCTGCTACGGCGACGCCGGTCGCGCCGCCGAACTCGCCGCCCGCGGCGCCGACTACCTGGCGTTCGGCGCGTTCGCGCCGTCGCGCACCAAGCCTGAGGCCGCGCCGGCCGATCCGGCGGTGCTCGCGATCGCCCGCAGGCATGGCGTGCCGCTGGTGGCAATCGGCGGCATCACCCCGGACAATGGCGGCGCCCTGCTGGCCGCGGGCGCCGACCTGCTCGCCGTCATCGATGGCCTGGCAGGCACGCCCGACCAGGCCCGCGACGCCGCGCGACGCTACGCCTCCCTGTTCGCGGCGCCCGACTCCCGATGACCGCCAGGAACGCCCTCATGTCCAACCACTCGCTGTTCGAACGCGCGCAGGCGCGCCTGCCTGGTGGCGTCAACTCGCCGGTCCGCGCGTTCCGGTCGGTCGGCGGCGACCCCTTCTTCACCGCCCGTGCGCAAGGCCCCTGGCTGTGGGACGTCGAAGGCCGGCGCTACATCGACTACGTGGGCTCCTGGGGGCCGATGATCGCCGGCCATGCCCATCCCGCGGTGCTTGAGGCCGTGCAGCGCACTGCCCGCGACGGCCTGTCGTTCGGCACGCCGTGCGCGCTGGAAGTGGACATGGCCGAGCGCCTGTGCGACATGGTGCCGTCGCTGGAGATGGTGCGCATGGTGAATTCCGGCACCGAGGCGACCATGGCGGCGATACGGGTCGCCCGCGGCGCCACCGGACGAAATCGCATCGTCAAGTTCGAGGGCTGCTACCACGGCCATGGCGATGCCTTCCTGGTGAAGGCCGGTTCGGGCGTGCTGACCCTGGGCATGCCGGACTCGCCGGGCGTGCCGAAGGCCCTGGCCGACCTGACGGCGACATTGCCGTACAACGACATCGGCGCGGCCGAAGCACTGTTCGCGGAGATCGGGGACGAGGTCGCCGGCGTCATCGTCGAGCCGATCGCCGGCAACATGAACTGCATCCTGCCCGAGCCCGGTTTCCTGGAGTCGCTGCGCAGCCTGTGCAACCGGCATGGCGCGGTGCTGATCTTCGACGAAGTGATGACCGGCTTCCGGGTCGCGCCGGGGGGTGCCCAGGCGCTGTTCGGCGTGACCCCGGACCTCTCGACCTTCGGAAAGATCATCGGCGGCGGCATGCCGGTCGGCGCCTACGGCGGCCGGGCGGAACTCATGCGGCTGGTGGCGCCCTCCGGACCGGTCTACCAGGCCGGCACCCTGTCCGGAAATCCGGTGGCGATGGCGGCCGGTCTGGCCACCCTGGCGCTGGTCGCACAGCCTGGTTTCCACGCCGCGCTGGAACGCGCCACCCATCGCCTGTGCGACGGCCTGGAAGCAGCCGCCCGCGCCGTGGGCGTGCCCTTCTCGACCACCCGCGCACCCGCCATGTTCGGGCTGTTCTTCCGCGGTGGGCCGGTCCGCGGCTTCGCAGATGCCCGGGCGGCCGACATCGATGCCTTCCGTCGCTTCTTCAGGGGCTGCCTGACGCGCGGCGTCTACTGGGCGCCCTCGGCCTTCGAGGCCGGCTTCCTGTCCAGCAGCCACGACGACGAGGTGATCGACGCCACCCTGACGGTCGCCGCCGAGGCGCTGGCGGAGGTCGCCGCATGAGCAGCCGGGATCCCGCGCCGGAGACCCTCGCCGTGCATGCCGGTGCGGGACCGGATCCGGCCACCGGCGCCGTGGCGCCGCCGCTGCATCTGGCGACCACGTTCCGTCATGGGCCGGCCGGAGAGCGCGTCGCGGGCTACGAATACCAGCGCGAGGGCAATCCCGCCCTGGATGCGCTGGAGTCGGCACTGGCCACGCTCGAGGGCGGCACCGCAGCCCTGGCCTTCGCCACCGGGATGGCGGCCATCGACGCGCTGCTGCAGTCGCTGCCGCCGGGCAGCCATGTGCTGCTGCCGCAGGACTGCTACACCGGACTGCGCGCGCTGGCCCGGGACGTGCTGCAGGACCGGGGCATCGGGACCACCGCGGTCGACATGACCGATCCCGCCGCGGTGGCTGCGGCACTGCGTCCCGACACCCGCCTGGTCTGGGTGGAAACCCCCTCCAACCCGGGGCTGGCCGTTTCCGACATCGCGGCGATCGCGACGATCGCGCGCCGCCACGGCGCGCTGCTGGCCGTGGACAGCACCTTCGCCACGCCGATGTTGCAGCAGCCGTTGCGACTCGGCGCCGACGTCGTGATGCATTCGCTCACCAAGTATGTGGGCGGCCACAGCGACGTGATGGGCGGGGCCCTCGTGTTCGGCGAACGCCCCGAACTGCATGCCAAGGTCGCGCACCGCCGGCACCTGACCGGTGGCACCCTGGCGCCGTTCAATGCCTGGCTGCTGTTGCGCGGCCTGCGCTCGCTGCCGGCACGGATGCACTGGCACTGCCGCAACGCGATGGCGGTGGCCCGCTTCCTGGCCGCGCAACCGGCGGTCGCCTGGGTGCTCTACCCCGGGCTGCCCGACCACCCCGGCCATGCCACTGCGCTCCGCCAGATGCGTGATTTCGGCGGCATGCTCAGCATCCGCCTGCGCGGCGGTCGCGACGCCGCCCTGGCGCTGGCCGGGGCGCTTCGCCTGTTCACCAATGCCACCTCGCTGGGCGGTACCGAATCGCTGGTCGAACACCGGGCCTCGGTCGAAGGCGATGCGCCGATGAGCCCGACCGACCTGTTGCGACTGTCGGTCGGCCTGGAGCACGCCGACGACCTGATCGCCGACCTTGCCCAGGCGCTGGCGTCGATCGACACCTGACCATCCGATTGCACGCTGCGAAGCGGGCGGCGCGCGGTCGAGTCCGCCCGCTCGCGCCGGCCGGGCAGGGCGGCCAGGCAGGGCGGCCGCTCAGCGGCCAGCCGGAAAACCCACAGGCTTCACGCGGCCGCTGCAGCGGCCGCCTCTCCACTGCCCGCGGCGCGGTCTCGAGGCCTCGGACAGGCGCCCTCAGAACCGTCTGACCCAGCCCGGAATTCCACAAGGCCGCAGCAGCGTCCTCATCAACCTCCGGGTCAGAGGAACAGGTCGGGCAGCAGCGGCTGGCCGGGCTGGACCGCGTACTTGTCCAGGTCGGTGACGCCGATCCCGCGCAGCACCTCGTCGTCGATCAGGAAGCGTCCGGTGCCGGCCGACGGCGGCGCCGACAGCACAGCGTGCGCGGCGTCGGCCATGATCGCCGGGGTCCGGCAGTTGGCGGGATTGACGCCGGGAATCATCGCCAGCGCCGCGGTGTGGATCACCGTGCGGGGCCACAGGGCATTGACCGCGATGCCGTCGCGCTTGAGCTCCGGCGCCATGCCCAGAACGCAGAAGCTCATGCCCATCTTGGCCAGTGTGTAGGCCAGGTGCGGCGCGTACCACTTGGGGTCCAGGCTGGGCGGCGGCGCCAGCACCAGCATGTGGGCATGGCTTGACCGCTTGAGGTAGGGCAACGCCGCCTGCGTACACAGGAACGTTCCGCGGACGTTGACCTGGTTCATCAGGTCGTAGCGCTTCATCGGCGTATCGGCCAGGCTGGCCAGGTAGATGGCGCTGGCATTGTTGACCAGGATGTCGATGCCGCCGAAGCGTTCGGCGGCGGCGGCCATCGCCTCGACCACCTGCTGCTCTTCCCGGACGTCGACCTTCAGGGCCAATGCCTGGCCACCGGCCGCCTCGATCGCCTCGGCGGCGCTGTGGATGGTGCCGGGCAGCTTGGGGTTGGCGACATCCGACTTGGCGGCGACCACGATGTTGGCGCCGTCGCGCGCGGCGCGCAGCGCGATCTCAAGGCCGATGCCGCGGCTGGCACCGGTGATGAACAGGGTCTTGCCGGCCAGGGTGCTCATGTCGGGTCTCCGTCGGGGAACCGGATTAGACCATACGTGACCGCACGGAGCAGGCCGCTGCGCACGGCGGGGGCGTGCCGCCGCCCGGGACGGGTCAGGGCAGCAGCTCGATCCGGGCCAGTTGGTCGCGGGTCACCGGAAGCCGGGCACGTCCGCCGTATCGACGGATCTCCAGTTCAACGGCGTCGGCGGTCACCCCAAGGATGGTGCCGACGTAGCGGTTGCCACCGACGGTGGCCAGCCGCACGCGGGCGCCCAGGTGGTGTTCCAGGTCCTCGAACGCCAAGGGCCGGGGCGGCAGTGGCCGTGCCGGTTCGGGTGCGGTCGCCGGGGGCCGGACCACGGGCTCGACGGCGGCCTCGGGCGCATCGGCCACCTCGTACTCCTCGACGACCGCTGGCAGGTCGCGATACCCGCTACCGGACCGGGCACGGGTAGCGGTGGCCTCGACCGGCACGTTGGCGGCACCACCGACCCGCATCTCCAGTCCGAGCAGGCGCAATCGGTCCTCGGGCGCGAACTGCCCGTACTCCGTCATCGCGACGCCCGGCGCCGGACGCATCTCCAGTTGCAGCTCGCCACCATCCAGGACCCAGTTGCGGTAGGCCTGCCAGACCGGCTCGTCGGGCACCAGCCCGTGGCCGCCCAGCCACTCGTGGAGGGACTCCATGTGGGCCTCGGCGAAACGGCCGGGTTCGCCCTCGCCGGCACAGTGCCGGTTGCGTGCCTGGATGAGGTCGACCGGATCGAAGGCCAGCCTGGCGTGGTCGATGCGCGCACCCCCCAGATCGGCTCTTGGCGGTATCCCGGACTGCGGGACTGCCGCCAGCACCAGGTCGAGGGTCAGCACGCCTGCCGGCACCCGGTCGATACGCAGTCCGACCTGCTGTTCGCGTGCGGATGCATCGTGGCGCAGCTGCAGCACGACGGACAGGGACTCTTCCTGCCAGTTCAGGTCGGCGTACGCTGCCTCGTCGAGAACGCCAGCGTCGGCGCAGCCCTGACCCTCGAAGGGCAGCATCCAGCCGAGGCCGCCCGCCCGGGCGCGCAATGCACGCCGCAGGGCGGGGCTGGCCCGGACCTCGTCCAGCACGACGCTCAGCCTGCCCGGTGGGCGGTCGGACACGCCGGCCAGCCAGCGCAGCATCCAGGCTCTGTCGTCGGTGGACACCGCCAGCCGGCGCGCGGTCAGGCTCAGCTCCGGGTGTCCCCGCACCGTGAAACGCAAGTCACGAAGCGCGAAGCTGCCGGGCGGAAACGCCTCCATGCCGCCATGCTCGAATGTCGCCACCGGCGCGAGCGCAGCGCCGACCCCCTGGAAATGGCGCCTCACCCCAAGCCAGTAGGCAAGCTGGGCGAGCAGCACCAGCAACACGATGGCGACCAGAATGCCGATCAGGGTCCGACGGCGCATCGTCCAGGACTCCCGGTCGGCTGCGCGGGCCCGGACCGGGCCGTGGCCTGGTCAGTACCGACCGCACCCCGACCGCGCGGCCTGCGGCAACGTGCCGGCGCGCTCAACTCGGGCAGCTGGTCGGACTGCAAACGGGCCACGGTGAGGATCCAAGCATTTCCCCGTCGCCACCGTAAGCCGAACCCGCCGCGCCCGCAAGCCGCGCGTCGCCCCGGTCGACGGAACCGCCCTCTCCCCCGCCCCGCCTCCGCGCGGCAGGGGATGAAAGAAGCACGGCACCGCCGCAGGAACGCCGACCTGCCCGCCAGTCCCAGGCGGCGGCTCCACGCTCCATCCGCTCGCAACGAAGCAGCCTCGATGGCCAGGAAGTCGCCAGCCCCCTGACCACCGGAGGCCCGCGGAGCCGCGTCCGGACCTGCGCCGGACGCGAGCGAGTCCTGGCGACAGATAGACCTGATCAGTGTCCTGTCTCAGCTCAGGATCTGGGACCAAGGACCAGGACCCGGTGTTCGGTGACCGCAGCGCGCTGTGCTCCCCTCTCCCTAGTGGGAGAGGGGCCGGGGGAGAGGGTCGGGACTGGCCATGATCTGCATCATTGCCGGCCCAACGGCGTGCGCTGGCCGGGGCAACCCTCTCCCCCGCCCCTCCCCCGCAGGCGGGGGAGGGGAGAAGTGCGGCGCCGTCGCACTGGCGACACGCCGCTTGGCGGCAGGCTGAGACACGACGCTAACCAGGACCCATGGAGGGGTCGCCAGGCCAAGGGATCGGTCCAGTCGGAAGTCGGAACGCCGAACCGACCGCGCCAAGGTGGCACCGCGCGCCAGGGATGGCGCGCCCGCGGGGCCGCCGCGGCAGCGGCGGGGCCGCGGAGCCGCGTCCGGACCTGCGCCGGACGCGAGCGAGTCCTGGCGACCCACGGAGGGGTCGCCAGGACCCGTCATTGCGCCATCCGAATCGACTCGATGCTGTCCGAGGACAGGGCCAGCACCCGGGTACGGCCGTCGGGCTGGCGGATCTCGATGCGCACCAGGGGACCCTGGGTGCCGAGCAGGGTGCCGACGTAGCCGATCCCCTGGCGGGTGCGCACGCTGATCCGGGCACCTGCCAGGTCGTCGAGCTCGTCGAAGGACAACTCATCGGCTGCGCCGGCCTCGACGCGCACGCGCACCGCCTCCGACGCCGTTTCCGGGCGTCCCAGGGCCGCCGCATCCCGCCGCTCCGCCTCGTCGTCGAGGAAGCTGGCCGCCACCTGGGTGACCGCGCCCTGATCGTGCCGCAGCATGGCGTTGAACATGCGCAGCTGGTCGGCGCGGCGATAGTGACGGTAGTCGGCCAGCGGCACCGCGCTGCTCGGTGTGGCGAGCAGCTCCAGGCGACCGCCGCTCTGCGCGAAACCGGCATAGACGCCGATCGCGGCGTCGTCGGGAAAGACCCCCTGGGTCTCGAAATGGTCGCGGACGGCGGCGAGGTGCCTGGCCTGGAAGTCGGCCGGGCTGATGCCCAGGAGGCGCGCGCAATAGGCGTTGCGCTGGGCGACCATGCCGCGGTCGTCGATACGTACGCGCAGGCGCTCGATCGTCGACGGCGGCGCCACCATGCGGGTGGATACCAGGCCGGCCGCCTCCAGCTCGAATTCGATGCGCACCAGCGGATGCATGTCCCAGGCGAGTTCGACCTGCCCTCTGCCGGCACCGTCGGTCGCGCCGCGGCGCATCCGGAACTCGACGTCGGCCTCGGTCTGCAGCCAGCCGAGCTCGCCGTAGTCGACACCGGTGAACAGGCCGTCGTCGCGACAGCCGGTCGCCTCGAACGGCAGCAGGTGGCCCCAGCGCGACGCGCCCGAACGCAACATGCGCTCGAGCTCCGGACCCAGGCGCAGTCGCCTGACCACCAGGCGCACGTCCTCCGGCAGGCCTTCGTCGCCCCGGAACAGCCTGAGCAGTCCGGTGAGGCTGCCGCCACCCAGCTCGACCGCGGCAGCCGTGGCCGTGCTGCCCGGGGCGCCATGCGGTGCCAGGCGGACGTTGCGCAGGCCGGCGCGCCCGGTCAGCCACGCGTAGCTGGAGCTCCAGGTCAGCTCGGCGACCGGCTGCAGGGCCCGCGCCGTGCTCGCGGCCCAGCGCGACACCTGCCACCACAGCAACGCCTGCGCCAGCAGGACCAGGACCAGCACACCCAGCAGGCCTCTAAGCAGCAAGCGCACCATGATTCTTCTCCTCTCCCCCGCCCTCTCGCGGACTCAGCCGCCAGCCGGTGCGTCGTCCCCGCCGCGTATGCGCGGCAACCATTGCGCGAGCCGGTCCAGCCTCGCTTCGGCCTCGTCGAGTTGCAGCAGCACCTGCCGGTCCGCCGGGGCCAGCGGCAGGATCTCGGCCAGCCGCCACGCCACCCATGCGGCATCGTCCAGCAGGGTGGCATCGTCGGGCAAGTCGTCGAAGCGCTCCAGCAGGTCGCGCAGCACGGTCGCCAGCAGGCCGTGCTGCGCCGGCACCGGGCCGCCGCCGGGCTCCGCGTCGAGCCAGCGCACCTGGGCGACCAGCAGGCCATTATCGCGCGCGTGCACGGAATCGACGTGGAAGCGCCGCTCGCCGACGGCGGTGATGCCGAGCAGGCCGTCCTCGCGGGTGAAGAAATCGGTGATCCGGGCACTGGTGCCGATCGCCGCGGGCGTCGCCGGCTCGCCCGCCTCGCGCCCGGCCAGGATCAGGCAGACGCCGAACGACGAGCCGTCGCGCGCACAGTCCCGGACCAGGTCCAGATAACGGCGCTCGAAGATGCGCAGCTGCAGCGGGCCGCCGGGAAAGAGCACGGTGCCCAGCGGAAACAGCGGCAGGCGGTTCACGGCGACATCGCCGCAAGGACCCTGAGGAACCGGCCCTGGACGCCGTCGAAACCGCCATTCGACATGAACACGACGCGATCGCCCGGTCGCACTTGTGCCGCGAGCCGCTCGACCAGCGCATCGGCGCTGTCCACCACTTCGCCACGACCGTCCAGGCCGGCCAGCACCGGCCCGGTGTCCCAGGCCAGGCCTGGGCGGGCCAGGAACACGACGCGATCGGCGTCGGCCAGCGACGGCGCCAGCGCCGCGGCGTGGGCGCCCAGGCGCATGGAATTGCTGCGCGGCTCGAGGGCAACCAGGATCCGCCCGCCGGGCCGCGCGCGCAGGCCCGCCAGGGTGGTGGCGATCGCGGTCGGGTGGTGGGCGAAGTCGTCGTAGACCTCGACCGGTGCGGCGCTGGCCAGGCGTTCCATGCGCCGTCGCGGCGGCGCGAACCCCGGCAGCGCCGCCAGCGCCTGCGCCGGCGGTGCCCCAGCCGCCTCGGCTGCCGCCAGGGCCGCCAGGGCATTGAGCACGCTGTGCCGGCCGAGCAGCGACCAGCGCACCTCGCCCAGCAGGCTGCCGTGCCGGCGCACTTCGAAGGCCGAGCCGTCCGCGGCCAGCAGCCTGGCCTGCCAGTCCCCGGTATCCAGGCCGAAGGTCTGCACCGGGGTCCAGCAACCACGCGCCAGCACGCGCCCCAGCGCCTGGTCCGCCGCATTGACCACCAGAAGACCATTGCCGGGCACGGTGCGCACCAGGTGGTGGAACTGGGTCTCGATCGCGGCCAGGTCAGAATAGATGTCCGCGTGGTCGTACTCGAGGTTGTTGAGCACCGCCACGGTCGGCCGGTAGTGCACGAACTTGGCGCGCTTGTCGAAGAACGCGGTGTCGTATTCGTCGGCCTCGACGATGAACGGGGCGCCGGGGGCGCCGGCGCGCGCCGACACCCCGAAGTTGAGCGGCACGCCGCCGACCAGGAAACCAGGTTCCTGGCCGGCCTGGTCGAGCAACCAGGCCAGCAGGCTGGTGGTCGTGGTCTTGCCGTGGGTGCCGGCCACCGCCACCGTGCGACGACCGGCCAGCACCTGCTCGGCCAGCCACTGGGCCCCGGAGGTGTAGGGCAAACCCGCCGCCAGGACATGCTCGACCGCCGGGTTGCCGCGGCTCAGCGCGTTTCCGATCACCACCAGTCCGGTGTCGTCGGCCAGGTCCCCGGCCTCATAGCCTTCCCGCACGCGCACGCCAAGGGCCGCGAGCTGGTCGCTCATCGGCGGGTAGACCCCGGCGTCGCTGCCCTCGACCCGGTCGCCGCGGGCGCGCGCCAATGCCGCCACCCCGGCCATGAAGGTGCCGCAGACGCCCAGGATGTGCAGGTTCACGGTGCCGGACCGGCGACCAGTCCGAGCAGCAGCCGCTGCAGGACCAGCTCGGCGATGAAGGTGGCCAGGGCGATCAGGACGCCCGACGGCAACGGCACCTCCATGGCATGGCGCCAGATGTGGCCGGCCACCACCAGGCGCCAGCCGGCCAGAAGCACGATCGCCCAGCCCAGCAGCGGCGGAATGCTGGCCGGATTGGCCGGATCGATCGGGCCCATCGCCAGCATCAGCGGAAGGGCCAGCAGGGCGAACACCAGGCCGGTCCCGGTCAGGGCCAGGGCGGTCTGCCAGAAGCGCGCCTGCAATCCGCGCATGCGCAGGACGCCCCACGGAATCGCCAGGGCAAGCAGGCCAGACAGCACCAGCGCGGGTCCGAGGTTGGCGGCGACGCCCAGGGCGCGGCTGCTCCACGACTCCAGAAACAGCACCGCCAGCACCAGGGCCACGACCAGGGGCGGCGCATGCGGCAGGTCCTGCGGGCCGCGGCGCAGGGACAG
Organism: Lysobacterales bacterium; assembly: GCA_019634735.1. Taxonomy (NCBI): domain Bacteria; kingdom Pseudomonadati; phylum Pseudomonadota; class Gammaproteobacteria; order Lysobacterales; species Lysobacterales bacterium. The sequence continues at coordinate 31,091 of JAHCAT010000021.1, read as the reverse complement.
CAGGTCGAGGAACAAGGCGATCAGGCGGGCGGGCATGGAGGTGGCGCTACGGATTAACTGCACCGGCATCGGGCGATGCCGGACCGGACCCTCGCCGGGGCCGGCTCAGGCCGGCGCCAGTGCCGCCAGCGCGGCGCGCAGCCGCGCCTGGACCTGGTCCACCGAGCCGGTGCCGTCCAGTTCGGTGAGCTGGCCGCGGCGGCGGTAGAAATCGGCGACCGGCGCGGTCTGCTCGGCGTAGACACGCAGGCGGGCGCGCACGGTCTCGGGATCGTCGTCCTTGCGCCCTTCCGCGGCGGCCCGGCCGGCCAGGCGGTCGACGATCTGTTCGTGCGGAACCTCCAGCAGCAGGGCACCGTCGAGTGGCTGGCCGATGCGCGCCAGCATGGCATCCAGGGCGTTGGCCTGCACCAGGTTGCGCGGATAGCCGTCCAGGATGAAGCCGGCGGCGGCATCGGGCTGGCCGAAGCGGTCCGCCAGCAGGTCCAGCATCAGGTCGTCGGAGACCAGCTGGCCGGCATCCATCACCGCCTTGACCTGCAGACCCAGCGGGCTGCCCGCGCGCACCGCGGCGCGCAGCAGGTCGCCCGTGGAGATGTGCGGCACGCCCAGGTGGTCTTTCAGGACCGCAGCCTGGGTGCCCTTGCCGGAACCGGGCGGCCCGAACAGAACGATGCGCATGGGGGAAGAGTCCTGCCGGCGCGCCACGGGCGCGCTTAGAATGGGGAAAGTCGCGGCAAACCTAGCGCCGCGCCATCAGGCAAGTCAAATAACATGGCCAAGGGCAACCTGCTGTACGCGCAGTCCGGCGGCGTCACCGCCGTCATCAATGCCACTGCCGGCGCCATCATCGAGGCCGCCCGCAGGCAGCGCCGCCGGATCGGCACCGTGCTGGCGGCCCGGGACGGCATCCTGGGCGCACTGCGCGAACAACTCTACGATCTCGGCGGCGAGGACCTCCGCGAGGTGCGGGCGCTGGCCCACACTCCCGGCGGGGCGTTCGGCTCGTGCCGATGGAAGCTGCCCAAGCTGGAAGCGGACCGTCGCCCCTACGAGCGTCTGATCGAGGTGTTCCGGGCCCACGACATCCACTGGTTCCTCTACAACGGCGGCGGCGATTCCGCCGACACGGCGCTGAAGCTCTCGCAGATCGGCGCCGAGCTGGGCTATCCGCTGACCTGCGTGGCGGTGCCCAAGACTATCGACAACGACCTGCCGGTCACCGACTGCTCGCCGGGCTTCGGCTCGGCCGCGAAGTACACCGCGGTGTCGGTCGCCGAAGCCAGCCTGGACGTCGCCTCGATGGCCTCCACGTCGACGCGGGTGTTCGTCTACGAAGCCATGGGTCGGCATGCCGGCTGGCTGGCCGCCGCCGCCGGGCTGGCCGCCCGGCGGCCCGGCGACGCCCCGCACCTGATCCTGTTGCCCGAAGTGCCGTTCGACGAGGCGAGGTTCCTGGCGGCGGTGCGGCAGACCGTGGAGCGCGTCGGCTGGTGCACGGTGGTGGTGTCCGAGGGCGTGCGCACGCCCGACGGCCGTTTCCTGGCCGAGGCCGGCACCCGGGACGCCTTCGGCCACGCCCAGCTCGGCGGAGCCGCACCGGCCATCGCCCGGCTGGTCACCGCCGCGCTGGGCTACAAGCATCACTGGGCGGTGCCGGACTACCTGCAGCGCTCCGCCCGACACGTCGCCTCCGCCACCGACCTGGCCCAGGCCCGGGCCGTCGGCGAGGCCGCCGTGGACTACGCCCTGGCCGGCCGCAACGCCGTGATGCCGGCGATCCGGCGCTTGTCCGACAGCCCCTACCGCTGGGACATCGTGCCGGCGCCGCTGGAGCGCATCGCCAACCGGGAGAAGATGCTGCCGAAATCCTTCATCCGCCGCGACGGCTTCGGGATCACCGCCGCCGCCCGCCGGTACCTGGCCCCGCTGATCGTGGGCGAGGCCCCCACCCCCTGGCGGGACGGACTGCCCGAGATCGCGCAGCTGAAGCTCCGGATGGCGCGGCGCCGGCTGCCCGACTGGCCGCACTGAGTCCGGCCGGGCCTGGCCGGGGCGCGGCGCCGCCGCGTGGCGGTCGTGCCGAGCTGAACGGTGGCTATACTCCCCGGGCCCCAACACGCTTACCCCCAGGGAGGGACGATGGACGTTCTGAGTCAATACGGGATGTGGCTGGCGCTCGGCTGTGCCGCGCTGGCCATTCTCTATGGTGTCTTCTCGGCGCAGTGGATCCTGCGCCAGGGCACCGGCAACGCGCGCATGCAGCAGATCGCCGCGGCCATCCAGGAGGGCGCCAGCGCCTACCTGCGCCGCCAGTACACCACCATCGCGGTGGTCGGCGTGGTGCTGTTCCTGGTCATCGGCTTCGTGCCGCAGCTGGGCTGGCTGACCGCGACCGGCTTCGCGATCGGCGCGATCCTGTCCGGCGCCGCCGGCTTCATCGGCATGTTCGTGTCGGTGCGCGCCAACGTGCGCACCACCCAGGCCGCCACGGTCGGCCTCAACGAGGCGCTGGCGGTCAGCTTCCGCGGCGGTGCGGTGACCGGCCTGCTGGTGGTCGGCCTGGGCCTGCTCGGCGTCGCCGGCTACTTCATGTACGTGATCGGCGCCGGCCGCCAGGCCGGCGACGTCAACGCCGCGCTGCAGCCGATGATCGGACTGGCGTTCGGCTCGTCGCTGATCTCGATCTTCGCGCGCCTGGGCGGCGGCATCTTCACCAAGGGCGCCGACGTCGGCGCCGACCTGGTCGGCAAGGTCGAGGCCGGCATCCCCGAGGACGACCCGCGCAACCCGGCGGTGATCGCCGACAACGTCGGCGACAACGTCGGCGACTGCGCGGGCATGGCCGCCGACCTGTTCGAGACCTATGCGGTCACCATCATCGCCTCGATGCTGATCGCCGGCATCTACTTCACCGAATCCGCCACTGGCGCCGGCTACGGCTGGGCCGGCGTGATGTTCCCGCTGGTGCTGGGCGCCGCGGCGATCGTCGCCTCGGTGATCGGCACCTTCTTCGTCAAGGTGCGCCCGGGCGGCAAGATCATGAACGCCCTGTACCGCGGGCTCGCCGTGTCCGGCGTGCTGGCCGGCATCGCCTTCTTCTTCATCGCGCGGGAGATGTTCCCGGCCGCGCAGGCGATGGCGCTGTTCTGGTGCGCGGTGATCGGCCTGGTGCTGACCGCGGCGCTGGTGGTGATCACCGAGTACTACACCGCCACCGAGTACAAGCCGGTGCAGGACGTCGCGCTGGCGTCCGAGACCGGCCACGGCACCAACGTGATCGCCGGCCTGGCGGTGTCGATGAAGTCGACCGCGGCGCCGGTGATCGCGGTGGCCGCCTCGATCTGGGGCTGCTACGAGCTGGCCGGCCTGTACGGCCTGGCGATCGCCGCGACCTCGATGCTGTCGATGGCCGGCATGATCGTCGCCCTCGACGCCTACGGCCCGATCACCGACAACGCCGGCGGCATCGCCGAGATGAGCGGACTGGACCCGGAGATCCGCAAGACCACCGATGCCCTGGACGCGGTCGGCAACACCACCAAGGCGGTCACCAAGGGCTACGCGATCGGTTCGGCCGGCCTGGCCGCGCTGGTGCTGTTCGCCGACTACGCGCACAAGCTGTCGGAGACCGGCACCACCACCAACTTCTCGATCGACAACCCGCTGGTGGTGATCGGCCTGCTGATCGGCGGCATGATCCCCTACCTGTTCGGCGCGCTGGCCATGCAGGCCGTGGGTCGTGCCGCCGGCGCCGTGGTCACCGAGGTCCGTCGCCAGTTCCGGCAGATCGCCGGGATCATGGAAGGCACCGGCAAGCCCGAGTACGACAAGGCGGTCGACCTGCTGACCCGCGCGGCGATCAAGGAGATGATCATCCCCTCGATGCTGCCGCTGGCGATCCCGATCCTGGTCGGCCTGATCCTGGGCCCGGCGGCACTGGGTGGCCTGCTGATGGGCACCATCGTCACCGGCTTGTTCCTGGCGATCTCGATGTGCACCGGCGGCGGCGCCTGGGACAACGCCAAGAAGTACATCGAGGAAGGCCACCACGGCGGCAAGGGCAGCGAGGCCCACAAGGCCGCGGTGACCGGCGACACCGTCGGCGACCCGTACAAGGACACCGCCGGCCCGGCGGTGAACCCGCTGATCAAGGTGACCAACATCGTCGCCCTGCTGCTCGTGCCCCTGCTGTAACGGCCGCAGCCAGCCGCACCCCACCGACCCCGGCCTCGCGCCGGGGTCGGTTCGTTCAGGCAGCGGATTCGTCCGTCCCGTTGCGGTCGATGACCAAGGCGCGGGCTTCTGCTACATTTGGAAGACGGCCCGGCAAACACCCCGGCGCACACCGGGTCCATGCGAGTTATCGCGCCCTCGCCACTCCGGCACAGGCCATGACTGCCCCCGCGCTCTGGCTGACGCCGGCTTATCGTGGAGGTCGAAGTCATGCTGCGTTCCCCACTGATCCTGATCCTGACAATTGCCCTGTTCGGGCTGCCCACACCGGCTTCCGCCACCGGAGCGCCCGCCGCACCGGAGATACCGGTATGGCTGCGCGCCGTGCTGGAGACCAAGGCCTTCACGCACCACCACCCGGATGTCCGCAACCAGCAGCGTGGACTGGGCTACTACCGGCAGCACCGCTACGAACAGGCCCTGACCTCGTTCCGCCGTGGTGCCCACTTCGCCGACAAGGCCTCGCAGGCCATGCTGGCGCAGATGCACTGGCGCGGCCAGGGCACCCAGACCGACCGCGCCCTGGCTTACGCCTGGATGGACCTGGCGTCCGAGCGCGGCTATCCGGTCTTCCTGGTCGAGCGGGAAAAGTACTGGGCGGAACTCTCGGCGGCCGAGCAGGCACGCGCCATCCAGGTCGGCCAGGACCTGTACGCGCACTTCGGCGACGAAGTCGCCAAGCCCCGGCTGGAACGGGTGATGCGCGTCGGCCTGTGGCGCAGCATGACCGGCAGCCGGACCGGCTACGACTCCGGCGCCCGAATCCTCGGGCTCCGTGCCGATGGCCTCCTGGACCTCAAGTCGGAGACAATGTCGAGCCGCCGTGCCGACGTCTACGACGCCCGTTACTGGCACCCGGACAGCTACTGGGCGCTGCAGGACAGGATCGGCTTCGGGGAGCAGACCGGCGAGGTGATCGTGCATCCGCTGCGGCCCGACAACGGCGCCGGCGACGACGACTGAGCCGGCCAGCCATGCCGGGCGCCCAGGGGTGTGGTTCCGTCTATGCGCGCCGCACCGACAGCGGGTAGGCGGGTGGCGGATGCAGCACACGGGTGGCCCCAGGGTCCGCTGCGGCCCCCACCGGCCCGGAGAGCCTGGCCCCATCGTTGCAAGTCCGTCGCGACAGCGCCACCCGTTTTGCGTTCCGGGCTGCTCCTCGACCCGACGCTTCGACCTGATTGGCTCGCTGCCGGGCGGCGTGTAGCCGGTGCGACGGCACCGCACTTCTCCCCTCCCCCGCCTGCGGGGGAGGGGCGGGGGAGAGGGCCGCCCCAGCCAGCGCACGCCGCTGGGCCGGCAACGATGCAGATCATGGCAAGCCCCGGCCCTACCCGGGAACCTATTTTAAATCAGTGCGTTAGCTGCGCATTTTTTGGGGCACAAAGCGCCCCGGCGGTCGACAGCCCGGCCCGGTTCGGGGTCACAAGCCGGCAGCGCGGCGAGCTGCAGAGGTCTCTCCCCCGGCCCCTCTCCCAAGGGAGAGGGGGGGCACAGCGCGCTGCGCTCGCCGAACACCGGGTCCTGACCCTGGGTACCCGATCCTGAGTTGAGACACGACGCTAATCAGGACCCTGCGAGGGCTGTCCGGTCCGACTGCCGAGACCGAACCGCCCGAGGCGCCCGAGGCGCTCTGGATGCCGGGCTGGCTGCGTTCCAGGCTGGATTCCGACGCCCGGTGACGGGGCTCGTGGCCCCTCCCGCGATCGGCAGCGCGGTGTCTGGCCCGGGCTTCGGGCGCCGGGGCAACGGCTGCGCATGCCGCACCGCACAACAGCTCGTGCGACGCACGGGGAACCCCAATCGTCCTCATGGCATCCAACCGTGGCGCAGTCCGCGCCGATCACAGCACCACCGGAGGCTTCCCATGCGTGCGCTCGTTTCGCTCCCGCGCCGGCTTCCCATGCCGGCACTTCTGTTCTGCCTCATCCTGGCGGCGCCTGGCGTGGTTGCCCTGAATGCGCCTGCGATGCCCCAACCGGTGCCGCAGCACATTCTCGACAGCCCGGGATTCCTGACCTACCACCCCGACATCCGACACCAGCAGGAGGGCCTGGCGCGACTGCAACAGGGTCGCAACCAGGCGGCAATGGATTCCTTCGTGAGGGCCGCACGGCATGCCGACAAGCTGTCGCAGGCGATGATCGCCCGCATGTACTGGCAAGGCGTCGGTGTCTGGTCCGACCGCGCCACCGCCTACGCCTGGATGGATATCGCGGCCGAACGTGGCTTCGTTCCGCTGCTGGCCGAGCGCGAGGCGATGTGGGCCGCCCTGGACGAGGAGGAGCAGGCCCGTGCCATCACGATCGGACGCGGCCTGTACGCAGAGTTTGGCGACCAGTACGCGCAGCCGCGCATGGAACAGGTGCTGCGCGCAGGCATCCGGCGCAGCGTGACCGGCAGCCGCACCGGCTGGAACACCGGCGTCAGGCAGCTCGAGCCGAATGCCGACGGCCTCTTCGATTTCAAGCGCGGCGCTTCCGGCCGGATCGACGTCCTCGACCCGCGCTGGTGGGACCCGGCTCGCTACTGGCACCTCCAGGACGAACGTTGGGCGCAGGTCGGGTTTGCGGCTCGGGACTGAGTTCACCGCGCTACACCTGGCGCCCCGGGTACCGGGCGCTGTCGACAGCCAACTGCAAGCCCGACTGCTGCAACGCCGGTGCCGATTGGCACCGGTTCGGCAGGTGCGCGGACCACGCCGTGGCTGGCTCCGGTCGGTTGCGGCCCTGCCCGGCACGCCGGGCAAGGCCGGGACGCAGCACCTTGTGCGCCGACCGATCGGCAATCGGGGGCGCGCCTATACTGCGCCCCATGGCCAAGCTGTACTTCTACTTTTCGGCGATGAACGCCGGCAAGAGCACCACCCTGCTGCAGAGCGCGCACAACTATCGGGAACGCGGCATGCGCACCCTGATCCTGACCCCGCGTCTGGACGATCGTGCCGGCGTCGGGGTGGTGCGCTCGCGGATCGGCCTGCGTGCCCAGGCGCTGGCATTCGGCGCCGGGGACGACCTCGAGGGCCTGGTCGCTGACAACATCGCGGCGCAGGGCGAACTGCACTGCGTGCTGGTCGACGAGGCCCAGTTCCTGAGCCGCGAGCAGGTCTGGCAGCTGACCGAGGTGGTCGATCGCCTGCGCGTCCCGGTGCTGGCCTACGGCCTGCGCACCGACTTCCGCGGCGAGCTGTTCGAGGGCAGCCGCCACCTGCTGGCCTGGGCGGACGAGCTGAACGAGATCAAGACCATCTGCCACAGCGGCAGCAAGGCCACCATGGTGGTCCGGATCGACGCCGCCGGGCGGGCGACCACCGAGGGTGCCCAGGTGGAGATCGGCGGCAACGAGCGCTACGTCTCGGTCAGCCGCGCGGAGTTCAAGCGCCTGGTGCGGGGCGAGACGACGGTTCCCGCCGGGCAACCCAGCCTGCCACTGGAGGCGCCGGGGGAGTCCGGCTGAATCGGGACGGACAGTCCGAACCAGGGTCGGATGGGGCGACGGCCAGCGGCTGCCGCGCGGCGCGCGGCGCGCGGCGCGCGGGATCGCATCACCTCACCCGGTCCGTCGGCGGGACCAGGCGAACCATCGGCCCCGCAGGCCGACCTGCACCTGGCCCGTGGCCGGCAACGGACGATCTGGCCAGGCGCCCAGGAACGATGCGCAGTCGCTGTCCAGCGGCGATCGACGCGCTGAGGATCCCGCCCAGCAGGTGCTTGCCGGCGCTCTCGGCAGAGGAGCAGCGGCGGGTGCGCCGGCTGCCGGTGAACGGGCCGACTTCCAGCCCGCCCGGGTCGGCAGCCGATGATCCGGCTCAGGGTGGGCAGCGTCGCGCCAGCGCCTCCAGCCTGGCCTGCTCGCCGGCGCCCAGGGGCGATTCCAGCTCGTCCGCGGCCGCCCGCGCAGCCGGGCAGTCGCCGGCCGCGGCAAGCGACTCGACCAGCGACCAGTACGAGCGACGGCGCCGCGGATGTCCTTCGGGCAACGCGGCCGCGGCGATCGCCACCGATCGCCGGGCATGTTCCAGCGCCGCGTCGAGATCGCCCAGAGCGCGCTCGGCGTCGCTGCGCCCGGCCAGCACCGCGGCATGGTCGGGGTGCTCCGCGCCGAGCGCGGCGACCGTGATGTCGGCCGCGCGCCTGAACCCGTCCGCCGCTGCCCGCGCCCGCCCCTGCTCGAGTTCGATGAAGGCCAGCCCGGTCAGGGCCACGGCGTGCAGGTGGTGGCTCTCGCCGACGCTGTCCAGCACCAGGGCAAGCGCGCGACGCTGGACCTGCTCCGCCGCGACCAGGTCGCCGCGCTGGCGCAGCATCGACGCCTGGTTGTTGAGCAGGGTGGCGACCGTCGGATGGCCGGCCCCCAGTACCGAGCCGGCGATGCGCGCCGCCTCGTCCATGCGGGCCACGGCGGACTCCAGGTCGCCGCGCTCCTGTGCCATCACGGCCAGCGCATTCAGTGCCGCCACCTGCTCCGGATGACCCTCGGGGAACAGGCCCGCAAGGACCTCGGCGGCACGCGTGTGCAGGCGCTCGGCGACCTCGCGATTGCCGCGCCGGCGCTCGGCGATGCCGAGGTTGAGCAGGCTGGATGCGGTGTCGACATGGCGCTCCCCCAGGAGCCTGCCGCGGGTCGCAAGCGCCGCTTCGAGCAGGGCCGCGGCCTCCTCGGCCTGGCCACGCTGCAGGGCGATCACGCCCAGGTCGTGCTCGCTGGTGGCGACCAGGGTGTGCATCTCGCCCAGCCGTCGCTGGCGCAGCGCCAGGGCCCGGGCCATCGCCACGGCCGCCGCTTCCAGCTCGCCCTGACCGAAGGCGATCTGGCCCAGCACGGCCTGCGCTCGTGCCTCCTGCAGGACGTCGCCTTCCTGCAGCGAGCCGTGCAGGGCGATCGCCTCGCGGGCGTGGCCCAGTGCCTGATCGCGGTGATCGCGCGCCACCTCGATCTCGGCCATCAACAGCAGGCCGTCGATGCGATCCGACACGCGCCCGCCGTCCGGCGGCAGCCGGGCGAGGACCGCATCGACGGCCTCCGCCGCCTGGTCGTAACGCCCTTCCGCGAGGGCCAGCCGGCCCAGTTCCAGACCCGCATCGACCGCATCGACCCCGGCACTCTCGCCGGCCTGGGCGAGCAACTCGCCGGCCTGACGATACTGGCCCAGTTCCCGATAGATGCCGGCCAGCACCAGTTGCATCTCGGCGCGCAGCGCCGGCACCGCCACCATCTCTTCGCCGATCCGCGCGGCGCCGCGGTCGAGCAGGGCCAGGGCGGTGATCTGCTGGCCGCGGGCCTGGTCCGGCGCCGCTCCGGCGAACAGGCCGACCAGGAACTCCTTGACCGCCCCGGCGCGCTGCGCCTGCTCCTGGGCATGCGCCGCGGCGGTCCGGGCCTGCGCTGCCTGACGCAGGGTCGCAGCCACCCCGGCGACGATGCTCGCCAGCAGCAGCACGGCCGCCACCACCGCCACCCGGTTGCGCCGCAGGAAGCGCCGGCTCCGATAGGCCAGGCCGTCCGGACGCGCCCGTACCGGCCGCCGCGCGAGATGGTTGCGAACGTCGTCGGCCAGTGCCTCGACCGAGGCGTAGCGGCGCTCGGGCTCCTCACGCAGCGCCATGGCGATGATGCGGTCGAGGTCGCCGGCCAGGCGCCGCCGCAAGGGCGCCAGCGCACTTGAACGCTGCGCCGCGATCTCCGCGGCGCCGGTGGCGGCGGCCAGCCGGTGCGAGGCCGGACGGGTGGTGGCGTCACCCGGGCCGGCCGGCCGCACGCCAGCCAGCAACTCGTGCAGCAGCACGCCCAGGGCGTAGACGTCCGCCGCCGTGGTCACCGGCCGGCCCAGCAACTGCTCCGGCGCCGCATAGGCGGGGGTCAGGCGGCGCTGGCCCGCCACGGTGACGGTGGCCGTCCCCTGACCATCGTCCTCGCCCTCGTCGAGCAGCCGCGCGATCCCGAAGTCCAGCAGCCGCACCCGGCCATGGCGGTCGACCAGGATGTTGCCCGGCTTGATGTCCCGGTGCACGACCAGCGCCCGGTGCGCGTGCGCCACCGCCTCGCAGACCTCCAGGAACAGGGCCAGGCGCTGGTCGACCGGCAGCCTGCGCTGGTCGCAGCTGGCGGTCAACGGCTCGCCGTCGACGAACTCCATGGCGAACCAGGGCACGCCGGCCGGGGTGACTCCGCCATCGATGAGCCGGGCGATGCAGGGGTGTTCGAGTCCTGCCAGGATGCGACGCTCGCGCGCGAACCGCTGCTGCTCCAGCGGGTCCAGCATGCCGTGACGAAGCACCTTTATCGCCGCCTGCTGGGCGAACCCGGCATCCTCGCGTTCGCCGAGGAAGACGCTGGCGCTGCCGCCTTCGCCGATCAGTCTGACCACGCGCCAGGCCCCGAGCTGACGGCCGGTCCAATCGGCGGTGTCGCCGATCGCGGCGGGCTCGACCAGCACCTTGGCCAGCGGGTCGACACCGCGATCCAGCAGGCCGGGCGCATCCGCGCCCGCGATCAGGCCGGCCAGCAGCCCGCGCAGTCCGGGATCCAGGTCCTGCGCCGCCAGCCAGCCGTCGCGCTGGTCCGGCGCCAGCGCCAGCGCGGCATCCAGCAGCGGCGACAGCGTGCGCCAGTGGCGGATCACCGCCTGCGCATCGGGCGACTTGTCCGTCATCGCCCGGTCCCGTGGCCGAACCGGCCGCGCCGGGGCGCGTCACGCTCCGCGCGCCGCCACCGCGCCGGAGCGACGACCCGCCGATCGGCGGCAGCGACGGGACCGGCGGGGTTCACGCGCGAGGCCCCTGCCGGAGGGCGGGCCACAAGACATCGCGACAGTCGCACCCGACCGCCATCGCTTCAGGCCATGACCTGGTGCAGGAAGGCGCGCGCCTTGGCCCAGTCGCGGTCCACGGTGCGCGGCGAGCGGCCGGTGACCTCGGCGGTCTCCTCGAGCGAGAGGCCGGCGAAGAAGCGCAGCTCCACAACGCGGGCCAGATCGGGCTCCAGCGCGGCGAGCCGGTTGAGCGCATCGTCCAGCGCCAGCACTTCGTCGGCGATCGCCTCGGTGCTCGGCTCGGCCAGGGTCCAGTCGACCGGCACGAGGTTGCCGCCGCGCTTCACCGCGCCGCGTCGCCGCGCATGATCGACCAGGATGTTGCGCATCACCGCCGCGGCGTACCCGAAGAAATGCGCCCGATCGCGCCAGTCGCCGGCACCGCCGGCCAGCTTCAGGTAGGCCTCGTGCACCAGCGCCGTGGTGCACAGGGTGTGGCCGGCGGCCTCGCGCGCGAGGTGGCGTCGGGCAAGCGCGCGCAGCTCGTGGTAGACGCGGGGCAGCATGACCTCGAGCGCGGCGGCATCGCCAGCGCGCGCACGCGCCAGCAGCACGGTGATGTCCTGGCCCGGTTCCAAGCCGTCACTCCGGAAGATGTCCGTGGCCAGTCTAGCCCGGATGTTTCGTGAGGTCGCGATGCGAGCCCGGCGCGGGCCCGCGCCCGCCACTGGCGCGACCTCAGCGCTGGCAGGCCGGGCAGTAGCATGAGGCGCGGTTGCCCAGGCGCACCTCGCGCAGTGCCGCGCCGCAGCGGCGGCAGGGCTCGCCGGCGCGCCCGTACACGCTCAGTTCCTGCTCGAAATAGCCCGGCGATCCGCTGGGATCGAGGAAGTCGCGCAGGGTGGTGCCGCCGCGCTGGATGGCGTAGGCGAGGATCTCCCTGATCGCCACGGCCAGGACCGCATAGCGCGCGCGGCTGACACGGCCGGCGGCACGCAGGGGATGGATGCCGGACCGGAACAGCGCCTCGGCCGCATAGATGTTGCCGACGCCGACCACCACCGCCTGGTCCATGATGAACGACTTCACGGCGACGCTGCGGCCGCGCGACGCCCGCCACAGGCGGTCGCCGTCGAAGTCGTCCGAGAGCGGCTCCGGTCCCAGGCCGGCGAGCAGGGGATGGACGGCGCCAGCCGGCTGCCAGAGCAGGCAGCCGAAGCGACGGGGATCGGTGAGACGCAGCATGCGCCCGCCGACCAGCTCGATGTCGGCATGGTCGTGCCGCCCCGGGGCCGATCCGGTCGGCAGCACCCGCAACACGCCGCTCATGCCCAGATGCAGGAGCACGCTGCCGCGTTCGGTGTCCAGCAGCAGGTACTTGGCGCGTCGGCGTACCGCCTGGAAGCGTTGTCCCGGCAGTTCATCGACGAGCGTCGTCGGTATCGGCCAGCGCAGCGCCGGCACACGCAGGACCACCCGTGCGACCCGGGCACCGGTGACATACGGCTCGACGCCGCGGCGCGTGGTCTCGACTTCCGGCAACTCGGGCATGGACGGCGATGCTGGGACCGACCCCGGTTGGGGTCAAGCCATCGGCGGACGCCCTCCAGTCGCCGGGCGTCGATGCTCAACCAAGGCCATAGAGAAACGGTCGGCATTGCGGGACCTGCGCGCGCCCGCGCTCCGGAAGCGCGTCGAGCAGGGTCGTCAGGCGCGCATCGGCACCGCCACCGTCCGCTCGCACCTGCGCGATCACGGCATCGGCTTCCGATGCGCGCCCAGCGGCACGCAACAGACAGGCCCGGTACGCGAACACCCGGCGAGCCACGCGATCCTGGCCCTCACGGCGAACGCCACCTGCCGACGTCCGCGATAGCAGCTCAGCCGCCGCCCCGGAATCCCCGCGCCGATGCTGCCGCGCCGCGGCGAGCACGATACGGCGGAGGTCGTCGTCGCTGCCGGCCAGGTTGAGCTGCTCGCCAAGGGTCGCCAGCCCCTCATCCGAGAGGCTTTCAGGCAGCGCCTCCATACCCAGGTCGTCGGCCAGGAACCCGGCGCTGACCCGCTGTCTGAAGCTTGCGCGGCTCGGAGCGTCGTGCCTTTCGGCCGCGGCCAGAAGGGCATCGAGCGCGGACCGGGCTTCGGCATCGCGACCGGACACCGCCAGGCAGCGGCCACCACTGGCATGCGCATCAAGGGTAAGCGGGTGGTCGTCGCCCAGCGTCGCGGCCCGGACCGCAAGCAGCGCGCCGAAGGTGTCGGCGCACGCCTGGATGTCGCCCTGGTGCCAGTGGACCTGGCCCAGCAGCGTGCGGGCGGCCAGCTCCTCGGCGCCATCCGGCCCCAGCAGCTCGCGGTAGGCGCCGGCGATCGCCTCCAGCTCGCCGGCGCCGGCGTCGGATGCGCCGGTCCGGAAGCGCGCCACCGCCAGGTTCATGCGCATCATCAGCGCGTCCCTGAGGCGCTCCGGCGGCGGGTCGGCCAGCGCATCGGCAATCAGTTCAAGTTCGGTCAGGGCGGCAGACCAGTCGCCCCGCATGGTGGCCACGGTCGCCATGTCGTTGCGCGTGTCGACGCGCAGCCAAGCCCCGGTCGACGGCGCAAGCCGCGCAAGCGTGCCGCGATACAGTTCGATCGCCTCGTCGTGACGACCCTGCTTGGCGACCGCGTAGGCCAGGATGTTCCGCGCTGTCGCCAGCGGCTCGGCCAGTTCGCCGGCACCGGGGTCGAGCAGCGCCAGTCCTGCACGTGCGTGGCGCTCGGTCGCCGGAAAGTCCTCCAGCAGCCGCTCCGCCTGCGCCAGGGAGAGCAAGGCCCGGCCGTGCTCCGGCGTGCCCTGAGGCAAGCTCGGCAGGACAGTGAGCAGCAGCGGGCGGGCAAGGTCGGCGCGACCCAGTCCGACGTAGCTGGCAGCCAGGACCGTGGCCAGGCTGGCGCGGGTGGCCGGGTCGTTCTCGAAGCTCCGCAGCAGGCGGTCGGCACCGGCATCGAGCACCTCGCGAAGACTCAACCGCTCACCGCGCGTCTGCGCCGGATCGGCAGCCGCGAACAGGCTGGCCAGAAAGTCGTTGGCTGCGGCCGCGGCACGCGCGGCCTGGCTGGCCCGAGCAGCCTGCATCTGGCTGAACACGAACGCCGCGGCCAGGACCAGCAGGGCCAGGCCGGCTGCAAGGGTCGCCAGGGGCTGCCTGGCCACAAGCAACATGGCGGCATGGAGCACGCTCGGCGGCGTTGCCCGCACCGGCCTCCTTGCCAGCCAGCGGCGCAGGTCGTCGGCAAGCGCTTCGGCGGTCTGATAACGGCCGGCCGGCTCTGGTGCCAGGCAACGGGAAACGACCCTTCCCAGGTCGCCCGCCAGCGCGCCATACCTGGCCGGCGGCTCGCCGCGCCCGCCTGTACGGGCGGTCCGACCGTCGCTCGAGGCGATCGGACGGGTGGACCCGGAACGATCGGGTGGTCGCCCGACCAGCAGTCGATGCAGCAACGCCCCCAACCCGTAGACGTCGGTAGCGGTGGTGACGGGTTCGCCCAGACGCTGCTCCGGCGCCGCGTAGTCGGGCGTGTGCGGCGAAAGGCCGCCCTGCGCGCTCCCCGCCTCCTCGACCAGTCCAGCGATACCGAAGTCCAGCAGACGCGGACGACCGGTTGCGTCGACAAGGACATTCCCGGGCTTGATGTCGCCGTGGACGATCAATCGTGCATGCGCGGCCTGCACTGCGTCGCACAGCTCGACCAGCAGGCCGACCCGGCCACGGACGTCGAGGCGGGCACTGTCGGCCCAGTCGGTGATGGAGCGGCCGTCGACCCGCTCCATTGCGAACCAGGGCCGTCCATCGGCATCGACTCCGCCGTCGATGAAGCGGGCGATTCCGGGATGGTGCAGGCCGGCGAGAATTCCCCGCTCACGAGCGAAGCGCGCCAGCGCATCGGCATTGCCAAGCATGCCGTGCACGCGCTTGATCGCCACATCCTGGGTGAAGCCCTGGCCAGAACGACGGGCCGCGAGAACCTCGCCCATGCCGCCGCGGCCCAGAAAGCCGGTTACCTCGAAGGGCCCGATCCGCTCACCTACCCGTGGCGCTTCCGGACCTGCGCGGAGATCCGCCTCTTCGTGCAGCAGGCGACCGGCCAGCGGCCAGACATCCTGGTCGACCAGCGGGACGCCTGCGTTCATCGTTGCCAGCAACCGGTCCAGGCGGCGGCGCAGGTTGTCGTCGCCCGCGCACGCGCTTGCCAGGAACCGCTCGCGATCGCCTTCTTCCGGATGGTCGAGGGCCTCCCTGAGCAGGGTGGCGACGCGATCCTCCGCGTTCATCGCGAAGGCGCACCCAGGGACTCGGCCAGCAACGCCCGGGCCGCCAGCCAGTCGCGGTAGACGGTACGTTCGGTGACCTCCAGGATCGCGGCAATCTCGGCGAACTCGGCGCCAGCGAACCAGCGCAGCTCGACGACCCGGGCCATCCGGGGCTGACCCACGCGCAGACGGTCAAGGGCCTGCTCCAGCGCCAGCACCTCCACCGCATCCTGGTCCAGCCCGGGATCGACGCGTTCCAGGGTCAACGCCGACTGGCCACCGCCATGGCGTGCCGCCTGCCGGCGTCGCGCGGCATCGACGAGAATCTGTCGCATGGCACGCGCGGCCAGGTTCAGGAAGTGCGCCCTGCCTTCGGCCTCGCGGCTTCCGGCGAGCTTGAGGTAGAGCTCGTGAACCAGCGCCGTGGTGTCGAGGGTGGCGCCCCCGCTGCGACGGATCTGCGTCCTCGCCAGGCGCTTGAGCTCGCCGTAAACCGCGTTGAACGCCTCGTCCATGCCCCGCCCCACCGCTGGTCGGGCGGAGTATGGATCCGGATTTCGCGATGCGGAAGGGCTCCGGCGCGGCGGTTCACGGCTCGAAGCCGTTCCCGAAGATGCGGTCGCCGTCGGCCAGGCTCACGATGTAGGCCCGGTAGACGCGCGCGCCGAGATGGGTCGTGTCGAACGCCACCAGTCCCCGGCCCTGGCCATCGATGTGAAGAGCGCGGACCCGGACCTCGGCCTCGCCGACGCAAAGCACGCCGGACGCAGGCCCACAGCTCCCGAAACCGGGGTCGGCGGCGTTGCCGCTGGCGCCGAACCGCTGCACGAAATGAGCTGAGCCGCCAAGGAAACTGCCAGCCAGCAGCAGACGGTCGGGGCTGCCCGGCAGAAAGCGCGCGCCACGATACTGGGCATCGTTGGCGGCGTTCGTGGTGTCGATGTAGCCGCCGACCTCGCGCTGCAACTCGCCGGCTGCCGAGAACTGCGCGAAGTAGGCCTTGCGCTGGCTGTTCGGCTCGGGATTGGCGTCGCGGTGGCCGGCCACCACGAAGCGGGTGCCATCGCCGTTGAGCGCCAGCGCAGCGACCTCGTCGGCATGCGTATTGTTGGCGCCGAAGTAGAACACCTGACGACCGTTCCGTATGGTCGGGTAGTTGTTGAACAGGCACCCGTCGTTGCAGAGCGTCGTGTCGTAACCTCCGGTGGCGAGCAGACGGGTGATCGCCACGCGTTGCGAAGCGGCCGCGCCATCGGTGGCGACGCCTGCGACGGTGATCCGGCCGGCGCCATCCACGGCGACGGCTCGAGGCGCATCGAGCCGGGCATTGGCGGCAAGATCGAAATGCACAGCGCGCAACCCGACGCCCTGACCGAAGCCAACGTCCAGGCCTCCGTCGCTGGCGCGCAGCCTGGCCACACCGAAGTCGGTGTCGTCCGGGGCGGTCCTGTCCACCTGTCCCACCACGACGATTTCGCCGAGGGGAGAGATCGCCACAGCGGTGGCGACGTCGTCGTTGCGACCGGTGCGTCCGATCGCCGCGAAGTCGATGTCGCGGACACCCGAGCCCGCCGCGCCGAAAGCCGGATCGTTGCCCAGTGTCGGGAGCAGGCGAACCACCCGGAAGTCGCGGCCGGTGCCGCCGTTGCCGGCGGTGCCGACGATCACCACGCGGCCGCTGGCATCGATGGCTGCCGCCGCGACGCTCTCGAAGGGAACCGGCACGATCACCGACTGCAGCGGATCGGGACCGTCGGACACCTTCATGACGACCACACAACGGGGCCCGCTGCAGCCCCCCGACACCAGGTCCGCGCTCAGCACATGGTAGACATCGCCGTTGCCGGCTGGCAGCGCGGCGACCGCCTCGATCTGCGGATGCCCCGATGCGCCGATGAGCAACTGGTAGGTCTCCAGTCCAAGGACGGGCGCAGCGGCAAGGCCGAACGCGGCCGAGAGGGCGGCCAGCAGGGTGGTGCGATGCATCAGGATCACTCCGGGCGATTGGGGTGCCTGGGGATACGCGGTCAGGCACCCTCGACTGACACATGCCCCTGCCGGGCGACCCGAACGCCCTCAGGCGGTCCAGGAACCGCCGCCCGGGCTGCCGCGCAGGCCGGCCAGGACGCGGACCAGGGCATCGAAAGCCAGGGCCAGCTGCCGGTAGAGTCCCGCCAGCGGGTCGCCGCGGACGGCGCCGAGCTCGCCATAGGCGCTGCGTCCCAGGGCGGGAAAGTAGTCCGTCCCCACCAGGCGCCGGGTGGCCTGGCCGGGGAACAGTCCGGCGAGCAGCAGGCAGCGGTCGCCCACGTCGCGCAGCCGGTCGCAGCGAAGCCTGCCGGGCTGGCCGAGGCCGTCGAGCAGCTCCAGGGCCATGGTGCGGCCCGGCAGCAGGCCGTCGCGGCAGTGCCGCAGCAGGGTGAACACCAGGTAGCTTTCCTGGTCCTCCGGGAGCCGGGCATGGACACGCGCCTGCGCCTGGCTGAGCAGTCCCTGCCAGAGCTGGGCCGCCGATCCGGTCGAGAGCATCGCCGACATCGCCACCTCCTTCGCCGTACCGGCCTTTTTTGCGCCCATACCGGGCAGGAACGCAAGTCAGCACTCTCTCCCTGTGGCTGCCAGCGGCACCTTCCCTTTGGTCGGATCGGCCCGGCCCGGGGGGCGTGCGAGAATGCCAGGGCGCGGCGTGGCCGAGCCCCGCCGCATCCGGTATCCCCTGCGAGGACTTCCATGAGCGAGAAGATCTACCCCGACGCCCATGCCGCCCTGGCCGGCCTGGTCGCGGACGGCCAGACCCTGGCGGTCGGCGGCTTCGGCCTGTGCGGCATCCCCGAGGCGCTGATCGCCGCCCTGCGCGACTCCGGTGCGAAGGACCTGACCGTGGTCTCCAACAACGCCGGCGTCGACGGCTTCGGCCTGGGCCTGCTGCTGGAGACACGTCAGATCCGCAAGATGATTTCCTCCTACGTAGGCGAGAACAAGGAGTTCGAGCGGCAGTTCCTTGCCGGGGAGCTGGAGCTGGAGTTCACACCCCAGGGCACTCTCGCCGAACGCCTGCGTGCCGGCGGCGCCGGCATCCCCGCCTTCTTCACGAAAACGGGGTACGGCACGGTGGTCGCGGATGGCAAGGAGACCCGCCAGTTCGACGGCGAGTGGTACGTGATGGAGCGCGGCATCCGTGCCGACGTCTCCCTGGTCAAGGCCTGGAAGGCCGACAAGGCCGGCAACCTGGTGTTCCGCAAGACCGCACGCAACTTCAACCCGATGGCGGCGACCGCCGGCCGGGTCTGCGTCGCCGAGGTCGAGCAGATCGTCGAGGTCGGCGCCTTCGATCCCGACCAGGTGCACCTGCCGGGCATCTACGTCGACCGCATCGTCCTGAACGCGCATCCCGAGAAGCGCATCGAACAACGCACCGTGAGCAAGTGACCATGGCCTGGAACCGAGACGAGATGGCGCAGCGCGCCGCCCGCGAGCTGCGCGACGGCTTCTACGTGAACCTGGGCATCGGCCTGCCGACCCTGGTCGCCAACTACATCCCCGAAGGCATGGACGTGTGGCTGCAGAGCGAGAACGGCCTGCTCGGCATCGACCGCTTCCCGTACGAGGACGAGGTCGACGCCGACCTGATCAACGCGGGCAAGCAGACCATCACCGCGCGCAAGGGCGCGGCGTTCTTCTCCAGCGCCGACTCCTTCGCGATGATCCGCGGCGGCCACATCAACCTGTCGATCCTGGGCGCCATGCAGGTGTCCGGCCGCGGCGACCTGGCCAACTGGATGATCCCGGGCAAGATGGTCAAGGGCATGGGCGGCGCCATGGACCTGGTCGCCGGCGTCAAGCGCGTGGTGGTGCTGATGGAGCACACCTCGAAGAGCGGCGAGCACAAGATCCTGCCCGAGTGCACCCTGCCGCTGACCGGGGTGCGCTGCGTGCACCGCATCATCACCGAACTGAGCGTGCTGGACGTCGCCGACGACGGCCTGCGCCTGGTCGAGCTGGCGCCCGGAGTCGGGCTGGACGAGGTGTGCGGCAAGACCGGCGTTCCGATCCTGGCGTGAGCCGGGCGCGCCCTGCCTCGCCGCATCCGCTCAGGAGACAGCAAGGCTGGAGTCGCCGGGAATATCCCCGGGACTCGCCTGCGGGGCCAGGCGGCGCTCGACCTCGACGCGATTGCGGCCGCCGCGCTTGGCCCGGTACAGGGCGCGGTCGGCACGCACCAGCAGGGCGTCCAGGTCGGCACAGGCGCCCCGGCCCTCGGCCAGGCCGAAACTGGCGGTGATCGGAAAGCGGGCGCCCGAGGGCGTGGTGTCGATCTCCTCGATGCCGGCCCGGAGGCGTTCGGCCATCGCCAGGGCGGCTGCGGCATCCAGGCCGGGCAGCAACACCGCGAACTCCTCGCCGCCCAGGCGGCCGAACAGGTCGTCCTCGCGCAGGTCGCGGGCGCAGCTCCGTGCAACCTGGCGCAGCGCCCAGTCGCCGGCCGCGTGGCCGTGGCGATCGTTGATGGCCTTGAACAGGTCGAGGTCGAACATCAGCAAGGTCGCCGCCGTGCCCTCGCGCGCCGTCCGCGCCAGCAGCTCGCCGGCCTGGCTGGCGAAATGATGGCGGTTGGCGATGCCGGTCAGGCCATCGACCTGGGCGAGACGCCGGAACGCCACCTGCAGGCGCTTGATCTTGTAGGCCCAGAAGCCGATCGAGGCGAGCAGGACCAGCAGCAGCACCAGGGCCAGCCGGCTGTTGGCGGCAGCCTGCCGGGCCAGGCGCTGCTCCAGTTCCAGCACGTCGTTGCGCTGGTTGAGCAGTTCGATGGTCTGGTTCTTCTGCAGGGTCTCGTGGCGGACCATCTGGAAGGCCAGCTCGCGGGCCTTGACGTCGTCCAGGTAGGCCTTGTCGGCCTGGGCGTAGCGGCGGTAGTGCTCGAGCGCGGCACCGATATCGCCGCGAGCCAGGGCCAGTTCGTGCAGGGTGTGGTGGGCGTCGACCACGGGCTGGGCATAGGCGATGCCGACGCCCTGCTCGACCGCCCGGCGGGCATGGCGCTCGGCGGCGGCGCGGTCGCCGGTGGCCAGGCTGTAGCTGGCCAGAAGGCCATGGATCTCACCGATCAGGCGCGGGTAGCCGGTGGCCTCGACGCTGTCCAGCACCGCGCGCAGCACCGTCGCGGCCCGCGCCGGGTCGCCTTCGGCGGCATGACGCCGTGCCAGGTAACCGCTCGCGAAACCGGCGACGATCAGCTCGCCCTGGGCGCGGCACAGCCCGATGGTCTGTTCGAAGGGCAGGCTGTGCAGCGGCACTTCGGCCAGTTCCAGCTCCGCCTCCAGGCGCACCGCGGCGGCGATGCACTGGGTGCGCGGCTCGGTTGCGGTCTGCGCGACGCGCAGCGCAAGTTCGCGGCCAAGGACATACTGTCCGACCTGGTTGTAGAGAACGGCACCGGCCAGCAGGCCGCCGTTGCGCACCTCCGGATCGTCGACCTGGTCGGCCAGCGCCAGCGTGGCATCGAGCACCCGCAAGCCTTCCGCGAACTCCCGGGTACCGGCCAGGGTGTTGACCAGGAACGCGCCGGCCCGAAAGCGCACGGCCGGATCGCCACTGCTGGCCGACAGGGCGCGCAGGCGGGCGATGGCGGCGGGGAAATCGCCGCTGCGCGCCTCGGCGAAGGCTTCCAGGAAGTCCAGACGCTCGCGCTGGGCCGGGGTCGCCGGCCCCGGGTGGGCGCGCAGCGCGGCCAGTGCCGCGTCGAAACGGCCCCGGTCGCCGCTGCGGATGGCATCGGCGCGGTCGAGCAGGCGGCCGTACTCCTCGACGGCGGACAAGGGGCCGCAGCAGAGCAGCAGGGCGACGGCGACGAGCAGGGCGCGCATGACGGCTTGGACGCGAGCGTGACCGCGGCGGCGCCGGTCCGGCGCCGCCGCCGGCCGGTTCAGGCGGCGGGCGCGTCCTCGTCCTTGCCGTCGTCGTCGTCGTCGTCCGGGGCCTCGTCGCCCGGGACCAGGATCAGCATCATCGGCGCGTCGGCCACGAGGGCGTGCAACGCGGCCACGTCGCGGCGACGCAGCGCCTCGCGCACAGGGGCCGGCAGGTCGAGCCGGTCCACCGCCGCGGCGTAGTCCGCCTCGGTCAGGCCGGCCAGGCGACCCTCGGTCCCCAGGCTTTCGAGGAAGGCAACGAGATTGGACATGCGGTACTCCTTGGGCAATTGACTAGGGAGTCCGGGCGCCCGACCAGGCCGGGCGCTTCGAACTAGTGCGGCGCCGGGACGGCTTGCGTGGCACATGCCCCGGCTTCCAGCGCCGCGAGCCGGGCATGCATGACGGGGTCGGCCTGCAACGGCAACGCCGGCGGCACGACCAGGGTGGACTGCAGTTCCAGCCGCGCATCCGGCAGCGCCGACAGCGGCATCCGCTCGATGCGCGGCGCCGCAATCGCCAGCGTTGCCGCCTCGTAGACGACGACCTCGTGGTCGGGCGGGTAGTCCCGCTGCAGGCGCTCGACCAGCAGCGCGCGGTGCGCGGGCGAGGTGCCGCGGCTGAGGTTGCGGCGGTCCCCGGCCAGCGCCACCTGCCAGACCACCAGCCAGGCCGAGGGGTCGAGACGACGCTGGTTGAGCAGCAACTGGGTGGCCTCGTGGTGCTGGCAGCCCACCCGCCCGGGATCGATGCCGAGGTCGGCGTACAGACAGTCCTCGGCGGAGATCGCCGGCTCCATGTGGGCCGGATGGCCCTCGGCACGGGCGGCGGCGATCGCCTCGTGCGGCATCCGGGCGAACACCCCGGGATGGCCGTACAGGGCCAGGCAGACGCGACGGCCGGCGCGCACTTCGCCGAGCACCCGGCCCTGCATCTCGCGGTAGGTGTCGAGGCGGGGACGGCCCGGCGCATAGCAGTCCTGGAGGCTGCGGACCTCGGCGTTCATGCCGGCCAGCCACTGCTCGACCAGGGGATCGGACACCACGCAGAACACGACCTCGGCCTGTTCGATCAGGCTGCGTGCGCGCGGCGCCAGGTGGGCGCCCAGGACCATGCCCACTCCGACACAACTCAGGCTGCCTTGCCTGGCCATGGGCCAACGTTCCTCCCCGCGCGAACCGTCACAGTATCCGATCCGTCTCAGCCAGGGTAGGCCGGTCGGTCCAGGAACCACGCCGTCCAGCCGGTCCCATCTGCCGGCAGCGGACCCGGGCGGAATCCCAGGGTCCGCATCAAGGCAGCGGCTGCCGGATGGTCCGTCCGGTGGCGGGCCCACAGGCGGTCCACGCCGGGCGAGGCGAACACCGCCCGAGCCAGCACGGCGATCGCATCGGTCGCCAGGCCGCGACCCTGGGCGCTGGCCAGCAGCAAGGCACCCACTTCCATGCCGTGGTCGCCGCGGCTGAGCCCCAGCAGACCTCCGGCATCACCGCCCTCGACGACCTGGATCCGCCACAGCCGGCGAGAGCCCTGGGCATCCGCCGAATCGGCCAGCGCAGAATCGAAGGCGCGCACCCGTCGCGCAGCGGCCAGCGGCGCGCCGACCTGGGCCATCACCCGCGGGTCGCCGTAGAGGGACTCGAACAACGCACGATCTCCGGCCCGCAGCGGATGCAGGGCGACCCGCGTGCCGGCCAGCTCGCCGGGAAATACCCACCCCGCGTCAGGGACCTTCTCGACCTTCCGCGTCATCCTGGTTCACCCGGGGGGCCAGGCGCACCGATAGCAGATTCCCGACGATGCCGTCGACCCGCCCCCACGAGACGCCGGCCGGCCAGGCCCGTTCCATCGCTGTCCGAATGGGCGCCCGGGCGGGTGGCCCGCGGGGGAGACCGGGTGCGCAGGATCACACTTTCACGTGAAACGAAAGATTTCGTTCGGCAGGTGGTTTTCACCCTGCGCCGAAGCGATTTGACACATTTGTGTCCTGGCGGGAACTTTGTCGCGCACAAGTCTTCCGGGTGCGCCCTCGCCGAGAGGCGGGTACTTCCCGGGGGCCGTGGCACGACCTGGAGGGGTCGGCGACGGACATCCGCTGTCTCGTCAACGAAGAGGGAGATCGCACGCATGCACATCCGAACTGCCGCCCTGGCGGCCCTGCTGTCCCTGGCCATTCCGGCGACCGCCGCCGACTACCGCCAGGTCGAGCGGCCCATCGAAGGCCGTTACATCGTGGTCCTGAACGCCCCCGACACCGGTGCCCGCGGCGCCGTGGCAGACCCGGAAACCTGGGTACCGGAAACCACGGTCGAGCTCGCCGCCCGCTACGACCTGGGCGTCGAACACGTCTACACGCA
The DNA here is from genome assembly GCA_019634735.1 of Lysobacterales bacterium. Classification (NCBI taxonomy): domain Bacteria; kingdom Pseudomonadati; phylum Pseudomonadota; class Gammaproteobacteria; order Lysobacterales; species Lysobacterales bacterium. The sequence continues at coordinate 7,541 of JAHCAT010000021.1, read as the reverse complement.
CGCCCTGCAGGGCTTCTCGGCCGCCGCCTCGCGGCAGGCGCTGGCGGGCCTGATGGCCGACAAGCGGGTGGCCTGGATCGAGGAGGACGGCGAGGTGTTCCTGGACGCCACCCAGACCAACGCCACCTGGGGCCTGGACCGCATCGACCAGCGCGACCGTCCGCTCAACGGCAGCTACATCTACGATGCCACCGCCAGCAACGTGCGGGTGTACGTGATCGATTCGGGCATCCTGGCCAGCCACAGCGACTTCGGCGGCCGCGTGCTGGCCGGCGCCACGGCGATCAACGACGGCCGCGGCACCAGCGACTGCAACGGCCACGGCACCCACGTCGCCGGCACCGTCGCCGGCGCCACCTGGGGCGTCGCCAAGGCCGCGCGCCTGGTCCCGGTCCGCGTGTTCGGCTGCAGCGGCGGCAGCGCCAACTCCACCATCATCGCCGGCATCGACTGGGTGGCGGCCAACCGGGTGCTGCCGGCCGTGGCCAACATGAGCCTGGGTGGCGGCGCCTCCAGCGCCACCGACACCGCCACCAACAACCTGATCAACCGCGGCGTCACCGTGGTGGTTGCGGCGGGCAACTCCGGCGCCAACGCCTGCAACTACTCGCCGGCGCGGGTCGCCAATGCGATCACCGTCGGCTCGACCACCAACACCGATGCCCGCAGCTCGTTCTCCAACTTCGGCAGCTGCGTGAACATCTTCGCGCCGGGCAGCTCGATCCGTTCGGCCTGGTACACCAGCAACACCGCCACCAACACCATCAGCGGCACCTCGATGGCGGCCCCGCACGTGGCCGGTGCCGCCGCCCTGGTGCTGGCCGGCAGCCCCTCCGCCTCGCCGGCGACGGTGCGCAACACGATCTACAACAAGGCGACCACGGGCCGCCTGAGCGGCATCGGCAGCGGCTCGCCGAACCGCCTGCTGTACTCGCGGTAAGCGGCGACAGGCGGGAGGCCGGCAGCCGCCGGCCTCCCGTTGCGGGCAGCGAATGAGGGCCGCGTGCGCGCGGCCGAACCGCCGCCTCGCGCGTCACCCCTCAGGCCATCGAGTGCAGGCCGACGCGGTTGCCGTCCGGGTCCTCGACCACGGCGCAGAAGCCGTACGGGCCGATCGACATCTTGTCCTGGACCAGGCGCCCGCCCAGCGCCGCGGCCCGACCGGCCGGCACGGCGCAATCCTCACCGCCGAAATAGACCATCGTGCCGCCGACGCCGGGCGACGGCCCGTCGGCCTGCTCGACCAGGGCGCCGGAGATGCCCTGCCCGCCCTGCTCCATCGCGCCCGGGAAGACCATCATCCGCGCGCCCGGGTCGGGACTGTCCAGCGCCTCCAGCCGCACGTCCAGCAGCGCCTCGTAGAAGGCCTGGGCGCGCGCCATGTCCTTCACGTACAGCTCGAACCACACCACGGGTTTGCCTTGCATGACTGTTCTCCAGAGGAAAATTGGCGACCGGCAGGGGTCCGCCGGTCCGCACCGTGTGGTCGATGGGGAAGGCACGGCTTCGACAGCGTCGCGTGGCCCGATCGACAGCGCAAGCCAAGCGTGCGCGAACGCACGCTCGCCATCCTTGCCGGCCGAACTTGTCGTGACTTCGGCACGGTTTGCGCTGCAAGCCAGGTCCGGGCGCGGCACGCCGCACCCGACCCGTTCCGGCACCGACCGGGCCGGCCATCCACGACAAGGGGAAACACGATGATCCGATCCTTACCGACCGGCCTGCTGCTGGCCGCGCTCTGCCAGGCCGCCGGCGGCCCGGCGCAGGCCCAGGTCGACGACCGCGGCGCCACCGCCAGCTAGCAGGCTGTTGAAAAACAGCCTGCTGGCGGCGGCCATGGATGGCCGCTCGGCGAAGCAAGTGCGTAAGCAGTTGATTCGACGGGAGCCCGTCCGGACCTGCGCCGGACGGGCGACTTGAAAAACGACCAGGAAGGTCGTTTTTCAACAAGCTGCCAGGGCCCGGCCACCTGGGCGCGCGCCGCCAGCCACATGGTCGCGCGCCGCGTGCACGTCCGTCCCGGCCCGCCGCGCTGGGTGCAGCCGCGCAAGTTCGAGGTCGGCCACGTGATGTCGCCGACCATGCCGCAGTCGCCGTTCTCGGCACCGTACACCCTGGTGCCCTCGGGCACCCAGTATCTGGCCGGCCATGCCTTCAACGGCGACTACATCTGCGGCGACATCGGCCAGCAGGGCACCCAGCTCGACGCCATCGGCCACTTCGGCTGGCGCAGCGCCCCGGACGCGCCGGCGCAGTACTACGGCGGCCTCACCCAGGACGAGGTGGTAGGCCCGGACGGCCTGCTGCGCCTGGGCATGGAGACCGCCGAGCCGCTGCTCACCACCATGGTGCTGCTGGACGCCGAGCGCCACATCGGCAACGGCCAGCCGCTGCCCGCCGGCTACGCCATCTCGCGCGCCCAGGTGCAGGCCATGCTGCACGCCCAGGGCCTGGCCGGCCGCGGCATCTTCGAGGGCGACGTGGTGTTCATCCACACCGGCTGGGGCCGGCTGTGGCAGTCGGCGCCGGCCGACTACTACCGCGAGGGCCCGGGCCTGGCCCATGACGCCGCGGTGTGGCTGGCCGACCAGGGCATCGCCCTGCTCGGCCTGGACAACCCGTTCACCGACGCCGCGCAGTGGGTGCCGGGCACCGGCCCGGTGCCGCCGCCGGAGACCTGGGCCGATCCGGAAGGCTGGATCCCGTTCGGCATCCACCACCACAACCTCACCCAGGCCGGCGTCCTGCAGATCCAGAACCTGTACCTGAGCGAGATCGCGCAGGCCCGGGTCTGGGAAGGCGCCGCCTTCATCCTGCCGATCCGCATCCAGGGCGGCGGCGGCTCGCCGGTGCGGCCGGTGGTGATCGGGCATCCGGCACCCTGAGGGCGATCCGAGTTCGCGGGCGGCTCCCGCTCGGGGAGCCGCCCCGATCCCGGGGGGCTGCCTCCCGGTCGTGAGGCCTGCACCTACTCGACGGTGACCGACTTGGCCAGGTTGCGCGGCTGGTCGACGTCGGTGCCGCGCAGCACGGCGACGTGGTAGGCGAGCAGTTGCAGGGGCACGGTGAACACCGCCGGGGCGATCAGGTTGCCGCCGGCGGCGACCTTGATGATCTGGCCGCGGGTGCCGTCCATGCTGAGGTCGGCACCCTGGTCGGCGAACACGAACAGTTCGCCGCCGCGCGCGCGCACTTCCTCGAGGTTGCTCTTGAGCTTCTCCAGCAGCTGGTTGTTGGGCGCCACCGCGATCACCGGCATATCGTCGTCGACCAGGGCCAGCGGGCCGTGCTTGAGCTCGCCCGCCGGGTAGGCCTCGGCGTGGATGTAGGAGATCTCCTTGAGCTTGAGCGCGCCTTCCAGTGCCACCGGGTACTGCACGCCGCGGCCAAGGAAAAGGGCATGGTGCTTGTGCACGAAGCGCTCGGCCAGCTTGGCCACCACCGGTTCGATCGCCAGCACCTCGCCGATCACCCGCGGCAGCGAGGCGAGCTGGGCGACCAGGCGGGCGTGGCGTTCCGGGGCCAGGCCGTTGAGCCGGGCCAGCTCCAGGACCAGCAGGCCGAGCGCGGCGAGCTGGGTGGTGAAGGCCTTGGTCGAGGCGACGCCGATCTCCGGGCCGGCGCGGGTCATCAGCACCAGGTCGGCCTCGCGGACCAGGGTCGACTCGGGCACGTTGCAGACCGCGAAGGCGGCGACGTAGCCGCGGTCGCGGCCCTCGCGCAGGGCGGCCAGGGTGTCGGCGGTCTCGCCGGACTGGCTGATCGCCACGAACAGGGTGCCGGGCGGCACCACGGTGTGCCGGTAGCGGTACTCGCTGGCGACCTCGACCGCGCAGGGGATGCCGGCCAGGCCCTCCAGCCAGTACCGGGCGACCAGGCCGGCGTGGTAGCTGGTGCCGCAGGCGACGATCTGCACGAACTTCACCTGCGACAGCAGGCGCGCGGTGTCGGTGCCGAAGATGTTGGGCAGGATGCGGTCGCCGGCGATGCGCGCCTCCAGGGTGTCGCTGAGCGCGCGCGGCTGCTCGTGGATCTCCTTGAGCATGTAGTGCCGGTACTCGCCGCGCTCGACGGCATCGGCGCTCAGCTCGCTGGTCTTGACCGCACGCTGCACCGGCGTGCCGCCGCGGTCGTAGACCTGCACCGATTCGCGGCGCACGTCGGCGACGTCGCCCTCATCCAGGAAGATGAACTGCCGGGTCGAGCGGATCAGCGCCTGGACGTCGCTGGCCAGGTAGTTCTCCTCCTGCCCCAGGCCGACCACCAGCGGGCTGCCCTGGCGGGCGCCGATCGCGCGGCCGGGCTCGCGGGCGCTGACCACGGCCAGGGCGTAGGCGCCGTGCAGCCGCGCCAGCGCGGCGCGGGTCGCGGTGAGCAGGTCGCCACTCTCGCGCAGGTAGGCGCTGATCAGGTGGGCGACCACCTCGGTGTCGGTCTCGGACTCGAACACGAAGCCCTGGCCGCGCAGTTCCTCGCGCAGCTCGGCGTGGTTCTCGATGATGCCGTTGTGGACCACGGCGACGTCGCCGGAGGTGTGCGGGTGGGCGTTGCGGGTGTTGGGCGCGCCGTGGGTGGCCCAGCGGGTGTGGGCGATACCGGTGCTGCCGGCGAGCGGCTCGCGGCCGAGCAGGGCCTCCAGCTCGCGCACCTTGCCCTGGGTGCGGGCGCGGCGCAGGCCGCCGTCGACCTCGACCAGGACGCCGGCGGAATCGTAGCCGCGATATTCCAGGGCCTTGAGGCCCTCGATCAGGAGCGGCACCACGTCACGCGAGGCGCAGGCTGCGACGATTCCGCACATGGACCGCTCCGGCAGGTTGGACGCGGCGATTATAGGTGGCGGCCGGCACCCGCTGCGGGGCGTCGCCAGAAGCGGCGTTCAGGTGGCGGCGGGACCGGCGCCGGATCGCCGGCGATGCGGCTGGCGGCGCATGGCGGGCGCGGGGGGTCTGCGGCCGACGCCGCCCGCACTGGCCGGCACAGCCGCGACGGCCGCCCGGCAGGACCAACGCGCAGATCGTCGAAGCACTGGCGGCCGGACCGCAGAGGAGACGCACCGCCGGCCCGGGACACGGTCCGGCCGGCCATGCCCGACGCCACCTACTTCCTGGGCCGACGGTAGCCCGGCACGGTGACCTGGCGTGCCCGCGCGACGGTCAGCTCGCCGGGCGGCGCGTTCTTGCCGATCACCGAGCCGGCGCCGATGGTGGCGCCGGCGCCGATCTCGACCGGCGCCACCAGGGCGCTGTTGGAGCCGATGAAGGCGTCGTCGCCGATCACGGTGACGTGCTTGTGGGCGCCGTCGTAGTTGCAGGTGATGGTGCCGGCGCCGATGTTGACGCCGGTCCCGATGCGGCTGTCGCCCAGGTAGCTCAGGTGGTTGGCCTTGCTGCCCTGGCCCAGCACGGCGGCCTTGGTCTCGACGAAGTTGCCGATGTGCACGCCGTCGGCCAGGACGGTGCCGGGGCGCAGGCGGGCGAAGGGGCCGACCATGACCGCGCCCTGGGCGTCGACGCCCTCGAGGTCGCAGTGCGCGCGCACCAGGCTGCCGGCAGCCAGGCGCACGTCGCGCAGCCGGCAGAACGGGCCGATGCGCACGCCGTCGCCCAGCTCGACCTCGCCTTCCAGAACGACGTCGACGTCGATCTCCACGTCGCGGCCGACGCGCACGCTGCCGCGCACGTCCAGGCGCGCGGGATCGGCCAGGCGGGCCCCGGCCCGGCACAGCGCGCGCGCCTGGCGCAACTGGAAGCGGCGCTCGAGCTGGGCGAGCTGCCAGGGATCGTTGGCGCCCTCGGCCTCCAGCGGCTCCAGGCAGGCGGCGGTCAGCGCCGGCCGGCCCTCGGCGGCGGCCATCGCGAACACGTCGGTCAGGTAGTACTCGCCCTGGGCGTTGTCGTTGCCCAGGGCAGCCAGCCAGCGGCGCAGGTCGGCTGCCGGCGCCGCCAGCACGCCGGTGTTGATGCGGTTCACCGCGCGCTGTGTGGCATCGGCATCGCGCTCCTCGACGATCGCCACGACGCGCCCGTCGCCATCGACCAGGACGCGGCCATAGCCGGTGGGGTCGGCAAGGGTGTCGACCAGCACCGCCAGGCCGTCGCCGGCGACCGCAAGCAGCGCCTTCAGCGTGTCGACCGTGATCAGCGGCACATCGCCGTACAGCACCAGCACGGTGGCGTCGTCGGGGACGCCGGGCATCGCCTGCATCACGGCGTGGCCGGTGCCGAGCTGCAGGGTCTGCTCGGCCCAGACCAGCGCCTCGTCCCGGGCGAAGGCCTGGCGGACCTGGTCGCCGCCATGGCCATGTACGACATGCACGCGCGCCGGCGCCAGCGCGGCGGCGGCGGCCAGCACGTGCGCCAGCATCGGCCGTCCGGCGACCGGCTGCAGCACCTTGGGCAGGGCCGAACGCATCCGTTTGCCTTCGCCGGCGGCCAGTACGATCACGTGCAGGGGCTGGTCCATCCTTGACTCCCGGGGTTGCGCGCCAGGGCGCTGGGCAGGCCACCGCGCCGGCATGGACGACCGGCGCGATGAATCGGAGCGTGTCTCCGGACCGGATGCGAGGCGCGACGCAGCGGTCGCCCGGCGACCGGACCGGCTGCGCAGTATCCCACCGCAGCCCCGGTGCCGCTCAGCGCACGGCCGCCGTCGCGGCCACCGCGCCGTCCGGGTTTTCCACGCCACCGGCGCCCGGCGCGACCGACGCTGGCGGTGCCGGTGTCGGCAGCCAGGCCATCAGTTGCCGGATGCCCTCGGCGTGTTCCTGGCAGCGGCGGGTGCCGAACTCCAGCAGGCCGCGGCCGATCGCCGAGGCCTGCACGAACATCTGCGAATCACGCACTGTCGCGACCAGCGGCCAGGGCGACGAGGCCAGTTGCATGGCCAGCTCGCGCGAGCCCAGGGTGTTGGCGCGCAGCCGGTTCGCGACGATGCCGACGCGCGGCCCGCCATGGCGCATCTCGTGCAGGCGCGACAGCCGGTCCAGGTAGTCGACGGTGACCGCCAGGTCGAGCGCGGAAGGCAGGCAGGGCACCAGCACATGGTCGCAGCGGCGCAGCAGCTCGCCGAGCTGGGCGCCTTCGCAGCCGGCAGGCGCGTCGATGACCATCACCTGGGTGCGCGGCGGGATGCACAGGCTCCACAGCGCCGGCGCGCCGAACCGGGTCGGCAGCATGGGCTGCACGGCCAGTCCCGGCAGGCCGGCGACGCGGCGCGCGTACCAGCGCTCGCTGGCCGCCAGCGGGTCGCAGTCGACCAGGACGGTGGCGTGGCCACCATGCGCGTAGGCGGCGGCCAGGTTGGTCGCCAGCATGGTCTTGCCACAGCCGCCCTTCGCATTGGCCACCAGGATGCGCAGCATCGCTTCTCCGGCCCCCCTGCCGTGTCGGTCGATCCCCGACCGGGGACAGGGTAACCGAGGATGGGGCCGGCGGGGCGTGGCCTGGGGCCTGGGGCCTGGGGACTGGGGACTGGGGACTGGGGACTGGGGACTGGGGACTGGGGACTGGGGACTGGGGACTGGGGACCGGGGACCGGGGATC
>JAHCAT010000020.1 GCA_019634735.1 Lysobacterales bacterium | reverse complement strand
AGCCAAAGAGAAGGGCGCCCCAGGCGGTCCGCCCGGCGGGCATCCTGCCCGCCGGGTGCGCGTGTCCCGTCCGGGCCGACGCTCAAGGGCCATCCATGGCCCCCGCGTCGGACGGCGCCTCGGGCGCCGTCCGCGCCTCCGGCGCGGCTGATCCGGCCGTGCCCCGCCGGACCGCATGGGGCCCCGGGAAGAGCGCGGACATCCTGTCCGCCAACAGCAACAGCAACAACAACAACAACAGCAACAGCAACAGCAACAGCAACAGCAACAGCAACAGCAACAGCCACAATGACACCGACAGCAGCAGCGACGGCAGCGGCGAGAAACGCGTGAGCAGTAGCGCCTGTCCCGCTCGTGCGACGGCACCGCACTTCTCCCCTCCCCCGCCTGCGGGGGAGGGGCGGGGGAGAGGGCCGTCCCTTGCCAGCTCCTTCATCGGTGCCGGACCCGGCTGGCCGGGTGACCCGATGGGCTTTCCATGCACCGATTGCCTGGGGGTGCCGCCCGTGGAGCAGGAGACGCTCCCGCGTGGAACGCCCGGCGGAATGGTCATCCCGTGCAGGGATACTCCCCGGACCCCTGCGCCACGCCGGCCCGCACTTGGCGCCCTTCATGAAACCCGGCAATGCGATGCCCGGGCGGGGCAGGGCGATGCCGCGGCAGCCCGGCCCTTGATCCGGCCTGCACCCGCCCCCATCCAACATGGCCTCCGAACAACAGGCCTGCCGCCTGCGCCCGTCCCCGCGGCCAGCCGCGACTGTCGCCCCTGCGCCCCACAGTGCCCAGGCGCGCGCCCCCATCCCTGCCCACAGCCGCCCGCCGTGGCATCCTGACCCGCCGAACGGACCACGCCATGCCCGCCGACCCCGCCCGCGCCCTTCCCGACATCGCCGGCCAGGCCCCGCCCGACGCCGCCGGCGTGCTGGACTGGGTGGGCATGGGCGCCATCGAGGCGCCGGTCACCCTGGCCGGCGACGGCGGCGCGCCGGTGCGCTGCGCGGCGCGCGTCGACGCCTTCGTGAACCTGGGCCGTGCCGAGGCGCGCGGCATCCACATGTCGCGCCTGTACCTGCACCTGGACCGCGTGCTCGGCGAGGACACCCTCACCCCGGCCGGCCTGCGTCGCGTGCTGCGCGACTTCCTGGACAGCCACCAGGGCCTGTCCGAGCGCGCCCTGCTGCGTCTGCGCTTCGACTACCTGGTGCGCCGCCCGGCCCTGGTCAGCGACAACAGCGGCTGGAAGCGCTACCCGGTGACCATCGCCGGCCTGCTGGAGCCGGACCGCTTCCAGGTCGAGCTGGGCCTGTCGGTGCTGTACTCCAGCACCTGCCCGGCCTCGGCCGCGCTGGCCCGGCAGGCCACGGCCGCGCAGTTCGCCGCCGATTTCGCCGGCCAGGCAAGCATCGATGCCGATGCCGTGGCCGCCTGGCTGGCCGGCCCGCCGGGCAGCACCGCCACTCCGCACGCGCAGCGCTCCCAGGCCGAGGTGCGGGTGCGGCTGAAGCCCGCCTTCGACGCCTTCCCGATCGTCGCCCTGATCGACCGCATCGAAGCCGCCCTGGGCACCCCGGTGCAGACCGCGGTCAAGCGCGAGGACGAGCAGGCCTTCGCCCGCCTCAACGGCGCCAACCTGATGTTCTGCGAGGACGCCGCGCGCCGCCTGCAGGCGAGCCTGGACCGCGACGAGGCGGTCGCCGACTTCTGGGTGCGCGCCAGCCACTTCGAGAGCCTGCACCCGCACGACGCCGTGGCGGTCGCCACCAAGGGCGTGCCGGGCGGCTACCGCGCCGGCCTGGGCGACCTCTGAGGCCCGCCGCCGGCCGCCTGGAAAGGCCGGCCCGCAACGCGGGCGCGCTGCGGGCCGGGGCCGGCAACCAGGCGGCAACCACCAACGAGTGCGGGGCCAGTGTCGCAACCGCAGATGACCGCCGATCGGTCGGGCGCCCGTGGACCCGGGCACGGCGCCAGGAATGTTATAAGCTAACGGCCATGAAGCCCGCCGACCGCCCCCTGCTGCTGAACCGCCTGGCCGACCGCGTCGGCATGAGCGCCGCCTGGCTGTGCGCCCTGCACTGCGCCCTGTGGCCGGTCGCCCTGGCCGCGCTGCCGGCCGCCGGCCTGGCCGCCTGGGATGGCTGGGAGGCCGGTTTCGTGGCCTTCGCCGCGGTGCTGGGCATCGCCAGCCTGGCCACCGGCTGGCGCCGCCACCGGATCGCCACCGCGTTCTGGTTCCTGGTGCCCGGCCTGGCCCTGCTGGCCTTCGCCGTGCTGCGCCATGGCCATGAAGGCAGCGTGATCGTTCACGCCGTGCTGATGACCGCCGGCGGCGTCCTGGTCGGCGTCGCCCACCTGGTCAACCTGCGCCTGGGCCATGGCCACGTCCACGACGCCACCTGCGGCCACCTGGCCGCGCACCACGACCACGCCCATCACGAGGCCCCGGCCGCCGACCTGGCCGCCGATCCGCACGCCGCCTGAGGGCGCACGCCCGGGGCCGCGCGCCGGCCCGTCCGCGGCATAGACTGGCGGTCTCCACAGGGGAGTCCGCCATGACACCAAGCACCACCCACCGCGCCCGGCGCCTGTCGCCGCTGCTCGCCCTCGCCCTGCTGCCGGCCGCCGCCGGCCCCGGCGACGCCCGCGAACGCGGCGGTCCGGCCGGCTGCGACAGCATCGCCGCCGTGCCGATCGTCTGGAACATCGACTACGAGGCCGACATCCAGCCGATCTGGGACCAGCGCTGCGCCAACTGCCACGTCGACCACGCCGGCCTGTACCTGGGCGACCTCGACCTCGACCCCGGCGTGTCCTGGGACAACCTGGTCGGCCAGGACGCCTTCGGCGACCCGTCCATGCTGCGCGTCCGTCCCGGCCAGCCCCTGGCCAGCGCCCTGTTCCTCAAGCTCAACTGCGAGGAACCCGGCTTCGGCGTGCGCATGCCTTCCGGCCGCCCGCCGATCCCGCTGGCCGAGCAGGCCCTTGTGTTCGACTGGATCGCCGCCGGGGCGCCTTACGGGAAGACCGACATCGTGTTCTTCGACGGCTTCGAGGGGCGGCCCTGAGACGCAAGGGCAACGGGCCCCGACTGCACCGGGGAGCCGGGTCCGTGCTTGCCTCGCAAGCAAAGCGATGCAAGGATTCCACCAGACCACCTCTGTCCCCTGGAAATACGGACAGATTAGGCGGATAGCGCAGACCACGCACTCGGAACAAGCCATTGAACCGCGTAGGAATTGTCACCGCACGTCCCGGCCCCGCCCAGCTTACGCGGCCGGGTTATCCCGGCAACGTGCCGTCGATTAGTAGTTAGGCCCGTCACAATGCGCGCCACTCTCATCGTCTTCTCCCCTCGGGCGAATCTTGCCGCCTTGGAGGGCGTGCTCGGCGAGAGCCGTCTCAAGGAGCATGACCTGGGTACAGCCCGCCCCAGTGGCATTGTCCGGCGACAATCCATTTGGATGCGGGACTGGCTGGTGGCCGCGGAGCCGCCCACTTCACCGCTCCAGGAGATCGTCCGCTGGTACGCCGGGAAGCGGTCAGCTCTGATTGCTCTTGACCCGGACGTGTTCACCAAGCTTGCGGCGGTTGCCGATGAAGATTTGTTTGCTGTTCCGTTGGACTTGGCCGAGCAGCTCTTCACGCAGCGCATCTACTTGACAATAGAATTTGAACGGGCCGGCGAACCGGCCTAACCAATCATTCAAGCCGACGCCGCTTCGCGGCGCGGCTTAACTCAGACGTTAGGGCTCATTCGGCGGGATCCACACCGATTGACAGCGTGTATCCGAACGGATACAGTCGCGCCATGAACGCCTTCCTACGAACAGCCGAGTTCGATGCATGGCTGAAGGCGCTACGAGATCCAAAGGGCAAAGCGCGCGTCGTCGCGCGCATACGATCCGCTGAGGCGGGCAACTTTGGAGACTGCGAGCCTGTAGGCGACGGCATCTCGGAGATGCGAGTACACACTGGACCCGGCTATCGCGTGTACTTCGCCCGCAAGGGCGAGGTCGTGTACATCCTGATTTGCGGTGGAGACAAGTCCACGCAAGCCAAAGACATCAAGCTTGCGAAAGCCCTTCTCAAGCGGCTGGAGGATTGACGATGAAGAACCTTGCTCGCTTTGACGCTGCCGACTACCTCGACGACGATGCCGTGATCGCCGAGTACATTAATGCCGCCCTGGAAGATGAGGACCCGAACGTCCTTCTCCAAGCGATCGCAGACGTCGCCAAGGCGCGTGGTATGACCAAGCTCGCAAAGGACGTGGGCTTGGGCCGTGAAAGCCTGTACAAGGCTCTAGCGCCTGGAGCCAAGCCGCGCTATGACACTGTGCTCAAGCTGGTGCGAGCCCTTGGCGTCGAGCTGCATGCCACACCTGCCCATGCAGCCCAGCCCTAACTTCGCGCTTCAGCGGAAACCGCTGCGCGGTTCCGCTGAACTTGGGTGTTAGGAGTGCTGTGGGAACGACGTCGGGGTCATAGACCTAACGGCAAAGGACAGATCGCGCGCAGCCGCGATCTGATCCGGTTGTTGAACAAGCCCGGTCAGGCTTGCCGATACGTTCTTTAGGGAAACAGCAATCGCGACGGTGCAGAGGTGCGGTGTCGCGTTGGCGCTGTGCACGTGGGGTGCGTGGCGCGGAGCGAGGCGTGGCGAGGTCGCCGGGCCGGTTTTCGCCATCGCGAGGATGCGAAGGGCCGTTTCGGACGCAGCCTGCCCGTCGAGGCGCGAAGCCTTGGTTTGCGGTGCGGCAAGATGTGTTCGCGCTCACATGGCGGTGCTCCGGTGTTCGTGGTGCGGGGTTCGTCGTCGGTGCGCCTGGGCGGGCGTCCGACGGGTGGCAGGTCAGATGCATGCCAGAGCGTGTGGACGGTCGAAGGTGGTGCCCCGCGTTGCGTGATTGGAGAGAGCCAACCTTTGTCTTGACGGCGCTGTGGAACTCATCGAAAGTCCCGGAAAGTTCCCGCCCCGTCTGCAACCCCGGCGGCCGGCAGCCGGTTCCGTAGGGCGGGCCAGGGCTCTGGACGGCGAGCCCCACCAATGGAGACCGACCGTGACCCCAGCTGTAGCTTCCCTGCTTCTGTCCATAGCCGCCACCGCTTCCCAGGGTGCGCCGTCTGTTGAAGCTACCCGTCACGGCTTCGAGGCACAGATCCGCCAGGCCGAAGCGCTCGGTCGGCAACTCCATGTGCTGGAACGCGCGGAGCGAGTCGCCACCGCGGCGGTTCGACAGGTTCGTGGCTTCCGACGGGATCGGGCCGGTCTCGTGACCCTGGCGACGCCTGCCGGAGAGGGCGTCGAAGTCGATTTCGCGGCAAGGGACGAGGACGGCCAGTGGCTGATCCGCTACCGGGCCAGCGTCGGTCCGGATGGCAGGGTCCACGGTCGGGCCGAGCGGCTGCAGGAACCGGTCCCGATGCCCGCCGAGCGCGTGCGGATTATCGAGGTCCGCCAGCGCGTTCTCGGGTACGCGTTCCAGCGATGCTCCAACGACGTTTCGGCCATCGTCGTTCCAGGCAGTGACGAAGCCCGTGGCCTGGTCCATGGCTACCTGCTGGCCGCATCCGAAGGGAACACATTCGCCGTCGGGGGCAACTTCCGCATGGATGTCGCTGCGGACGGCAGCATCCGGGCCACTCGGCCATTCGCCAACAGTTGTCTCCGGCTTGCCGACGATCGACGTGCAGTGGCAGTCACCCTCAGCCATCTGCTGGATCCCCACCCCACCGAGATCCACGTCCTGATCAGCTTGCGCGCGGGCAAACCGCTGTTCGTGGCGACCGCCGAGAATCGTATTTTGTGGCGGGTCGACGGTGGTTCGATCGAGTTCGTCCAGCCGCTGTCTGCGGATGGTTCGGGTGCCTCCCGATGAGCAAGCGGTCGCGGCGAGTGCGGAGTCCCCTGTTCTGCCTTCTGCTGGCGATCGCACCGGGGTCGAGCGCCGAGGAGAGCCTAGTGGAACTGCTGCAGCGGGCCACGGCACTGGAGGAACAGGGCGACCCTGCCGGGGTGGTCGAGCTGTTGGATGACCATCGCGGCTCCGATCATGCCGAGCTACTCTACCAGCTTGCCTTTGCCTACTTCCAGCTCGCAACCACTGGCGGACGGGAGGGCGAGGCGGACCCGACGGCGAGTCGCCGAGCGCTGGACATCGGTCGCCGGGCGCTGGAACTGGGCAAGGGTGAGGCCGCCAGCCTGCTCTACCTGATCCACTTCCACGGAGTCGGCGTGCCGCACGACGTGCCGCTGGCCCTGGGCTATCTGCGGCAAGGGGCTGATGCGGGCGATCCCGCCGCCCGGCTCAACCTTCTTGCCATTGCATATCAGGGCCATGCTGAAGCGCCGCCGGACCTGCGGGAAGCCTGCCGGTTGCAGGCGCTGTTCGACGACAGCGACGCCACATTCCCGGTGGTCTTCCACTATCGGGGGATGATGCTTGCCCGCGGCGAATGCGGCATGGAGGCGGACGTCAAGGCCGGCTTCGCACTGATCCGCAGGGCCGCGAAGGCCGAGGTGGCCGAGGCCCAGGTGCTGCTGGGGAGGGCGCTCCAGCATGGCTGGCTGGGCACACCGGATGCAGCGGCTGGCCTCGACTGGCTGGAGCGCGCGGCCGCGCTGGGGAACGCTTATGGGCAGTGGGAACTCGGCAAGGCGCATGCCACAGGCGAACTGCGCGCCAGGGACGATGCGCGAGCCGTCTCTCTGTTCGAAGCGGCTGCCGAGGCCGGGCTGCCCGAGGCGCATACGTCGCTGGCGGTGATGTATGCCACCGGATCCGGCGTGCGGCAGAACTTCAACCAGGCCCTGACGCTTTATTCGGAGGCGGTCGCGCTGGGCGACAGTCATGCGCTGAGGAACCTGGCGGTGATGTACGCCTTGGGCGAGGGTACCCCACCCGATCCCGTGCTGGCCAAGCTCTACTACCTGAAGCATCTGCACTTCGGACACCCCGCGGTCGATACTTTGTCGTCCCGGATCGACGCCTTGCTGGATCCTGCGGGCCAGTCCGAAGTCGAGGCGCGCTTCAACGAATGGCTGCAAGCGTTGCCTGTCGCGCAGTGAAGACCGAGAACGATTTCAGTGAAAAGGGCAGTGAAAAGGGTGTCAGGGGGACTTCCTGCAATGTGATGACGGCGGCAGGGGCAACTGCCGTGCACACCCCATGCAGTATGCCCTGGCAGCGCGCGTCCACGCCGAGGACCTTGGAATCATGAGACATTTCCTGGCTGCATCCACACTCGTTCTTGCCGGCTGCGTCGCCCAGCCAAGACTCCAGCCCTCGACGGATCTGGCCGATCTGTTGGGGTCGTGGGAGTTCTCCGGCTCGGAAGCATGCGCAAGCAATCCACAGGTCATCTCGTTCTCACCGGACGGGTCATTGATGCACATAACCTGGCCCCAGGGCGGTGAGGCTGGGGAGGGAGACCTTCGCGATCGCTTCACCTACAGGATCGGGCGCCAGACCGGAAACGCCGTGCGATTGGACCTCGTGGACGAAACCCGGATGGACGCGTTGGGCAACCCTGTTGCCTGGGATCTGGTGCGACTGGACCAGGACAGCTTCTGTTGGCGACGCAGCGACTGGGGGCCCGCCTCGTGTACCCGGGCCATCGTCCGCTGTCCTGGATAGCTCCATCGCGGCTGGGCGAAGGGTTCGGCTTCACGCCGTTATCCTTGGTTTCTCGCCGAGGCCTTTCGACAGGACATGGCTAAGTCAATGCACGCGAAGGTTGTGGCTCAAGGAGCGTCGCTGACGCCTTTTCAGCCCTTCATCCGGACGCCGCTTCGCGGCGCACACTGAACCAGAGGTCGGGTCCGAAGTGAAGACGCCATCCTCCAGACTCGCGGCAATTGGTGTGGCCCTCGCGTTGACGGCCTGTGCGACGGCACCATCGAGTGTGGACGACGAAGGCGCAATCGAGGCCGCGAAGCAATGGGTCGCGTCCAGGTACGCCTGGGCGTCGCAGGCTACCTATGCCCCGCAAGGCAGGAGTCCGGAGCGGGTGGTCGTCGTCAGTTGCAGTTCGTGCCGCGATGTCGATGGCTCCCGCCAGCCCGCGCAACTCGTTGTGCTCGTCAATCGGGCCGGGGTGGTGAGCTTGCTGGTCGGTCTGGAGTGATCTCTGGTCTTGCCTGTAGGCGTCATGGTGCCGGCAAGTCCGGTTCGCGCGGCGGCATCGCGACGATCGATGCGAATGCGGCCGGAAGGCGTGCGCTGCGAAGGGGAGTGGCGCCGCCCGGGCCGGGATGCCGGCATCGCGGCGAGGACGCCCGGTGCGTGGCACAAGGCGTCCACCGCCGCGACGAAGTGGCCGCTCAGTTCGCGTACTTCACCGCACAGCCATAGGGGCGGGTGACCGGCACGCTCACCGCCTGGCCGGCCGCCAGCTCGGCCAGGGCCTGCGGGACGTACTGGGTGGCGGTGGCGATGTCGCCGGGGTTGGCGCTGGGGATGCTGTCGATGGCGCCGGCGTAGCGCAGCACGCCGGTCGGGTCGATCACGTACATGTGCGGCGTGGTGACGGCGCCGTAGGCTCGGCCGGTGGCGCCGGCGGGGTCGAGCAGGTAGGCGGTCTGCGCGGCGCGGGCCTCGGTGCGGATCTGCTCGGCGCGAGCGCCGTCGACGTGGCCCTGCTGGCCGGGGGCGGAGGAGTTGACGGTCAGCCAGACCACCTCGTCGCCGGTGGCGGCGCGCTGCTGGCCCTGCATGTTGTCGGCGCCGTAGTGCTTCTTGACGAATGGGCAGTCGTGGTTGGTCCACTCCAGCACCACGGTCTTGCCGGCGAAGTCGGCCAGGGAGTGCGTGCGTCCGGTCGAATCGACCAGGGTGAAGGCTGGCGCAGCCTCACCGACCCGGGCGGGGGCGGTGGACGCGATCGCCTCCAGGTCGACGCCGCCGCAGCCGGCAAGGACCGCGGCGAGGGTCAGGGTGGCGGTTGACAGTCGGACTTTCATGGCGCGGTCTCCTGGGGTGGGGCGGGTGGCAGGGCGAGCACGGCGTCGGCGACGCCGGACGCGGTGAGCAGTTGCGGCAGCACGCGGGGCGCGCCGCCATCGGGCGGGTAGAGCACGTACAGGGGCACGCCAGTGCGGCCGTAGCGCGCCAGGTAGCCGGTGATCGCCGGGTCGCTGCGCGTCCAGTCGCCCTTGAGGTACGCGACATTGCGGGCGGCGAGCGCCTGGCGCACCGTGTCGGTGGCCAGCGCGATGCGCTCGTTGGCCAGGCAGGTGATGCACCAGGCCGCGGTCATGTTGACCAGCACAGGGCGGCCGGTGGCGCGCAGTTCGGCAAGTCGCTGCTCGCTCCAGGGTTCGGTGCCGTCCTCGCCGGCCGCTGCTGCGCCGGCGGTGGCTGGCGGCGGCGCGGAAGCCGACATGGGCAGGGCGATGGCGATCGCCAGTGCCGCGGCAGCGGCGGCCGTGGCCACGCGCCGGAAACCCGGCGAGCGCATCGCCGGTCGCCGCCCGAGCAGCCACAGCGCGAACGCCAGTGCGGTCAGCGCGACCAGCAGCCAGGCCATGCCCAGGGCCGAGGTCTGCTCGCCGTACACCCACAGCAGCCAGACCACGGTCAGGTACAGGGGGAAGGCCAGCAGTTGCCGGAAGCCCTCCATCCACGGCCCCGGTCGCGGCAGGGCGCGGGCCAGCGCCGGGGCGAAGCCCAGCAGCAGCATCGGCGCGGCCAGGCCGAGACCGAGCGCGGCGAACACCGTCAGGGCGGCGGCGGTCGGCTGCACCAGCGCCCAGCCCAGGGCGGTGCCCATGAACGGCGCGGTGCAGGGACTGGCGACGACTACGGCCAACGCGCCGGTGAAGAACGCGGCGCGTGCGCCACGACCTTCGGTCAGGCGCTGGCCGGCGCCCACGAAGCGGCCGCCCAGGGCCCACACGCCGGAGAACGACAGCGCCATCGCGAACAGCAGCAGGGCGACCACGGCCACGAAGCGCGGCTCCTGCAGCTGGAAGCCCCAGCCGAGCTGCTCGCCGCCGGCGCGCAGCGCGAGCAGGGCGCCGGCCAGCAGCAGGAAGGTGGCGACAACGCCGGCGGTGTACCACAGGCCATGGCGGCGCAGCTCGCCGCGATCGTCGGCCGCCTCCAGCGCCGACATCGCCTTCATCGACAATACCGGGAACACGCAGGGCATCAGGTTCAGCACCAGGCCGCCGAGCAGGGCCAGCAGCAGGGCAGGCAGCAGGCCGAGGGCCGAGGTATCGCCGGTCGCGATGTCGGGTTGCTCGGTGCCGGCGACCGGCACGAGGCTGGCGTCGAGACGGGCGGGGAAGCGCCAGGCCGTACGCGCGCCGTCGACCGCCACCAGGGCGACCTCGGCCGGGAGCCGGGTGAAATATTCGCTCTTGCGCCAGCGCGCCTGCCAGCCGTCCGGCGTGCGTTGCCACTGCGGCAGCGCGCCATTGGCGAAGACCTCCGGGGTTTCCGGGAACCATCGCCAATGCACCGGGGTGGCGCCTCCGTCGAGGCCGGACAGCGCCAGGGCGATGGCGTCGGATCCCTCGGCGATCGCCAGGCTGTCCGTCGCCGGCTGCGGCAGGGCGGCGCGGGCGGCGGCGAAGTCGTCGGCCCAGCGGGGTTCGACTTGTGCGGACGCCGCGACCGGCAGCTCGAACGCGTATCCGGCCTCGCCGGGAATGCATTCGACCTCGCAGATCAGCCAGCTCGCCGAGGCGCGGATCGGCAACGAGGACGCCGCGTAGTCGGCCGGCACCGTGACCGTGACCGGCAGCAGGCGCCGCCCGCCATAGCCGAAGTTGACGATGTCGGCCAACTCGAAGCGTTCCGGATGCGGCCACTCGATCGGGCCGGCGACGACGCCCTCCGGCAGTTCCAGCTCGAGCTGCGTCGGCAGGCCGGAATCGCCAGGGTTGCGCCAGTAGGTGTGCCAGTGCGGATCGTGCTCCAGCAACAGGCCCAGGGCCAGCGTCTGGCCGGGCACGGCCGCGGTGGCCTGCGCGACCAGGCGCGAGTCAAGGTGGTCGGTGCGCACCGGCTCCGAGGCCGGCCGGGCCGCCGCTGGCGCCAGCAGGACGGCGAGCAGGGCCAGCAGCGCGCGGGACCGGCTCACGCACCGCAGCGCGCCGGCCTTGCTGGCCACCTCGTTGCACCGGGGGGTATCCATCGACTCCGAGATCCGGGGACTGGACGCGAAGGCCGCGCGTCCGCGGGCCGGCACGGCGACCATCGTGGCGGCCTGGTTCGACCGGCCAGCTGCCTCGATCCTCTGGACGGCCCGGACCGCTGTCCACCGCCAGAAGTCACGGTCGCGGCGAAGCGGAGCGATGCGCGGACAGGGCGAGGGCGGCCCGACCCCGGCGCGCCGCCGGTGGTGCCCTCGCCCCGGGGTACAGGCTGCAGAGGCGTCGCGATCATCGCGGCGGGCACGGCGCCGCGACGAGACCCCGTGGGCGGCGCACGCGCGGACGGCGCCGCCTGCGCGGCGGAGGGGCCGCCCCGCGATGGGGGACGAGGACCTGGCCAGGCGTCCGGGCCGGTCCACGGCGCCGGTCGGCCGTTCAGGCCCCCGGCGTGACCGCGTGGTAGGCCTTGACCACGATCCGCCAGCCATCCTCGAAGCGGACCAGGCTCATGTGGTCGTAGGCGCGCATGTCGGGGTAGTCCAGCTCGATGACGGCGGTGGCGACGTCGCCGTCGACGACCACCGAGCGGATGCGGCGCTTGCGCTGGGCCTCGTCGCGCGGGGCGCGGCCGCTCGAGGACTGGGCGATGTAGTCGCTGGCCGGACGCTGGCCGTAGACGCCGTCCTTGACGCCAACCAGCAGGGCGTCGGGCGCGAAGGCGCGCCGGAAGTGGCGTTCCTGGCCGGTGGCGTGGCCGTCCAGGTAGGCCTGCAGCGGCACCCTGACCGCATCGATGTCATTGCCCTGGGCGGGCGGCGTGGCCAGGGCGGGCAGGGTGGCGAGCAAGGCGAGGGCGGCAAGGGGTCTGCGCATCGGGAATCTCCTGTCTGGGCGGGGGCGAGGGCGGGGCGTGGCGGCGCGGGGATCAGGGCCGCGGGCGCCCAGCGGTCGGGTCGCCTTCGCGCGCGAGGCCGTCCTGCACGGACGGGTCCAGCGCCACCGGCATGGCGATCACGACCTTGCCGCGCGTGCGACCGCTGCGGTTGTGCTCCTGTGCTTCGACCACCTCGGCCAGGGGCCAGGTGCGCTCGATGTGGATGCGCACCTGGCCGCTGGCGATCAGGGGCGCGACCGCTTCCAGGGCCGGACGCACCCGCCACGGCGGCGTCGCGGGGCAGGCGATGCGGCCGTCGGCGCACAGGTTCGCGGGCACGGTGCCGACCAGGGTGACCAGGCGGCCGCCATCGCGCAGCACCGCGGGCGAGCGCGCCAGGGTGTCACCGCCGACGGTGTCGATCACGATGTCGACACCGCGCACCGCCTCCTCGAAGCGGGTGGTCTGGTAGTCGATGGTCTGGTCGGCGCCGAGTTCGTGCAGGAAGTCGTGGTTGCGGGCCGAGGCGGTGGCGATGACGTGGGCGCCGCGCGCCTTGGCGATCTGCACCACCAAGGAACCGACGCCGCCGGCCCCGCCGTGCACCAGCACGCGTTCGCCGGCCTGCACGCCGGCCGCTTCCACCAGGTAGCGCCACGCGGCGACCGCGACGGTCGGCCAGGCGGCGGCCTCCGCCAGGCTCAGCGCCGCGGGCGCTGGGACGATCTCGGTGGCCGGCACGGCGACGTACTCGGCATAGCTGCCCGGCCGCGCGACCTGGTCGACGATGCCCGCCACGCGGTCGCCGCAGGCGAAGCCGGTGACGCCGGCGCCGAGCGCGACCACCACGCCGGCGAAGTCGCCCCCTGGGGTGGCCGGGAACGGCAGGCGCCCGGCCTGCTGCAGCTTCCAGTCGACCGGATTGACGGCGGCGTAGTGCACCTGCACCAGCACCTCGCCGGCGGCGGGTCGGGCCACCGGCACCGTCTCGACGGTGAGCGCCTGCGGCGGCCCGGCCGCGGCGATGCGCGCCGCGCGCATGGTCGCCGGTACCGGCCCGCAATCGAGGGCCTCAGGTTGCGCCGCGGCAAGCCCGGGGAGCAGAGCGCCCAGCGCCAGGAAGGTCGTTGCGAGCAGGGGCATCAGCGGGATGTTCATGAGGGCGCTCCGTGGGCTGGCCGATGTTGAGCGCGCCCCGGAACGAACGTTCACACCCTCCGCCAACCGATCCGCCCAGCCGCCCCCCCGCCACGCCAGACCGAAAAGCGAAAAGGTGTCAGGGACAATTTCGAAGCGAAAAGGTGTCAGGGACACTTTCGGGCCTGCTTGCCGGCTCCGGTCAGGCGGGGTGGCGTCGCCGTCGCGCGCCGGGGCGATACAGCACCTGCGCGATGGGTCGCGCTGCATCCAGGAGCCTCAGGTCGGGCTGCCCAGGACACCGTCATCGCGAGAGGGGAACGACGTTGTCCCTGAGACTTCCCGCGCCCGGCGCCCTCCAGAGGATGAAGCCCACAGGTGCCCCGCCCATGCCAAACGATCCCCTTTCCTTCGGCGCGCAGTACCGCTCCTTGCTCGCCGACGGCGAACTGCTCGACGAGATCCGCGAGCGCGCCGCGTACGGCGCCATTGCATTGCCCGCGGCCGAACGGCCGGACGAGGCGACCATCGAGCGTTCGATACGTCTGCTGGCCCCGCGTCGCCGCGGAGCGATCGCACTGGATCCGCGCCCCCTGCCGCCGATGCCCGAACCGGTCACCGCCCGCGAGGAGGCCATCGTCCTGCGCTGGGGGCGGCCCTCGCTGCTGATCAGGAACGGCACCTTCGAGCAGGTGGACAGCCCCTCGTGGCGCGTCGCGCTGGAGGCGGCGCGGACGCGGATCGAGCAGGCCGTCGCGCGCGTCGGGCGCGTGGAGTTGCTCGACCACCTGACCATGGAGTGGGCCGGAACGGGCTGGATCGTCGACCAGGTCGACGGGCGGACGATCGTCGCCACCAATCGCCACGTCGCGGAGTTCTTCGCGAACGCTCAGGGCGCAGGTGCTGCGCAGTTCCTCAGGAACGTGCTCGGTCGTCCGATCGGCGCGCAGGTCGACTTCCGCGAGGAGTACGACCTACCGCTGGTCCTTGAGGTTCGGGTCGAGCGGGTGCTCTACCTGGCGGGGCCGGATGAGCCGGATATCGCATTGCTGGAATTGCGTTCTGACGTGGCGCTACCCGACCCGATCGAGCTGGCCTCGGCGGAAGTCCAGGATCGCCAGCCGATTGGCGTGATCGGCTACCCGGCGCACGACAGTCGCAACGGGCAGTCGGACATGGAGCGCTACTTCGGCGAGATCTTCGACGTCAAGCGCTTCGCGCCGGGAAAGGTCAGCTTCCGGGCCGATGGTGAGCACTACTTCGTCCACGACTGCACGACGCTGGGCGGCAACTCGGGATCGGCGGTGATCGATCTCGACAGTGGCAAGGCGGTGGGGCTCCACTTCGCCGGGATCTACCTGCAAGGGAACTTCGCGGTGAAGGCCGGGTGGATCCGCCAGGCGCTGTCGCATGCGCGACCCCTGATCGGCGCCGGTGCAGCGCCGATCCAGCCGCCACCGCCACCGCCACCCGTCGTGCGCGTCGAAGCCGACGGCCGCAGCAAGGCCGACAGCTTCGACGACCGCGATGGCTATCGCGAGGACTTCCTGGGTGACGGAGACCGGCGAGTCCCGCTGCCCCAACTCGGCCGCTGGGCCGACGACGTCGCACCGGTGGCCGGTGGTGCGGCTGGGTCGCCCCAGGTTGCACGCTACCGCCACTTCTCGGTTGCCGTCAGCCGATCGCGGCGGCAGGCACTGTACGCGGCGGTGAACATCGACGGCACCCAGCTGCGTCGGGTTCCGCGCAGCGACCGCTGGCTGATCGATGAGCGTTTCGCGGATGCCCACCAGCTGGGCAACGAGATCTACAGGAACAACGACCTCGACCGGGGTCACCTGGTGCGGCGCCTGGATCCCGTGTGGGGCAGCGCAGCTGAGGCGGCACAGGCCAATGCCGACACGTTCCACTACGTCAATTCGGCGCCCCAGCACAAGCACCTGAACCAGCGCGAGTGGAACGACCTCGAGGACTACATCCTCGACAGCACCGAGATCCACGACCTGCGGGTGTCCGTGATCACCGGGCCGGTGATGCGCGAAGAGGACCGCAGCTATCGTGACCTGGTCAGGCTGCCGCGCGAGTTCTGGAAGGTCGCCGCGCTGGTGAACGCGCAGACGGGACGGCTGGCCTCCGCGGGCTACATCCTCAGCCAGGGCGACATGATCCAGGGGATCACCGAGGCGGCCTTCGTGTTCGGCGAGTTCCGCACCTACCAGGTGCCGATAGCGCTGATCGAGGCAGCCACCGGGCTCAGCTTCGGCCCGCTGGGCGCAGTCGATCCGCTGCGACCCTCTGAGACCCTGGAAGGCACCCGCCGCCCCCGCGTGGTCCGCATCGAGAACGCCACGGACCTCGTCTTCTGAACCTTAGAAATGGTGTCAGGGACATTTTCCCACGGCCAACCCACAAAACCGTGCCAGGGACAATATCCCCCGGCTGCGCCTTGGACACTCTGCGTCGAGCCGCATCCGTGGCGGGTCCTGATGGCCTCAAGAGTCGCGGATCGACAAGGAAAAAGGTGCCAGGGATGATTTCCGGGCCCTTCGCGCCGTCATCTGGCGAGGGCGCTGGGATCCGCGCTACCTGCAGCGCAAGAGGCTACCGAGCCCGCCGCCACGTCAACGGGGCAATGGTGAAGCGCACCGGGTCGGTAGTCCGACCCGCACCGGGTGAATGACCGGCGGGTTGGAGCAATTGGCTCTGACACCCTTCTGGGCGGACGGGCTTGGGAAATTGTCCCTGACACCTTTCTTGGGTGGGTGACGCGTTCTTGGATCGCGCTCAGTGAGGGTCCTTCTGGGGTGCATGGGTCCAGTGCTCGGGACGCGGACGCCACGCGTCGGACTCATCGGAACCGAGAAGCGCGCCGACGAAGTCCCCCAGGTCGACGGCCAGCACTTCGTTCGCCGCACTGTCTCCGGCATCTTCCCAGTGCGCCGCCAGCACGAAGTCCTCGAAGCGCGTCCAGTCCTGCCCCAGCGTACTGACGATCAGGCGGCCCAGGTCATAGGCCAATTGGACGGCCTGGTCCTGACCGACATAGGCCTGACCCGACCAGAAGCTCTGGATGTTTGCCGGCGTCCAGAACATCCGATGTTGTTGTTCGATTTCACGCAATTCCGAGGTGGCCGGCGTGCCGCCGGCGAGAAGGTGCTCCACGTTCACCGCAATGCCCTCGTTGAGCCACGTCGGCAGAGGCAGGTGAGCCAGAAACGCATGTGTCATCTCGTGCGCGATGGTGGGTTCCAGTGCGCTCAACTCGCTCTGGATCGAGGCGAAGTGGCTGCAGCCGCTGTCGATGAAAATGCCGGCGCTGGTGGGAACATCGTCGCCAGGCTGGTGGAAGGTCATCACGTAGCGGTAGTACGTGTCCGGGTCATCAAAGGCGATCAGGATGTCACGTCCCCATTCGCTCGCGTCGGCCGTGCGTCCGAGCAGTCTGCGCACACGCTGGCTGGTCCGGGCCATGAAGGCGAGCGTCAGCTGGACGGCACGATCGTCCTGGCGGGAAAGCAACAGCGCCGCCTGGGATTCGAACAGCCGGTAGCCAGCACCAAGCGCATCGCGAAGATGCAGAAGCCAGGCACGTTCGCAGGCCAGCCAGGCGTCGCCACCTTCTTTCGGATCGGCGAATTCGTCGCACCACTCGCGGACGCGATTCCAGGCAATGTGCGGCAGGCCATCCTTGTGCTTGATGAGCGTCTGGAACGCCAAGCGACGCCCGCCGCTCTCGACAGACGAGGGAGCCGCGTGATCGAGTATCGCGGTGGGGGGCGGCGTGGCTGGAGCTCGTGCCGCGAACAGCGACTTCAGCACGCGCAGCATGGCGGCCTCCCAGCCATACACCATTCGCTCCAGATACAAACACGCCAATCAAACGGTGCCAGGGACATTTCTCGATGGCGGGGCGCAACAAAGTCAATAACGGTGCCAGGGACAATTTCCCACGGCCGCCCGAGGATAGGTCTGAGCCGCCATCGCGGCAACCGCTGATGGCAAGAGGGGCCGGATTGGCCAAGGATGCGGCTCATGGCCCGACAACCACGATTCGATTTCGCCGGGATCGCACAGCACGTGGTGCAGCGAGGCAACAACCGTCTGCCCTGCTTCCTGGACGATGACGACCGCCAGCGCTACCTGCAGTGCCTCCGGGAGGCGCTGACACGTTTCGACTGCCGGCTGCATGCCTACGTGCTGATGAGCAATCATGCACACCTGCTGATGACGCCCGGCAGTACCGGCGCGGTGTCACGGCTTATGCACACCTTTGCCCGGAACTACACCGGGCTTTTCAACGGCCGACACGGCCGCACCGGGACGCTTTGGGAGGGGCGCTTCAGGGCCTGCCTGGTGGATTCGGAGCGCTATGTCCTGGCCTGCAGCCGGTACATCGAGCTCAACCCCGTGCGGGCCTGGATCTCGGCAAAGCCAGGCGACTACCCATGGTCGAGCCACGCCGCGAATGCCGGCGAACGACGTGATCCTTTGCTATCTCCGCATTCTGCCTATCTGGCGCTGGGTGCCGATGCCAGCGCCCGCGCCGCCGCCTGGCGGGCGCTTGTCGCTCAACCGCTGGCGGACGAGCTGGTTGCCGGGATTCGCTCCCATCTGCAGCAGCAGAAGGTGCTGGGAACGGAGCGTTTTCAGGCCTGGGTAGCGCAGCGCACCGGAAGGTTCGTCGGGCTGCGTCCGCGTGGTCGGCCCCCGTCGGGACAGAAATGTCCCTGACACCTTTAGGTCGCCGAATTGTCCCTGACACCTTTGGGTCCTGACACCTTTGGGCCCCCTTCTTGTCCGCAAAATGTCCCTGACACCTTTTGGTCCTGAAGCTCCTGGCTTGGATTCTCTGTCTGCGGCGGGCGGTTCGGGTGCGGCTCACGCGCCATGGGGACTGCCGCCCCACGCAGGGGCGGCAGTCCGCTGTTCAGCCCGCGGCCTCGGCGGCCAGCGCCCGCTCGATGTCCTCCAGCGGCGAGTTGGTGAGCGTCTTGGGCAGCTCGAGCAGGGTGCGGCGGGTGGCCTCCTGGTGCAGCAGCGGGCGGATCTGGCCCAGCGACTGCGGGTCGGCGATCAGCACCAGGTGTTCGAAGCGGTGGTTGAGGGCGGCGTCGTTGACCGCCAGCGCCAGCTGCTTGACGAAGGTGGCCTCGTCCAGATGGTAACCGTCGGCGTCGGCAGGTTGCCGGCCGGCCGGGCCGTCATCGTCCAGGTTCACCGGCTCGAGCAGGCGCTCCTGATGCAGGCTGAGCGCGGTCGCGGTACCGACATTGCTGAACAGGCGGGCCTTGGTGCCGTCGGCGACCAGGATCCAGGTGCCGGTGGGGATCTTCACCATCGCGTTCTCCTTGTGCTTGTCTGCGGTGGGCGAGGTCCCGGAACATCGCCGCGTGGCGTGACCGGGGACGATGACGGCAGCTTAGTCCGGCCTGGGTGTCTGGCGGCCGACTGGAATCCCTCCGGGCTCACGGGGCTTTCACCCGCGAACTGGTCGCCAGCGGACCAGCGTGCAGTGCCCTGGAGCCCCCTCGGGCTCGATGGCGCCACCACCGGCGTTGTCGACGAGACAGGCAGCTGCCGTCCGTCCCTCGCCCGGTCCGATGGACTCGGGCCGGACGCTCCCCGCAGCGGGCTGTCCGGACGAATTCCCCGTGGCACCTCCCCGGTCGCTGACGGCACCCGTCCGGCCTCGCAGGCTTGACGGCCGCAGGCACGGCCGCCACGCTCGGCGGCGCAGCGCCGCTGTGCGCATGCCGGGGAGGATCGATGAGCAAGTCGCGGCGGTTTTCGTTGGCGGTTCGGGTGTTGGCCGGCCTGTCCGTGGCCGTGTTGATCGGCACCCTCGTGGTCTGGTCGATGTTCGGCGTCGGCCTGGTGTCGGCTGGTCTGGCGACGGCATCGGCGGTTGGTCTGGTCGTGCCCTGCGTGCTGGCCGGCGGATCGCTGCTCGACATGCTCGGCGCCCTGCTCGAGCTCGTGGTCGAGGGCGTCGCCACACTGATTGGCGCGGCTGTCGATGCGATCGCCTCGCTGCTCGGGTAAATGGACGGGGCAGGGGCGACGCAGCGGAGCGCCCGGCGACGCGTGCGCCGATGATCCCTTGTCCGTTCGTGCGCGTGGCAGTGCTCGCTGTACACGGCGGGCTGTCGCCGGCATTGGGCAGGCGCCTCCTCGCCATCGGCAGGAAGCGGCGGTGCCCGGGATGCGTGCGGCTGCGCGGGGCTAGCCGCCGCCGCTGCGGGCGCGGATGGATCGCGGCGCTCATCCTGGCGCCCGTCATCCGCGGATCGGCGCCCTTCGCGCCTGGGCCACCGGTCGGTCGCCGGTCGCCGGGAGCGCCCCCATGACCCGCCGCCACGATCTCGACGTGCTACGCGTGCTCGCCTTCGGGCTGCTGATCCTCTACCACGTGGCGATGGTCTACGTGGCCGAGTGGGACTTCCATATCAAGTCCAGCCACACCTCTGAGTCGCTGCAGTGGCCGATGATCTTCGTCAATCGCTGGCGGATGTCCCTGCTGTTCCTGCTCTCGGGGCTGGCGGTGGGGCTGGCCCTGGCACGCGTCGCACAGGCACCCGGCCGATTCGCGGTTCGGCGCAGTTGGCGGTTGCTGCTGCCCCTGCTGTTCGCGATGGTCACCACGGTGCCGGTGCAGGCGTATTGCGAGGCGCTGGCCAACGGCGTGATCGAGCCGGGCTTCGTGGCATTCATGGCGCGCTACCTGCAGTTCCGGCCCTGGCCCGAGGGCGGTTTTGCCGGTGCCGAGTTCGGTGTGACCTGGAACCACCTCTGGTACCTGGTCTACCTGTGGGTGTACTCGCTGGTGCTGGCGCTGTTGTTGCCGCTGCTGCGCACCAGGCCGGGGCGACGTCTGGCGGCATCCCCGCTGGCGCCGGGACGCTGGCGCGGCACGGTCCTGGTGCTGCTGCCCTCGCTGTGGGTGCTGGCCTGCCTGTACTGGCTGGCGCCGCGCTACCCCAGCACCCATGCCCTGCTCGATGACTGGGCCAACCATGCCCAGTACCTGCCGGTGTTCCTGTTCGGCGCCGCGGTGGCGCAGTCGCAAGGTTTCTGGGACGAGGTGCTGCGCCTGCGCCGACGCCTGCTGGCGCTGGCCCTGCTGTCGATCGGTGTCTACATCGCGCTGCGCTGGCTGGGCCGCAACCTGACGCCCGACCAGGCGGCGGCGTTCCCCGACTGGAACTGGCGCGCGATCAGCGCCGGTGCGCACGCGCTGTACCGCTGGACGGCGCTGCTGTGCGTCCTGGGCTACGGCTACCTGTGGCTCAACCGGCCGTACCGATGGCTGCCGTACGCGAACCAGGCCGTGTATCCCTGGTACATCCTGCACCAGAGCCTGATCGTGCCGCTCGCCTTCGCGCTGGGTGCGCTGGCGCTGCCGGGCTGGCTGGAGTTCGCCCTGGTGCTGAGCGGCACCGTGTTCGGTTGCGCCTTGCTGCACGAGTTGCTGATCCGCCGCGTGCGCTGGCTGCATCCGCTGTTCGGGGTGGAGATCGCGGCCCGTCGGCAGCCCGCGAGCTGAGCGTGTCCGGGATGGCAGGCAAGGGCCAATGCGGCAGGCGATCACGACGCACCGCGCTGCGCAGCCTGGCTCTCGGTCGAGGGTCCGGTGCTGCACTGCCAGGCCGGATCGGGACTGCAATGGTGAAGCCGTGAGGCAGACTCGGGGTCGCGCGGCGGATCGTCGCTTGGTCCTGGCCGGCTACACCATCGCCGTGCTCGCGGCGCTGTACGCCCTGGTCCTGGGGGTCGGCCTGGCCACCCTGCCGGCGCCCGACCAGCCCATCCAGGACCCCTGGTTCACGGTGATGGAGCTGCTGATCCTGGCGATCGCCCCGGCCCTGGTGCTGTTCGCCCTGGGCCTGCGCGACCGGGTGCCACCGGGCAACCGGGCCGCCGCGCAAGGCGCGGTGGTGGCGATGGCGCTGTGCGCGGCGGTCACCGTGCTGGTGCACCTGTCGATCCTGGTCGTCGCCCGGTGGCCGGCGGTGCAGGCGCAACCCTGGGCGCCGGCGATGTTCTCCTTCCGCTGGCCGTCGCTGGCCTATGCCCTGGACATCCTGGCCTGGGACCTGCTGTTCGCGATCGGCGCCGGCTGCTGCGCGCTGGCGCTGCGGGGGATCGAGGCCTTGCGGGTAGAGCGCGGGCTGCTGGCTCTGGCGGCGCTGCTGGCCCTGGCCGGGCTGGTCGGCGTGCCGATGGCCGACATGACGGTGCGCAACATCGGCATCCTCGGCTACGCGGTGGTGTTCCCGGTCGCGGCGGCGCGGATCGCGCGCAGGGCCGCGGCGCTGCCCGCCTGACCGCCGCCGCCGCGACCCGCCGCTGGCGCGCCCCCCGACGATGGTCGCCGGGGGGCGCGCACCGGACTCATTCGAAGCCGCCAACGAACACCGGCGGAGTCACCACCAGGCGTGCGCGGTCGGCCAGCACCTCGATGCGGGCATCCAGCGGCGGATAGGCCGGCGGAAAGACCACGTCGCGGAAACCGCCGCCGACCGCGCTGCCGGTGACCAGGTCGAACTGGTCGCCGGGCACCGGCACGAAGCCGCCCGCGGCGCCGATCACCAGGGCACCATCCAGGGCAATGTTGCCGCTGCCCTCGATGCGGTCGAAGCTGCCCAGGCCGTCGAGATCGACAAGCAGGCGACTGCTGCCTGTGAGCGTCAGGCTGGCACCGCCGTCGAGGCTGAGGCGGCCGACCGGATGGGCCGGCGCGTACGGCTGGTCGGGCTGGATCCGGCCGTCGACGCGCAGCGCGCCGGACAGGCGCCCCTCGCCGGTCAGCCACTGGTCGGGACCGAGGGCCAGGGAACCGGCGCTGGCGTCGAGCCGGGCATTGGCGCCGGGGGCATGGGCGAGCAGGCGCACCTCGCCCTCGCCCAGGATCTGCGCCGTGCCTTGGGCCTGCAGGAGACCGAAGGCCGGGCCGCAGCCCCCACTGTCGGCGGCCAGCAGGCCGTCGTTGGTGATGCTGCCGGCCAACAGCAGGGTGCGGAAACACGGCGCCAGCACGGCGCTTCCGGCCTCGATGTGCAGGTCCTCGATGCCGACGTTGCTGCTTTCCGAGTAGAGCAGGCCGCTGCCGGCGGTGCGCAGGGCGCCGCCTCGGATCCAGCTGCCGGTCGCGCTGCCCTGCAGGGCCATCGCCGAGCCGTCCAGGATCTCGATCCGGCCGTCCGGCCCCTGTGCGATCTCGCCCTGGAACAGCCGCAGGGTGCCGCCGTCGCGGGCCCGCATCAGGCCGTCGTTGACGAAGCTGTTGTCCTGCAGCAGCAACTCGCCGGGCCCGCTGCCCTGGCCGTTGCGGTCGGCGTCCACGGTGCCGAGGTTGGTCAGTTGCAGGGCGATGTGGCCGACCCCGGAGATGGTGTGGTCGGGGCCATTGACCAGCGCGTAGCCGCCGCCGCCGCTCAGGCTGGACAGCGCGCCGCCTTCCAGGCGGATGCGGCCGCTGCCGGCCACCGTGGCGGCCTGGCCGAACCGCGAGGCGATGAAACCCTGCGGACCGGTGTGGATCAGGCCGTCGTTGGTGACCGTGGCCGGTCCGAGGAAGACGCCGGCGTTGCCGGAAAAGGTAAGGGTCGAGCCGGCGACCAGTTGCACGCCCTGGATCGGGAAGCCCTGGCTGATCACCAGCGCGCGTCCGCTGCCCATGGTCTGCAGGCGGCCGCCGACCAGGCCTGGCGTGCCGGCGTTCTGCAGGACCAGCTCGGAGCCGTGGCCGACCAGGAGCAGACCGCTGCCGGACTGGTGGAAGCCGGAATCGCCGTTGGCCATCGCCAGACGCAGCCGGCCGCCGCCGCTGGCCGCGACCAGACCGTTGTTGTCGATCCGGTGGATGCCGCTGAAGCGAAGTTCGCGGCCGGGGACGTCGGCCTCCACGAGACCATCGTTCTGCAGGCGGACCTGGATGTCGCCGTTGCCCAGGATGCGGTGGCCGGGCCAGTTCACCAGCAGCCAGCCGAGGTCGAAGGTCGGGGCCAGGGTGGCGTTCCAGGTCTCGTTGGCCGGCCCGGCCAGGCGCAGGCTGCCGGTGCCGTTGGCATTGCTGTGGTTGGCGATGCGCAGGCTGGAGCCGCTGGTCGCCTCGGCGCCGCCGACCACGATGCTGCCGGCGTTGTCGATCTGGGTGCCGTGCACGGTAAGGCTGGCGTGCGCGGAGACGCCGACGATGCGCAGGGTGGCCTCGCCGATGCTCAGGTGGTGGCACTCGCCGCCGAAACCGTTGCCCGGCAAGGTCACCGTCACTGGCCAGGACAGGTGGGCGGTAGCGCCGGCATTGGGCACGCCCGCCTGCCAGGGCAGGACGCCGCCCCAGCGCAGGGGTTGGAACCAGTCGTCGGCGACCGGCTGGCTCCAGAAGGCGATGCCGCTGGGCCCCGGGGGCTGCGCGATGGCGGGCAGGCCGGTGCACAGGGCGAGGGCGATGGCGGCCCGGCACAGGCGAGGGGCCGGCCGGGGGAGGGGCGAAGGCTGGGACATGGTGCGGCTCCAGGTGACGGGCCGGAGTGGCCGGTTCGTCGCCTAAGGCGCAGCCGGGCGTCCCCGTGCCTCATCGCGTGCCCGGTCGGCCAGCGCGCGCGCCCGCGCCTTGAGTTCCGGGCTCGCGAAATCGGCACGCTCGAACACCGCCAGGGCCTGGCCCGCATGATCGGCTGCCGCGGCATGCCGGCGCTCGGCCAGGGCGACCTGGGCGGCCACCAGGTGGACGTGGCCGCGGCCGATGTAGTCGGGCGCGAAGGCCTGGTCGGCCAGGGCCAGGGCGCGCCCGATGGCCTCCCGCGCCGCCGCGGTCCGGCCCAGGTCGACGTGCAGGCGTGCGGCATTGGTGAGCGGGCCGGCGAGCTCGGCATGGTCCGGCCCGAAGGCCTGCTCGCGCACCTGGACTGCGCGCTCGAACAGGGCCAGCGCCTCCTCGCTGCGGCCGGTGTCGCGGGCCACCAGGGCGAAGTTGTTGAGCGCCACGGCCAGGGCCACGGTCCGTTCGGGCAGGGCCTGTTCCAGCGAAGCGATCGCCTCGCGGTAGACCGCCTCGGCCTCCGCCAGGCGCCCGGCACCGTGCAGGGCGCCGCCGAGGTTCTCCAGCCGGGCGCCCAGCACGGCCGGACCCAGGGCCATGCCGCGCGCCTCCTCGACCGCCGCGGCGGCCAGCGGCACGGCCTCGTCGAAGCGGCCCAGATCATTGAGCAGGGCGGCCAGGTCGTTGCGCACCTGGCCGGCAGCGCGGGCCTGGTCCGGCGCCGCGGCCAGCACGGCAAGGGCGTCCCGGTAGCCGGACTCGGCGCGATCGGTTCGGCCCAGGCTCCAGTCGAGCAGGGCCTGTGCCTGCCGCACCTCGGCGTGCTCGGGGGTGCCCGGACGGCGCAGGTCCAGGGCGCGCTGGAACTGCGCCGCAGCGGCATCGAGCAGGTTAAGGCTGGTGTAGGCGCGGCCGATGCCCAAGCGAACGTCGGCCTCGCTGTCGGGCTGCCCCCTGAAGTGCTGCGGGATCCAGTCCACCGCGCGGTCCAGGGCTTCGCGCAGGGTCGGCGTGCGGCCGCTGGCGACCGGGTCGGCATCGGCGATCAGGCGCATCAGGAAGGCGTTGGCGCTGGACGCCCGGGCTGCCTCGGCCCGGGCGATGCGCGCCTGGTGGGCCGCGGCGGCCAGGCCCAGGGCCAGGGCCAGGACCGCTGCCGTTCCGGCCGCCGCGGCCAGGCGGTTGCGGCGCAGGAACAGGCGCAGGCGATAGCTGCGTTCGCCGTGGCGTGCCGAGACCGGGCGCAGGTCCAGCCAGCGCGCCAGGTCGTCGGCGAATTCCGGGACGCTGGCGTAGCGTCGGTCGATGTCGGGTGCCAGGGCCTTGAGCAGGATGCGGTCGAGGTCGCCGGCCAGTTGCCTGCGCCAGGCCTGCGCCTCGCGGCGGCCCAGGTGCAGGCGGTCCGGAGCCAGCGCCGTGCTCGGGCGGGTCGCCGGCCGGCGCTGCAGGGAAGCCAGGGCCTGGCCCGGCGGCCGCTCCTCTTCGTGCTGGGCCGGCAGGCGCCCGGTCAGCAGCAGGTGCAGCACGAGGCCCAGGGAGTAGACATCCGATGCGGTGGTCAGCGGCCGGCCTTCGAGCTGTTCGGGGCTGGCGAATTGCGGCGTCAGGGGCGCGTTGCCGGCGCCGGTCAGGCCGACGTCGGCATCCAGGCGCTTGGCGATGCCGAAGTCCAGCAGCTTGGCCTGGCCGTCGCGGGTGACCAGGATGTTGGCCGGCTTCAGGTCGCGATGCAGGATCAGCGCCCGGTGCGCGGCGTCTACCGCAGCCAGCACCTGCCGGAACAGCTGCACGCGCGCCCTCGGAGGCAGCTGCCGGCGCTGGCACCAGTCGTCGATGGGGTCGCCGTCGACGTATTCCAGGACCACGTAGGGCCGGCCGTCGGGCGCGGTGCCGCCGTCGATCGTGCGCGCCACGTTGGGGTGTTCCAGTTGCGCCAGGAAGCGGCGCTCGGCATGGAATCGGGCCACGGCGTCGCGGCCGCCGATGCCCAGGGCGACCAGCTTGAGGGCGGCGCGCTGGGTGAAGTCGCCGTCGACGCGTTCGACCCGGTAGACCTCGCCCATGCCGCCGGCACCGACCTGCTCGACCAGGCGCCAGGGCCCCAGACGCTCGGGAAGGCGGCGTGGTTCCAGCAGCCCCTCGCTGGCCTGGTGGGCGCGCAGCAGGGCGAGGGCGTCGGCGAGCAGCGCGGTTCCGGATCCGGCACGCTCGCGCAGGAAGTCCTCGCGCTCCGGGGGCGGCCGGTTCAGGGCCTCCTCGAGCAGCGCCAGGGCGCGCGTGTCCATCGCCCCCTCAGCCCAGGTGCAGATGCAGGAAGGCGCGGGCCACTTCCCAGTCGCGCTGCGCGGTGGCCCGGGAAACGCCCAGCAGCTGGGCGACCTCGACCATTTCCAGGCCGCCGAAGTAGCGCAGCTCGACCACCCGGGCCTTGCGGGCATCGTGCGCCTCGAGTTGCTGGAGGGCCTGCTCGAGGTCGAGGACGTCGATCTGCGGATCCGGCGCGGCTTCGTCGGGGAGATTCGAAAGGGTCACCTTCCAGGCGCCACCGCCGCGCTTGTCGGCATCGCGGCGGCGGGCGTGGTCGACCAGCACCTGGCGCATGCGTCGCGCCGCCAGTCCCAGGAACGCTGCGCGGTCGGCCGCACCGGCGCCGTCCTCCGGGCGCAGGCGCAGCCAGGCCTCGTGGAGGAGGGCTGTGGGGGTGAGCGAGTGGCCGCCGCGTTCGCCGCGCATCTGGCGGTCGGCGAGACGGTGCAGCTCCGCATAGACCAGCTCGGCAAGGCGTGCTTCGGCACCGTCTTCGCCGGCGGCGCGCGCCCTCAGCAGCTGCGTGATCGGACCCGTCGGCAAGGCGGTGCTCCCCGTCCCTGGGCAGTGGAAGTCTGGCCGGCCAAGCCTAGCGCAGGTGCCTGCCGCGGCGCGCAAGGCGACGGGCTCCACCCAGGCCAACGCCATGCGGTCCTATGCCGGGTGGCCCGTTTGCCGCCACACTGCCGGCAACGGGCAAAGGAGCCGCACCATGCCGACCGCGCACCTGGCGTTCCCGCACGCCGCCCTGGCCTGGCTGGCGATCCTGGTGCTGGCGATCGGCAACGGCCTGCTGCGCGAGGCGGTGCTGGTGCCGCGCCTGGGCCGGGTCGCCGGCATCGTGGCCAGCGGCCTGTTGCTGATCGCCGCGGTGTTCGCGGTGGCCTGGTTGCTGCTGCGCTGGCGTCCAGCGCGCTCGCCCGCCCAGGCAGGGTGCCTGGGCCTGGGCTGGCTGGCCGCGACCCTGGTGTTCGAGACCGGCTTCGGCCTGGTCCGGGGACTGACCTGGCCCGAGCTGGTGTCGGCCTACACGTTTGCCGACGGCAACCTGTGGCCGCTGGTGCTGGTGGCCCTGGTGCTGGCGCCCGTGTGGGTGACGCGGCACAGGAACAAGGTGGCTGCGCTCCGCCGGTGAGCGTCCGGAGCCGGGATGGCCTAGGACCGTGCTGGGCCGGAGCGGGAGGGCGCGCGGTCGGTTGGTGATCGGGCGCTGTGGTCAAGGGGTGCCTGCCAACCTGACAGGTTGGGAGGGCAGCCGATCGGATCGGACGCCGCCTGATCTGCCGCCGTTGTCCGCTGCGTATGCCCAGGTGCGGGGCGGATTCGCCGCCACGCCCCCACGTGAGTGCCTGCCATGTCCCCCAGAGTTTCCCAGACCCGCCCGGCCGAGGCCGAACCCTGCCTGCAGGCACCGAAGGTCGGCGACTTCCCTTCTGTTTTCCCGTGTTGGTTCTCGAAGAGGGTGGCGTCGATGTTTCCGCTTCTGCAGCGCAACGCACGTCGACGCTTCGCTTCGATCGCGTTCGTCTGTTTGCTGCCGGTTTCTGCCGGACTGGCATCATCGGGGCCGGGCGCCAAGGGCAGCCCGATCGAGCCGTCGACAACGCTGTTCGACCTGCTGTGCACCACCACGCTGGACCGCGTCGAAGGCACCCTGGCCGATGGCAGCCCGGTGGTGGCCAGCGAAGTGGGCGAGGTGCGTCGTTACAGCTTCGATCTCGATGCCCGTCGCTTTTCGAGCGGCGCCCGGGTGACGCCCATCCACGCCATCGACGGCCGCACCGTGATCAAGGCGGATCCCGATGAGATCCGGTCGTTTTCCGGTGTGGTGCACATGCGCAGCCAGTGGCACCTGGACCTTGACTCGGGCGTGTCGATCCGCAGGAACGAGTTCTTCGGCGATGCCTCCGGCGGCACCGTGACCGGTCGTTCGGAATGGCACCAGCGGTGCGAGCGGGCTCCGTACACGGGCCTGCCTGCGGGCTGAGGCCGGGGGCGGCCGCCTGCGGCCAAGGTATCGCACCTTTCGGAGTCGATCCTGCGCCGAGTCGCCGGACGGGTTGGCGCGCCGGGGTGGGTCTGCAACCATGGCCGGCGCATGCCACGGTGGGACCCAAGCCATGACCGAACACCGCATCTATGCGATGGCCTTTTCCAAGGTCTACCCGATGTACGTGCAGAAGGCCGAGCGCAAGGGCCGCACCCGCGCCGAGGTCGACCAGGTCGTCTGCTGGCTGACCGGATACGACGCGCAGGGCCTTCAGGACCAGCTCGACCGGCAGACCGATTTCCGCACCTTCTTCGCGGAGGCGCCGGCGTTCAACCCGGCCAGCGAGCTGATCACCGGCGTGGTCTGCGGGGTACGGGTCGAGAATGTCGAGGACCCGCTGATGCGCAGGATCCGCATGCTCGACAAGCTGGTCGACGAGCTGGCGAAGGGCAAGGCGATGGCGAAGGTGTTGCGGGGCTGAGCGAACCGGACTGGCCGGGCGACTTGCTGGCAACCGGTCGGCGCACGGGACTTCCGGCACGCGAGGGTGGTGCCCGGATCGTCTTCAATGCGGGCAACGCCCCCTGCGCGAGACGTCTCATGATCCTGGCACGCGTCTGCTGCCGCTCCGCCGCTTTCTTCGGTGCCCTTCTCTCGTTCGCCACGGACGCGGTGCATGCCAGCGATGCGCCTGGCCTCGCGGGCCACTGGCGGGGAGAGGTTGGCAGCGAACTCGAACGCGTGGCCGTGGGAGTCGCCCTGACCCCGGATGGCGAGGGTGGCCTGACGGTCCACCTCACCTTGCCGATGGCCAACTTCGATGGGGTGCCGGCCGGCTCCGCGCGCGTGGAGGGTGACGTCCTGGTGAACCCGCGCCTCGCCATGGCCCTGGCGCTCCGGGACGGGCAGCTGGTCGGCACACTGATGTCCGCCGACTCGCAGGACGTGCTGGAGCGGTCCGACGTCCCGCCTCCCCTCGAGATGCTTCCCGAGGTCTCCCCCATGTCGCCACCGCGCTGGACCACGCGGCTGAACGGCCAGGTCTTCGCCAGCCCGGTGGTGGCCGACGGCATCGTCTACATCGGCAGCACGGGGGGCGTCTTCCACGCGGTGGACGGGCGCGACGGACGCATGGTCTGGGCGGTCGGTGTCGGCTACCCGATGTTCGGAGCCGCCCGGGTGGACGGCGACACGGCATACGTGGTCAGCGACGGCGGATTCCTGCACGCCTTGGCCCGGGACGATGGCCGGGAGCGCTGGCGGCAGGCACTGGATGGCGGGCGGCGCCAGCGCGTGCTGCCGCACCCGGCGGTGTTCGACTGGGACTGGCATTCGCCGCAGCCGGTGCTCGCCGGCGAACTGGTGATCGTCGGCGGTGCCGATGGACTGCTGCATGCGGTCGATGCCGCCAGCGGCGAGCTGCGCTGGCGGTTCGCGGCCGCGGGCCCGATCCGTCACGGGGCAGCCGTGGACCAGGGCCGGGTCTATGTCGCGAGCGAGAATGGATACGTGCATGCGCTCGACCTTCAGGATGGCCGCGAACACTGGCGCCATCGGCTGGGCGCGAAGCCGGGTGCCGGCCTGGTGGTGCACGACGGGCGCGTCTTCGTCAGCGGACGCGATGCCCGTCTGCACGCCCTTGCCGCCGGCACCGGCGAGCCGCTGTGGCGGCTCGGTTTCTGGAGTTCCTGGGTCGAGTCGGCGCCGGTGGTCGCCGATGGCGTGCTCTACGTCGGCTCGTCCGACCTGCGCCGCATCAGCGCCATCGATCCGGCGTCCGGACGCGTGCACTGGCGCAGCGCCGTGCATGGGTGGAGCTGGGGAACGCCGCTGGTCATGGATCGCCACCTGGTGGTCGGGACGGCCGCCGGTGCCCCCTATTTCCTGACCCATGGCGCCGGCCTGTCCGTACTGGACCGCCGCACCGGAGCCCTGGCCGCGCACCTGCCGCTGCCCGACGGTGGCGGGCACCAGTGGGGCATTGCCGGCAACGTGGTGACCGCGGGCGGCATGCTGGTGGCCGCGCTCATCGACGGTGCCCTGATCGGGGTCGATCCGGTGGAGGGGCATTGAGCCGTGCAGTGACCCGGAACCACCACCGGCACCGGCCGGCGCCGGACCCTTGCCCGCCCGGCTCCGGACGGCTGGCTCCCGGGCGACGCGCCGGTCAGGTCGCGGCCGCCTCCGGGCGAAGTGCGTGCGGGTGGCCTCGCGCGAAACCGGGGATGCCAGCATGTGCAGGGCCTGACCCGGTGGCTGGGTTATCGTAGGCGGCTCGTTCGTCCGGAGACCGATGCCATGAGCCAGCCCGCCACCGTCCTGATCACCGGCGCCGCCGGCGCGCTCGGCCGCGCCGCCGCGCAGGCCTTCCACGCGCGTGGCGACCGGCTGTGCCTGGTCGACCGCGAGGGCGATGCGCTGGCCACCGTGGCCGACGCGCTGGGTCCGGACTGCCTGGCCTGCGTCGCCGACGTCTGCGACGGCGACGCCATGGCGCGCGCGGTCGAGGCCGCGGTGCAGCGCTTCGGGCGGCTCGATGCCCTGGTGCACGTCGCCGGGGGGTTCGAGATGGGCGAGGCCAGCCATGCGATCAGCCGCGAGAGCTGGCAGCGCATGATGGATCTCAATGCCTGGTCGTTCGTGGCCTGCGCGGGTGCCGCGGTGCCGGCGCTGCGCGCGGCGGGCGGCGGCCGGATCGTCGCGGTCTCGGCGCGTGCCGCGGCCCGCGGCGAGGCGCACAAGGGCGCCTATGTGGCTGCCAAGAGCGCGCTGCAGCGGCTGGTGGAGTCGCTGTCCGCCGAGTTGCGCGGCGAGGGCGTCGCCGTCAACAGCATCGCGCCCAGCCTGATCGACACGCCGGCCAACCGCGCTGCCATGCCCGATGCCGACCACGCTCGCTGGGTGTCCACCGACTCCCTGGCTGGCTGCCTGCTGTTCCTCGCCTCGGACGCCGCACGCGACGTGCATGGGCAGCATCTGGTGGTGGACGGGTTGGTCTGATGTAACCGGGACTCGGGACTCGGGACTCGGGACTCGGGACTCGGGATTCGGGATTCGGGATTCGGGATTCGGGATTCGGGATTCGGGATTCGGGATTCGGGATTGGAGCGCGCTGTCTGGCCTCTCCACCTAGCATCGGGCCACGGCACCAGTAGCCAGGTAGCGCGCCGCAGGTGTCGGCCCTCTCCCTGGTGCTTTAGCGCCCGCGAGAGAGGGGAGAAGTGCGGTGCCGGCCAGTTCCTGACGCCCGACGCCCAACCCGAACCCCTTACCGGCCCGGAACTACGCGTCCTGCGCCCCGAATCGCCAGCTTCAGGTTCCGGGGGTCCCAAGACCCGGGTCCCGGGTCCCGGGTCCCGGCTCTCAAACGGCGCGCTACCGGCGCTCCAGCGCGAACTCCACCTGCACCTGCCAGGGTTGGCTGGGTGGGGCGGGGTAGCGCTGGCCGCGCAGGAAGCGCTCGAAGCAGCGGAAGTGGCTGCTTGGGGGCATCGGCAGGACTTCCTCGACGCGGCCGTCGCGGCCGATCACAAGGATGGCCTGGAAGCTGTTGAAGCCAGCGGCGGCGCCGGCGCGGCCGCAGCGGCGTTCGGCATCCGCCTGGACGGTGGGGTGCACGCGCTCGAAGGCCGCCTGCCATGTGCCGCCGGCTTCGGTCGCGGCGACTGCGGTCCAGGCATCGGCCAGGCGGACCCAGCGTTCCTCGTAACGCTCTTCCTGGGCCGACGCAGAGACGGCGACAAGGCCAAGAAAAAGGGCGATGGTGGCTCGGGTCATGGCGACAGCTCCTGTGCCTGCTCCCCCGCGCGGCAGATTAACGCGGATTGCCCGAAACCTGTGTGAAGTCGACCACGCTCGGACGTGGCGGCCGGGCGAGTCGTCGCCGCGGCGCATGCCGGAGGCCACTGAGGCGGTCCGCCGGGTGCCGCGCATCTTCCCGCCGCCCAAGCTGGGCCCGGCGTTGCGGGGGAGACCGCCCCGCGTCAGGGCCGGGCGCTGCGACCGCCGGGCCGCGGCCCGGCGCGCGTGCCGCACCCGCTCAGCCGCCCGCCAGCCGCCCCATCAGCACGCGTGCCGCGGCGATGCGCTGCGCGGGCTCGGGCAGGTTGGCCTTGATGCGCAGCTTGTCCTGGCCGTCGAAGGCATAGGTCTTCGGCTCGGCCTGGATCAGCCGGATCAGGTTGAGCGGCTCGAAGCCGGGCTGCGGGTTGAACACCACGCGGCCGCCGTGCTCGCCGAACTCCAGGCGACGGATGCCCAGGCTGGTGGCGCGCAACTTGATCGCGGTCACCGCGAACAGGTGCTTCACCTGCGGCGGCAGCAGGCCGAAACGGTCGATCATCTCGACCTGCATGGCATCGAGGGCGGCGTCGTCGCTGCAGGTGGCGATGCGCTTGTAGAGCATCAGCCGGGTGTGCACGTCGGGCAGGTAGTCGTCGGGGATCAGCGCCGGCAGGTGCAGCTCGACCTCGGCGCCATGGTGACTGGCGTCGTCCAGGTCGGGGATGCGTCCGGCCTTGATGGCGCGCACCGCGCGCTCCAGCAGTTCGGTGTACAGGCTGAAGCCGATCGCCTCGATCTGGCCGCTCTGCTCCTCGCCGAGCAGCTCGCCGGCGCCGCGGATCTCCAGGTCGTGGGTGGCCAGCATGAAGCCGGCGCCCAGTTCCTCCAGCGAGGCGATCGCCTCCAGGCGCTTGGCGGCGTCGCCGGTCAGGCCACGGCGGTCGGGCACCATCAGGTAGGCGAAGGCGCGGTGGTGGCTGCGCCCGACCCGTCCGCGCAGCTGGTGCAGCTGGGCCAGGCCGAAGCGGTCGGCGCGGTTGATCAGGATGGTGTTGGCAGTCGGCACGTCGATGCCGGACTCGATGATTGTCGAGCACACCAGGGTGTTGAAGCGCTGCCGGTAGAAGTCGGCCATTACGCGCTCCAGCTCCTTCTCCGGCATCTGCCCGTGGGCGACGCGGACGCGCGCCTCGGGCACCAGCTCGGCCAGCTCGCGCGCCTGGCGCTCGATGCTGTCGACCTCGTTGTGCAGGAAGTAGACCTGGCCGCCGCGGCCCAGCTCGCGCGCGAAGGCCTCGCGGACCAGGGCCGTGTCCCAGGGCGTGACCAGGGTCTTCACCGCCATCCGGCTCTTCGGCGGCGTGGCGATGATCGACAGGTCGCGCAGGCCGGACATCGCCATGTTCAGGGTGCGTGGGATCGGCGTGGCAGTGAGGGTCAGCAGGTGCACCTCGGCGCGCAGCGCCTTCAGCTTTTCCTTCTGGCGCACGCCGAAACGCTGTTCCTCGTCGACGATCACCAGGCCCAGGCGCTCGAACTTCACGTCCGGCGAGAGCAGGCGGTGGGTACCGATGACGATGTCGGTGCGCCCTTCGGCCAGCGACTTCAGGGCCGCGCCGATCTCCTTGGCGCTGCGAAAGCGGGACAGCAGCTCGATGCGCACCGGCCAGTCGGCGAAGCGGTCCTGGAAGTTGCGGAAGTGCTGCTCGGCAAGGAGCGTGGTCGGCACCAGCAGGGCGACCTGGCGGCCGCCGATGGCGGCGGCGAAGGCGGCACGCAGGGCGACCTCGGTCTTGCCGAAGCCGACGTCGCCGCAGACCACGCGGTCCATCGGCACGTCGCGGCCGAGGTCGGCGAGCACCGCGTCGATGGCGACCTGCTGGTCGGGGGTCGGTTCGAAGGGAAATCCGGCGGCGAACTGCGCGTACAGGTCGCGGTCCAGGGCGATCGCCTGGCCGGGCCGGGCCTGGCGGCGCGCCTGGATCTCGAGCAGCTCGGCGGCGACGTCGCGGATCTTCTCGGCGGCCTTGCGCCGGGCCTTCGCCCACTGCTCGCTGCCCAGGGTGTGCAGGGGCGCGCTGTCGGCGCTGCCGCCGGTGTAGCGGCTGACCAGGTGCAGGGCGGCGACCGGCACGTACAGCTTGTCGCCGCCGGCGTACTCGATGGCCAGGTATTCATTGGCCAGGCCGCCGGCGTCGAGCTTGACCAGGCCCTGGTAGCGGCCGACGCCATGGTCCTCGTGGACCACCGGCGCCCCGAGGGCCAGGTCGGTGAGGTCGCGCAGGATGGTTTCCGGGTCGCGCGCGGCGGCGCCGCGGCGCCGCTGCGCGGCGCGCGCCTGGCCGCCGGACAGCTCGGCGTCGCTGAGCACGACGGTGTTGGCGGCAGGCAGGGCGAAGCCGCCCGACAGGGGCAGCACGGCCAGCACGGCGGCATCGGGGGGCGCCGCCAGCGCCTCGTCCCAGCCGGCCGCCTGCAGCGGCTCCAGGCCGTGCTCGCGCAACTGGCCGAGCATCGCTTCCTTGCGGCCGGGCGAGTCGACCGCCAGCACGATGCGGCCGGGCAGGGCGCGCAGCCAGGCCGCCAGGGTCGCGGCCGGCGCCTCGCCGCGCACGGCGGCCGGCGCGGGCGGCGGCGGCGCGACGGCGGCCGGGGGCGTCGCGTCGCCGTCGCCGACCTCGATGCGCGGGTGGGCGTTGAGCAACCGGCGCAGGGTCTCCTCGTCGAGGAACAGTTCGTCCGGGCGCAGGATCGGCCGGGTCGCGTCGTGGGCGCGGTTCTCGTGGCGGTGGCCAGCCTGGCGCAGGGTGCGCGCGGCCGCAGCCAGGACCTCGCCGCAGAGCACCACCAGGGCATCGCCGGCCAGGTAGTCGAACAGGTGCTCGGTGGCCTCGAAGAACAGTGGCAGCCAGGATTCCAGCCCGGCCGGCACCAGGCCCTCGCGCAGGTCGACCAGCAGGTCGACGCGACGCGGATCGGCGTCCGGGAAGCGGTCCAGGAAGGCGTCGCGGAAGAAGCGCCGGCCGGCCTCGTCGAGCGGGTACTCGCGGCCAGGCAGCAGGTCGATGGCGGAGATCTTGCCGGTCGAGCGCTGGCTCTCGGGGTCGAAACCGCGGATCGAGTCGACCGCGTCGTCGAACAGCTCGATGCGCACCGGCTCGGGCTGGCCCATCGCGAAGATGTCGAGCAGGGCGCCGCGCACCGCGAATTCGCCCGGCTCGGCGACCTGCGGCACGTGCCGGTAGCCGGCGTTGGCGAGCCGCTGCTGCTCGGCGGCCAGGTCCAGGCGGTCGCCGACCTTGACCCTGAGCGTTCGGCCCTGGATGTAGCTGCGCGGCGGCAGCCGCTGCAGCAGGGTCGCCACCGGCAGCACCAGCACGCCCTGGCGCATCGCCGGCAGCGCGTTCAGCGCGGCGATCCGCTGCGAGACGATGTCCGGGTGCGGCGAGAACTGGTCGTAGGGCAGGATCTCCCAGTCCGGCAGGTGCGCCACCGGCAGCTCGGGCGCCAGCGCCGCCAGGTCGGCCTCGAGCGCAGCGGCGGCGGCGGTGTCGGCGGTGATCGCCAGCACCGGTGCGGCACTGGCGCGGGCGGTGCCGGCCAGGGCCAGGGCCAGGCCGGCGCCGGGCAGGGCGCCGACGCGGGCGACGCGCTGGCCGGCCTTCGGCAGGGGAAGCTCGGGCAGGGTCATCCGGTGCGGTCCAGGCCAGAAACGACAACGCCGGCCCTGGGGACCGGCGCTGCGCAAGACTTGGTCGGGGAGACAGGATTTGAACCTGCGACTTCTACGTCCCGAACGTAGCGCTCTACCAGGCTGAGCTACACCCCGACGGTGCGAGCCGCGCAGTCTAGTCCCACCGCCCGCAGCGCGCAACGGGGGTCGCCGGGGCCGGCCCGGCGGGGCCGGGCGGCGGCGGCGGATTTGCTACCCTTGCGCGGTCTTTCGAAAGGTCCCCCATGAGCCTGGTCCAGCCGCGCACCCTGCCGGGCGCGCTCGAATTGCTGCCGCGCGAGCAGATCGCCTTCCAGCGACTGCTCGACACCATCCGCGCCACCTACGAGCGGTTCGGCTTCCTGCCGGTGGAGACGCCTGTGATGGAACTGGCCGAGGTCCTGCTGACCAAGGAGGGCGGCGAGACCGAGCGCCAGGTGTACTTCGCGCAATCGACCGGCGACCGCGAGGCCGGGCGCGCGCCTGAACTGGCGCTGCGCTTCGACCTGACCGTGCCGCTGGCGCGCTACGTCGCCCAGTACGAGCACCAGCTGGCGTTCCCGTTCCGGCG
The DNA here is from genome assembly GCA_019634735.1 of Lysobacterales bacterium. Lineage (NCBI taxonomy): Bacteria > Pseudomonadati > Pseudomonadota > Gammaproteobacteria > Lysobacterales > Lysobacterales bacterium. Next base: position 26,703 of record JAHCAT010000020.1, on the reverse strand, counting down.
CTACCAGATCCAGCGCGTGTACCGCGGCGAGCGCGCCCAGCGCGGCCGCTTCCGCGAGTTCTACCAGTGCGACATCGACATCGTCGGCAAGGACGCGCTGCCGGTGCGCTACGACGCCGAGCTGCCGGCGGTGATCCACCACCTGTTCACCGGCCTGGGCTTTTCCGGCTTCCGCATCGAGATCAACAACCGCAAGCTGCTGCGCGGCTTCCTGGCGGCGCTGGGCATCGACGACGGCGAGCGCCAGAAGCTGGTGCTGCGCGAGGTCGACAAGCTGGACAAGCGCGGCGCCGACTGGCTGCGCGAGACCCTGGCCGGGCAGTTCGGCCTGGACGCGCCAACCGTAGACCGCCTGCTGGCCTTCGTCGGCTCGCGCTCGGAATCCTACGGCCATGCCGGCGAGCTGCTCGACGGCCTCGCCGCGGCGCACGACCACCCGCTGCTGGAGCAGGGCGTCGCCGAGCTGCGCGAGGTGCTGGCACGGCTGGCCGACTTCGGGGTGCCGGACAGCCACGTGCGCCTGAACTTCGCGATCGCCCGCGGACTGGACTACTACACCGGCACCGTCTACGAGACGGTGCTGACCGACCACCCGGAGATCGGCAGCGTCTGCTCGGGCGGCCGCTACGAGGACCTGGCCTCGCATTACACGAAGTCGCGCCTGCCCGGCGTCGGCCTGTCGATCGGCGCCACCCGCCTGTTCTGGCAGCTGCGCGAGCTCGGCCTGTTCCGGGACAGCGGATCGACGGTGCAGGTGCTGGTCGCCCTGCTCGACGAGGCGCAACTGCCCGAGGCGCTGCGCCTGGCCATGACGCTGCGCGAGGCCGGCATCAACGTCGAGACCCAGCTCGAGCCGGGCAAGCTGAAGAACCAGCTCAAGTACGCCGACCGCGCCGGCATCCGGTTCGTGGCCATTCCCGGCCCCGACGAACTGGCGCGCGGCGTGGTGGCGGTCAAGGACCTGGCGCGGCAGAGCCAGTTCGAGGTGGCGCCGGCCGAGCTGGCGCGCGCCCTGGAGGTCGAGATCGCCCAGGCCCGGGTGATGCCGCCGGCTGGCGGGGACGCCGGTTGATGGCGACGGTCCTGCTCGACGGCCGTGGGCTGAGCCGCGCCCAGGTGCTGGACGTCGCCCGGCAGGGCGCGCCGGTGGCGCTGGCGCCGGCGGCGCTGGCCCGGGTCCGGGCGGCCGCGGCCTTCCTGGCCGCCAAGCTGGCCGAGGGCGAGCCGCTGTACGGCGTCACCACCGGCTTCGGCAGCAATGCCGAGCGCCTGCTCAGCCAGCGCCGGCAGCGCCCGGCGGCGCTGTCCGGCGCGCTCGAGGACGAGACCCTGGTCGCCGAGCTGCAGCGCAAGCTGATCGAGAGCCATGCCGTGTGCGTCGGTGCGCCGCTGCCCGCCGATGTGGTGCGGGCGATGATGGCGATCCGCATCAACACCCTGCTGCAGGGCCACTCCGGCGTGCGCGAGGCGACCCTCGAGCACCTGGTCGCCTGCCTCAACGCCGACCTGCTGCCGGTGATCCCGGCGCAGGGCTCGGTGGGCGCCAGCGGCGACCTGGCGCCACTCTCGCACCAGGCGCTGATGCTGCTCGGCCGCGGCGAGGCGACCCTGCGCGGCGAGCGCATGCCGGCCGCCGAGGCGCTGGCGGCGATCGGCTTGGCGCCGCTGGTGCTGTCCTTCAAGGAGGGCCTGGCGCTCAACAACGGCACCACCTTGATGCTGGCGATCGGCGTGCTGGCGCTGGCCGATGTCGAGCGCCTGCTGCGCACCGCCGACGTCACCGCGGCATTGACCCTGGAGGCCTTCTGCGGGCGCAGCGCGGCGCTGGACCCGCGCGTGCACGCGGCGCGGCCGCACCCCGGCCAGGTCGCCACCGCCGCCAACCTGCGCGCCCTGCTGGGCGGCAGCGGCCTGATCGACCAGCCCTACCACCGGCCACCGCGCTTCCATCCGTGGACGCCGGAGAGCTGGCCCGACGGCGCCGCCTCGGCGGAGAACTTCGACCTGCGCTGGCGCTGGGTGCCGCTGCCCGAGCGCGACGGCCGCGAGGCCTTCTTCGAACGCAACCCGCCGTTTCGCGGCGGCAAGAAGGCGCAGCCGCAGGACAGCTATTCGCTGCGCTGCGCGCCGCAGGTGCACGGGGCGGTGCGCGACGCCGCCCGCCATGCCGCCGGCGTGTTCGAGATCGAACTGAACGCGGTCACCGACAATCCGCTGGTGTTCCCCGAGGACGGCAGCGTGGTGTCCGCCGGAAACTTCCACGGCATGCCGCTGGCGCTGGCCCTGGCCCAGCTCAAGGCCGCGCTGCCGGTGCTGGCCTCGATCGCCGAACGGCGCATCGCCAAGCTCACCGATCCGGCGACCAGCGACGGCCTGCCGCCGTTCCTGATCGCCAATCCGGAAGGCACCGATTCCGGCCTGATGATCGTGCAGTACACCGCCGCGGCCCTGGTCAACGCCCTGGCCACGCGCGCGCATCCGGCGGCGGTCTATTCGGTGCCGACCAGCGCCAACGCCGAGGACCACGTGTCGATGGGCGCCACAGACGCGCTCGACCTGCTGGCCATGCTGCGCGATGTCGAGCAGGTGCTGGCGATCGAGCTGCTCACCGCCAGCCAGGCCCTGGAGCTGCGTCAGCGCATGCTGGCCGCGGCCGCCCGACTGGCTGCCGATCCCGAACGCCTGGCCGCGAAGATCGACCGCCCGCAGGCGCTGGCCGGCGTCGCCGCGCAGGCCTTCGCCCGGGAACTGGCGACGCTGGCCGAGGACCTGGCCGGCGAGCCGGCCACCGCCGGCCCGGCAGCGCGCGCCGTGCTCGACGCCGTGCGCGACGCCGGCATCGCCTTCCTGGATTTCGACCGCCTGCTGATCGACGACCTCGCCACGGTCGGCCGCCTGGTCGCCGAGGCGGTGCCGGTGCGCGTTGCCGAGGCCGCGATCGGCCATCCCCTGGCGATCTGATCCCGCACCGCCTGCGTTTGCCGTTCGAAAGGCGTCGGACGCAGCGGCCGGCAGGGTCGCACCGCGCTCAGGACGGATCGGGCCCCGCCGGCGGAACCGCCGCCGGCGCGGCGAGCGCCGCCGCCATCGGGTCGAGCACGTGCACCGGGCCGCGACCGGGCCGGTAGGCGGCGTCCAGGGCGCGCTGCAGGAAGACGATGGCGTGGTCGACCGCCTGCCCTGGCGCATCGCCCTGGGCCAGCCGCGCCGCCACGGCGGCGGCCAGGGTGCAGCCGGTGCCATGGCCTTCAAGGGGCAGGCGCGCGTGGCGCCAGGTTCGCATCGGCCGACCGTGCTCCAGGTAGCGGTCGACCAGCACTTCGCCGGCGCCATGCCCGCCCTTGAGCAGGACGCCGCCGCGGACCAGGCCAGCCAGCGTCTGCGCGGCCGCGTCGGCCTCGGCCTCGGAATCGATGGCGGTGCCGAGCAGGGCCTGCGCCTCCGGCAGGTTCGGGGTCAGCACGTCGGCCATCGGCAGCAGGCGCGCGCGCACGGCCGACAGGGCCGCATCGTCGCTCAGGCGGGCGCCGGAGGAGGCCACCAGGACCGGGTCCAGCACGATGTTGCCGGCACCGCGATCGGCAAGCACCCGGGCGACCAGTTCGACCACCGGGGCGGTGCCCAGCATGCCGATCTTCACGGCGGCGATCTGGAAGTCGTCGAACACCGCCTCGAGCTGGGCGGCCAGGAACGGCAGGGGCGGGTGGTGCACGGCGGTCACGCCGCGGGTGTTCTGGGCGGTCAGGGCGGCGATCGCGCTCAGTCCATGGCAGCCCAGGGCCATGAATGCCTTCAGATCGGCCTGGATGCCCGCGCCGCCGCCGCTGTCCGAGCCGGCGATGCTGAGCACGAGGGGCGGGACGGTCCGGCCCGGGCTGTTGTTTTCATGCAACATCGGCGTCGGGTCCTTTCCTGCGGTTCCTGCCGCCTGCCAGCTTGACAGGGTGTTGCGTTCTCGCCATGCTGTGGCCCGAACACCACAGTGCTGCTCCACACCACACGGCTTGCGGACATTCCCAGGGGTATGTCGGTAAAAACAGCAACGCGCTTCAAGGGAGTCGTCGGGCTTGCGCTCGCGCTCCCTTGCTCTCTTTTCCTGGCTGCCCCCGCGGCGGCCGAGGGGTCGCTGTCGTCCGCCGTGGCCCAGGCACTGGCCGGTGAGCAGGTTCTGCAGGCGTGGCGCGAGTACGCGCACGCTCGCATCGTACCCGACTTCGACTGGGCCGACCGCCCGCAGGCGGCCGCTCCCGACCTTGCCAGCGTCGCCTTCGGGCGCCTTGCCAGCAGCCGCCTTCCGGGCGGCCGGCTGGGCGTCAGCATGGAACGCAGCAGCGGCGCCTTGCGCGATACCGGCCGCAGCAGCGGTGCGTTCGCCCCGATGCGGCTGAGCGAGACCACGCCCGGTGCCCTGCAGCAGGATGTGGTCAGCCCCGGCGTGATGGCGCAGACCCGCCTGGGTCAGGTCGAGGTGGGCGCGGTGTTCGCCTACCAGCGCTTCGCATCCTGGGACATGGGCGCGTTCGGTGCCCGGCAGGCCGCGGGTCCGGGCCTGGTCGATCCCCTGGGCGGTCGCCCGGAGGCGGCCTTCGGCCAGGGCGTGCGACTGGGCCTCAGCGGCGATCTTGGCGAGCGTCTGGGGTATGCGTTCAGCTACCGCTCGCGCATCGACATGGATGCCTTCAATTCCTTCCGTGGCGTCTACGCCGAGCCCGGCCGGTTCGATATCCCGGCCGAGGTCGGTACGCGCCTGAGCTGGAAGCTGGGCACCACCACGGCCGTCGCGCTGGGCGTCGACCAGATCCAGTACTCGGGGGTGAAGCCGTTCCTCAGCCCGTCGCTGCCGAACCGCTTCCTGGCCCTGCTGGGCGACGCCACCAGCCCCAGCTTCCGCTGGCGGGACCTGAACGTCTACAGCGCCGAGTGGCGCTGGCTGCCGACCGCGCAGGACAGTTTCACGCTGCGCTACTCGACCAGCCAGCAGCCGGTGCCCACGGCGCCGGCGCTGCGCCGCGCGCTGGATGAGGGCGCCAGCCCGCACCAGTACGGCATCGGCTACCTGCGCCGACTGGCGGACGGCTTCCACCTGGGCTTCAATGCCAGCTATGCGCCGACCGCCGCGTTCCTGGGCCTGGTCGATCCGTTCCAGCGCCCCTACCGCGACTCGCGGCAGATCGAGGCCGAGCTGCTGTTCTCCGCGCAGTTCTGAGCCGGTCTCCCCGGCGCCCTGCCGAATAGCACACAGCGACGGCCGCCGAAAGGCGGCCGTCCTGCGTTGGCGGTCAGGAGACTGCCGGCCGGGCGGGCCGCCCGGCGAAGCCGTGGTCTCTCAGCCCGCCCTGCGACGGCGCGCCCGCGGTGCGGAAGGAGGGCGGCACCCGCCCCGGCCCGCCGCCCGGCCAGCGCCTCGTCGACGGCGCTACAGCGCCTCGGACGCGAAGTCGGCGAGCCGCGAGCGTTCGCCGCGGCGCAGGGTGACGTGGGCGCTGTGCGCCCAGGACTTGAAGCGGTCGACCGCGTAGGTCAGGCCCGAGGTGGTCTCGGTCAGGTAGGGCGTGTCGATCTGCTCGACGTTGCCCAGGCAGACCATCTTGGTGCCCGGGCCGGCGCGGGTGAGCAGGGTCTTCATCTGCTTGGGCGAAAGATTCTGCGCTTCGTCGATGATCACGTAGCGGTTCAGGAAGGTACGCCCGCGCATGAAGTTCATCGAGCGGATCTTGATCCGCGAGGCGAGCAGGTCGTTGGTCGCCTGGCGCGCCCATGAACCGCCTTCCTGGGGGTTGGTGAGCACCTCGAGGTTGTCCGTCAGGGCGCCCATCCAGGGGGTCATCTTCTCCTCCTCGGTACCGGGCAGGAAGCCGATGTCCTCGCCGACGCTGACCGTCGCGCGGGTCATGATGATCTCGCGGAAGCGCTGCTGGTCCATGGTCTGCGCCAGGCCCGCGGCCAGCGCCAGCAGGGTCTTGCCGGTGCCAGCGGTGCCCAGCAGGGTCACGAAATCGACATCGGGGTCCATCAGGGCGTTGAGCGCGAAGTTCTGCTCGCGGTTGCGCGCGCTGATCCCCCACACGGCGTGGTTGCCCTGCCGGAAGTCGTCGAGGATCTGCAGCAGGGCGCGGTCGCCCTGGCGGTCGAGCACGCGAAGCTCGACCTCGTCCTCGCCGTCGAAGTGCAGGAACTGCTGGGGTTGCCAGTCCTCGTCGCCGGCCAGCTCGATCTCGTAGTAGGTGCGCCCGCGCTCCGTCCAGGAACGCACTTCGGGGTGGCGGTCCCAGAAGTCCTCGCCGAGGCGCACCATGCCGGTGAACAGCAGGTTGAAGTCGTCGAGCGCACGGTCGTTCTCGTAGTCCTCGGCGGCGATCCCGTAGATGCTCGCCTTGATGCGCAGGTTGATGTCCTTGGACACCAGCACCACGCGCCGGTCGGGCGCGCGCTCGCGCAGCGCCAGAACCGCGGCGATGATCTGGTTGTCGGCGCCGCCCTTCGGGCCGTTGCCGTTGCCCGGCGCGGTCTGGAAGTACAGCCGGCCGTGCTGGCTGCCGACGTTCAGGCGCAGGTCCTGCGGCCGCAGCAGGGGCAGGCCGTCCTCCAGCGGACCGGTGCCATGCGCCTGGATCAGCTCGTTCAGGAAGCGGCTGACCTGGCGGACGTTGCGTGCGACTTCCGAGACGCCCTTCTTGGCGGCGTCCAGCTCCTCGAGGACGATCATCGGCAGCAGGATGTCGTGTTCCTCGAACCGGAACAGCGAGGTGGGGTCGTGCATCAGGACATTGGTGTCCAGCACGTAGGTGCGCTTGCTCGCGGTCATGTCGGGGGAGGGTTCCGATACGGCGGGGGAAGGACCGGTGTCCGGCGGCGGGTGCGCCGGGTCGACGGGGCTCGGCGACCGCGCGCCGGGCTCAAGCCGCCTCCCGGCAGGCATCGAGCACGGCCTGCGCGTGTCCGGCCACCTTGACGCCGCGCCAGGCGCGGACCAGGCGACCGTCGCGGCCGAACAGGAAAGTGCTGCGCACCACGCCCAGCGAGGTGCGGCCGTACAGCGTCTTCTCGTGGATCACGTCGAACGCCCGGCAGGCCGCCTCGTCGGCGTCGCTGGCCAGTTCGAAGGGAAGCTGCTGGCGTTCCCGGAAGCGCGCATGGCTGGCCAGGCTGTCCCGGGATACGCCGATCACCCGGGCACCCGCTGCCAGGAACTCCGGGTGCAGCGCGGCGAAGTCGCGCGCTTCGGTGGTACAGCCGGGCGTGGCGTCCTTGGGATAGAAGTAGATCACCGCCACGGCGCCGGCCAGAGATGGCAGGCGCAGGGCCGGGTCGGCGGTGGTCGCCAGGCGCAGGTCGGGCAGCGGGTCGCCGGGTTGCATGGTCAGAACTTCATGGGGTCGAGGATGGCGTCCAGATTCAGGCCATCGCAGAACTCCAGGAAATCGTCGCGCAGCGCGGCGATGTGGGTGTCGACCGGAATGCCGACGGTGAACTGCGCGGAGAACACCTCGGCGCCGGTCTGCACCGCCCTGTAGCGGCTGCAGGTCATCGCCTCGATGCTGATGCCGTGGTGCTCGAAGAACTCGGCGAGCTGGTAGAGCACGCCGGGCTTGTCGGCGGCGGTGACCTCGACCACGTAGGGCAGGGCATTGCCCTGGGCCTCGCGCACCGAGGTTCGGAAGTAGACCAGGCGCACACCGCCGTCGCGTTCCATGCGCGCCATCGCCGATTCCAGCTTGGCGACGGCGTCCCAGGCGCCCTGGCACAACGCCTGGATGCTGACCTCCTGGCCCAGCGTGGCCAGGCGCGACTCGACCAGGTTGCAGCCGGACTCGGCGATCCGGCGGGCCAGCTGCACCAGCGGCGACTCCTCGCGCGGGGCAAAGGCGTTGATCAGCAGGTAGTTCTCGTTCGGTCGGCTGCGCTTGGGCTGCTCTTTCAAGGCCGGTTTCCTGCCGTGGCGGCGCTTTCGTGCGCCGCAAAACTCCCGGCAGCGAGCATACTTGTCACCCCTTCCGGCCCGCAAGTAACATGCCTCGCGCTTCCGGCAGGATTCCCGACTTGACGCTCCGCGGCAGCATCTGCGCCCTGGTCACCCCGTTTTCGACGGATGGCTCGATCGACGAGCCGGCCCTGCTGCGCCTGCTCGACCTGCACCTCGCGGCCGGCAGCCACGGCCTGGTGGTGGCCGGCTCGACCGGCGAGGCCAACCTGCTCGACGACGCCGAGTACGCGCGGGTGCTGGCACTGGCTGTGCAGCGCTGCGCCGGGCGCCTGCCGGTGCTGGCCGGTTGCGGCGCGCCGGCGACCGCGCGCACCCTGGCGCTGTGCCGGATTGCTCGCGATGCCGGCGTCGACGCCGCCCTGGTGGTGACGCCCGCCTACGTAAGGCCCACCCAGGAAGGCCTCTACCGGCACTTCAGTGCGGTGGCCGACAGCGGCACGCTGCCGGTGGTGCTCTACAACGTGCCCTCGCGCACCGCTTGCGACCTGCAGCCGGAGACCGTGGCCCGGCTGTGCGACCATCCGGCGATCGTCGGCATCAAGGAGGCGGTCGCCGAACCGGCGCGGATGCGCGCGCTGCTCGACCTGCAGGGTCCGGCATTCGATGTCCTGAGCGGCGACGACGGCACCGCCTGCGCGGCGCTGCTCGCCGGCGCCCGGGGCGTGGTCTCGGTGGCCGCGAACATCGTGCCCGGCCCGTTCGCGCAGATGTGCGATCATGCCGCCGGCGGCCGGCGCCCGGAGGCGCTGGCGATCGACGATCGCCTGCAGTCGCTGTACGACATGCTCGGGCGCGAACCGAACCCCATTCCGGCCAAGTGGATGCTGCACCACCTGGGCCTGTGCGGCCCCGATCCGCGCCTGCCCCTGACACCGTTGTCGCCGCCCCTGCAGGCCGCCGCCCGCGCCGTGCTCGAAGCGCTCGGCGCGATGGCTGCCGGCGCGGCCGACCAAGGATGAATCTGATGATGCTGCGTATCGCCCTGCTCCTGATGTCGACCTTCGTGGTGGCCGCCTGCGGCACCTCGGCCAAGCGGGATTTCCCGCACCTGGACGCGCGCAACCAGCCACCGCTGGTGGTGCCGGAAGGCCTGGACCGCCCGCTGGTCGACCAGACCATGCGCATTCCCGAACGGCCGGCGCGTCGCGTGGCACCGGGGCGATCGGCCGTTTCCGACGGCACCTTGCTGGTCGCCGACCATCCCGAGAGCGCGTTCCGGCGCATCGGTCTGGCACTGGAGCGGATGGCCGGGGAGGTCGAGATCCTCGACCGGGATCCCGGCCAGGGCAGCTTCCGGTTGCAGGTCGAGAGCAGCCGGCGGGCGACCGGCATGGCGCGCCTGGTGCGCCGCGAGGAGCGGGTGACCCGCGACATCGTGCTCACCCTGGAGGCCGGCGCCGAAGGGACCCGGGTGCGCGGAACCGGCGACGCCGACACCGTCCGCGCCCTGCTCAACGCGCTGCGCAGGCGCCTGGGCTGAGCCCGCTTCCCGGTCGAGTCCTGGATCGCGACGACCGCCCCCACCTCCCTGCGGACCTGTCCGGGGCATCGGCTCCGGGCTGTCGACGCGCTTTGCGCGCGAGCGCCCAGGCCCGGCCAGATCGGCGGTCGTCATGGCTGTTCGAGGTCCGGCAACGCGCCGGCGGGATGTTCCGTGCCTGCGGGGCAACGAGGCGCGGGGTGGGGGCCGGGTCTGCGAGGCGGGTTGCCGATCAGCGCTCGAGCAGGGAAAGCTTGCCCGGCTTGCCGTCCCACTCCTTGGCGTCGGGCGGTGGATCCTTGCGCTGGGTGAGCACCGGCCAGTCGCGCGACAGCTCGGCGTTGAGGGCGATGAAGGCCTCCTGGCCCGCCGGAACCGAATCCTCGGGGTAGATCGCGTTGACAGGACACTCCGGCTCGCACAGCGTGCAGTCGATGCACTCGTCCGGATCGATCACCAGGAAGTTCGGGCCCTCATGGAAGCAGTCGACCGGACAGACCTCGACGCAGTCGGTGTGCTTGCACTTGATGCAGTTCTCGGTGACGACGAAGGGCATGTCCTGGCGTCCGGCTGGGGCGTGGTCCGCCGGTGCGGGCGCGCCGCGGGGGTGCGCCGGACCGCGCGGGGAGGTGCTGCGCGGAATGGCCGTGGTGCGGCGCCCGAGTGGCGCTCCCTAGGGGACTCGAACCCCTGTTCCCGCCTTGAGAGGGCGGTGTCCTGGACCGCTAGACGAAGGGAGCGTGCTTGAGGCGGCGCTCGGCCGGGCGCTAGTATAGTCGATCCTCCGCGACGGACAAGCCCTCGCGGACCTTCCGCAGCCGCGGCGCCCGTCGCCTGTCAGCCGGCTGACGGCATGGACCGACCGCAACGACTGCAGGGAGCACGTCACTTGGCCTTGAGCGATCTGCTGCGCCGCGCCGCCCGTCTGGTGGCTGCCCCGTTCAAGGCGTTCTCCGGGGTGCCCGGAGCGCCCGCGCCGCAGGTCGCAGCGCAGCCGCAGTCCTCGTCGCCGCGCCACCGCGAGCGGCAGCCGCAGCGCGAGGGACGTGGTGCGCCACGCGGCCGCGGCGGCCGAGGCGAAGGGCGCGATGCGCGGCCACCGCGTGGTCGCGAGGGCGGCGATCGCCCGACGGCTCCCCGCGCGCGCCGGCAACCGCCGCCGCTGGCGCCGGGTGCCGTGGTGATCCCGCGCGACCGCCACGGCATCTCCCGCAAGGACATCAGCAACAACGCGCTGCGCGTGCTGTACCGGCTGGACGAGGCGGGCTTCCAGGCCTACCTGGTCGGCGGCGCGGTGCGCGACCTGCTGCTCGGCGGCCGCCCCAAGGACTTCGACGTCGCCACCGACGCAAGTCCCGACCAGGTCCGGCAACTGTTCCGCAACTGCCGGCTGATCGGGCGCCGTTTCCGCCTTGCGCACATCCACTTCGGGCAGGAGATCATCGAAGTCGCCACCTTCCGCGGGACCGGCGACGAAGGCGACCGCAAGCTCGACAACGGCCGCCTGCTGCGCGACAACATCTACGGCTCGCTGGAGGAGGACATCTTCCGCCGCGACTTCACGATCAACGCCCTGTACTACAACATCGCCGACTTCAGCCTGCGCGACGACGCCGGCGGCGTCGCCGACATCGCCGAGCGCCGGCTGCGCCTGATCGGCGAGCCGGAGGCGCGCTTCCGGGAGGACCCGGTGCGCATGCTGCGCGCGGTGCGTTTCGCCGCCAAGCTGGGTTTCGAGCTGGAGCCGTCGATGGCGCGCGCGCTGCCCATGCTCGCCTATCTGCTCGGCGAGGTGCCGCCGGCGCGGCTGTTCGACGAGACCACCAAGCTGTTCCTGATGGGCCATGCCGAGCGTAGCTTCGACCTGCTACGCGAGCACGGCCTGCTGCCGGCCTTGATGCCGCAGGTCGCCGACGAGCTGGCCGCCGACCCCGACGGCCGCTACGGGAGCTTCGTCCGCGATGCCCTGCGCGGCTCCGACCAGCGGGTCGCCGAGGGCCGGCCGCTGACCTCCGGCTTCCTGCTGGCCGTGCTGCTGTGGCCGTCGGCGCAGCGCACCCACGCCGCGCTGGTGGCCAAGGGCACCGAAGCCAACCTGGCCTGGCAGCAGGCCGCCGATGCCGTGGTGATGCCGTTCTGCCAGCGCGTCGCGGTGCCCCGGCGGATTTCCCTGGTCAGCCAGGAGATCTGGACCCTGCAGGGCTGGCTGACCCAGCGCACGCGCCGGCGCGTGGTCCGGCTGCTTGCCCATCCGCGCTTCCGCGCTGCCTGGGATTTCCTGGTGCTGCGCGCGGCGATCGAGCCCGACCTGGTGGAACTGGTCGAGTGGTGGCGGCAGACCCAGGCGCTCGACGAGTCGGCGCTCGATGGCCACCTCGAACGGGCGGTGGTCAGCGCTGGCGACGTCGGCCCGGGCAAGCGCCGCCGCCGTCGCGGCGGACGCCGTCGCGGTGGCGGCCCGGGCGGCGCCGGCGGCGGCGACTGAATGCCGGCGCAGCAGGCCGTCGTCGGCCTCGGCGGCAACCTCGCCGCGCCCGCCCGGACGATCGCCGCGGCGTTGCACCGGCTGGCGCACTGGCCGGGTGTTGCCGCCCTGCGCGCTTCGCGTCTGTACCGCAGCCCGCCCTGGGGCGACCCGGACCAGCCCGACTACGTCAATGCCGTGGCTTGCCTCGACCACGAGGGCGGCGCCCACGCCCTGCTTGCCGGCCTGCTGGCGATCGAGCGCGAGGCCGGCCGACGTCGGGGCGGGGCGCGCTGGGGGCCGCGCAGCCTCGACCTCGACCTGCTGGTCTACGGCGACCAGCAGATCGACCGTCCGGGCCTGCAGGTGCCGCACCCGCGCCTCGCCGACCGGCCGTTCGTCCTCCTGCCGATGGCCGAGCTGCTGCCGGATCTCGCACTGACCGGGCACGGCACGGTGGCGGCGCGTGCGGCGGAGGTCGACGCTGCCGGTACCGCTGCGATAGATTGGCGCGCCCGCGCCTGATCGTCCCTGGAGCGCCGATGTACGTGGACAAGCCGCCCCGTGTGCGCGCCCAGGTCACCGCCCCGGGCTTGCGGGCGATGAAGGCGCGCGGCGAGCGCATCGTCGCCCTGACCGCCTATGACTACAGTTTCGCCTGCCTCGTGGAGGCTGCCGGCGTCGACTTCGTGCTGGTCGGCGACTCGCTCGGCATGGTCGTGCAGGGCCGCTCGACCACCCTGCCGGTCACCCTCGACGCGATGGTCTACCACTGCGCCGCGGTCTCGCGCGGTCTGCAGCGCGCCCTGCTGGTCGCCGACCTGCCGTTCCTGAGCGATGTCGACGCCGCCAGCGCGGTGCGCAGCGGCGGCCGGCTGCTCGCCGAGGGCGGCGCGCGCATGGTCAAGATCGAAGGCGCCGGTCCGCGCCTTGCGGCGATCGAGGCCATGGTCGACAACGGCATCCCGGTCTGCGCCCACCTCGGCCTGACGCCGCAGGCGGTGCATGCGCTGGGCGGCTACCGCACCCAGGGCCGCGACCAGGCGGCTGCGCGGCGCATCCTCGAGCAAGCCCATGCGGTGGCGAGCGCCGGCGCCAGCGCGCTGGTCCTGGAGTGCGTGCCCGACGAGCTTGCCGCGACCATCACCGCGGAGCTTGCGATTCCGACCATCGGCATCGGCGCCGGTCCGCGCTGCGACGGCCAGGTGCTGGTGTGCTACGACATGCTGGGCATCACGCCGGGACCGCGACCCTCCTTTTCGCGCGATTTCCTGGCCGATGGCGGTTCGATTCCGGCGGCGCTTGCGGCTTACGCCGAGGCCGTTCGCGCAGGAACCTTCCCGCCGGCCCGCGACGACGCCTGATGGAACGCCTGGGCTTGCCCTCGGCGCTGCGCGGGCGCGTCGATGCCTGGCGTCTGCAGGGGCTGCGCGTCGGCCTGGTGCCGACCATGGGCAACCTGCACGCCGGCCATCTCGCCCTGGTCGCCCGGGCGCGCGAGCTGTGCGAGCGCGTGGTCGCCAGCGTGTTCGTCAACCCGACGCAGTTCGGGCCCGGAGAGGATTTCGACCGTTATCCGCGCACCCTGGAAGACGATGCCGAAGCGCTGGCCGGGGCGGGCTGCGACCTGCTGTATGCGCCCGACATCGCGGCGATCTATCCCGCAGGTCCCGCGCAGTCCTACAAGGTGGTGGTGCCGGCGCTGGCCGGCGTGCTCTGCGGCGCGCATCGGCCAGGCCATTTCGACGGCGTCGCGACCGTGGTGACGCGCCTCTACAACCAGGTGCGTCCCGACCTTGCGGTGTTCGGCGAGAAGGACTTCCAGCAGCTGCGCATCCTAGAGCGTCTCACCGTCGATCTCGGCTACGGCATCGCGATCGCACGCGGCGCCACGGTGCGCGAGCCGGACGGCCTGGCGATGAGCTCGCGCAACCGCTACCTGGCGCCCGGCGAGCGTGCCCGCGCGCCGGCCTTGCGGGAGGCGCTGCTGACCCTGCGCGAAGGCTGGCGGGCGGGCATCGGGCTGGCCCCTCTGGAGGCGGCAGGACGGCGGTCCCTGGCCGACGCCGGCTTCGAGGTCGACTACCTGGAGGTGCGCGACGAGGACGCCCTGGAGCGACCCGGCCCGGGTCGTGCCGGGCCATTCCGGGTGTTCGCCGCAGCCCGGCTGGGCGCCACCCGGTTGCTCGACAATCTGCCGCTCGGCGATCATGAGGGGCAATAAAAACAATAAGTTGGAGCAAGGTGTCGGATATTCCTAACAGCGCTGGACTTTTCGCCACACGCTGTGGTAGATTTGCAACCACTGTAGGTCAGGCGCAACGCCGACCTCCAGCCAGCAGGGCGCATTGCAGACATCGTCACTCCCAAAAACCAGCCCTCGTCGATTGACGAGGGCTTTTTTTGTGCCTGTTGCGGATGCAGGGCGGTCGGCACGATGATGTGATCGCCATCACAATCCGGTCTCCAGCCGGCGGCGATTTGCAAACTTCATGCACGTTGCCGGTCTCGCTCTTGCCAGCGCCGGTCCGCATCCGCTAAACACACAGTCTGGAGGAGTTCCAGATGCTCGATACCACCCAGGTGCTTGCCAAGACCGACCTCGGCCGCGATGCGATCAGCAAGCGCAGCCACGGTCTGAATCCCCGCCAGCGCGCCGTGCTGATCTCCATCAATGGCGAGCTCAGCGTCGGTGATCTGCGCGCGCGTTTCGGGGCCGGCAAGGAGGCCGAGCTGGAGGTCATGCTCGACCATCTGCTGGAGCATGGGCTGGTCGAGCGCACCCGCGCCGAACCGGCAGCCGCTGCCCCGGCGCCGGTCGCGATGGTGGACGCCCAACCCGCGACTTCTGTCGCGCCGGCGGTGGTCGCCCCCGGCGCGGCCCTGCCTGCGTCGGCGCCGGCACTGCAGTCCGGACTCGACCAAAGTCCGGACTGGCGGGTTCTGCGGGATCGCGCCGGTGCCCTGCTGCACCAGATGATGGGCGAGGACGCCGATCTGCTGGCGATGCGCCTGGAGCGCTCCCGTACCGAGAGCGAATTCATGGACCACCTCGAGCGCAGCTTCGCGGTGGTCGAGTCCGCGCGTGGCCACGCCGCCATGGCCAGCTACCGCGCCGGCATCCTGAGCGCAGCGGCCTGATCGATCCGACGCGCGGCCTGCCGGTGTCACCGGTGCGCCACCCGCCGGGTCAGGGCGGCGACGCCAGCTCCCTGGCGTCGAGGACCCCGTCGCCGTTGCGGTCCAGGCGCCTGAAACTGTGCTCCAGGGCGTCCAGGAGGACTTGCAGGCGGACCACCCGGGCATCAGGCACGGGCAGTTCATCGTCCTCCAGGATGCCGTCGCCATTGCGGTCCATGCGCCGGAAGCCCCGGCTCATGTAGTCCCGGTATTCGGCGAGATCGACGACGCCGTTGCCGTCCAGATCCATGCGTGCCAGATACGCCGCCGGCGATTGCGGCAGACTGTCCGCGCGCGTCAGCGCCGGCGCGACGAGCATCAGGAGTACGCAGATGTTGGATTGGAAGCGGCTGCTCATCGGCATGATTCTGGCGGTGCCGCCGGCCTCGGGTCCAGCAGCGGGGCCGGCGCTGCGCGTGCTGGCGGTCGACATGGCCATCGATGGAGCGGCCGGCGAACCCGCGCTCGCAGCCCTGCCCGACGGGGCCCTGCTCACCTGGCAGGCGCGCCTGCCGGGCGGCGTCACCGCGCTGCGTCATGCGCGCCTGGATGCGCGCGGCGGAATGCTCGACGAGGGCGAGGTGGCCCGGGGCCGAGGCTGGTTCGTGAACTGGGCGGACTTCCCTTCGGCGGTGGCGCTGGCGGACGGCACCTGGCTGGCGCACTGGCTGGAGCGCAACGGCCCGGCCCGTTACGCCTACGAGATCCGTTTCGCCGCCTCCACCGACCAGGGTCGGAGCTGGCGGTCGCTGGGCCGGCTGCATGACGACGACAGCGCGACCGAGCATGGCTTCGTGGCCTGGGCGGCACGCCCGGACGGCGGCGCGCAGGCGGTCTGGCTGGATGGTCGGGAGACCCAGGGCGGCCATGCCGGTCATGGCGACGACGTGCACGGCCGCAGCGACGCCAGCGGCGGCGCGATGACCCTGCGCACCGCCCGGGTCGACGCCCAGGGTGCCCCCGCCAGCACCTTGCTCGACGAGCGCGTGTGCGACTGCTGCCAGACCGACGCGGTGGCCATCGGCGAGGATCTGCTGGTGGTCTACCGCGACCGCGGTCCGGAGGAGATCCGGGACGTCGTGCTGAAGCGCTTCCACGCCGGGCGGTGGCAGGCGGCCGAGCCGTTGTTCGCCACCGGCTGGCGGATCGCCGGTTGCCCCGTGAACGGCCCAGCGATCGCGGCGCACGGCCGGTCGGTGGCGGCCGCCGCCTACGACGAGGCCGACGGCCCGGGCCGGGTCCAGGTCCGCACCAGCGGCGATGCGGGTCGGCGCTGGCACGCGGCGGTGGTCATCGCACAGGGCGACAGCCTAGGCCGCGTCGACCTCGTAGCCTTGCCAGGCCGGCGTTTCCTGCTCAGCCACTATCGGCTCGAGGGCGCAGGTGCCGTGCTGCGGGTCGAGCTGCTCGACGAACGGGGGCGGTCGCTGGCGCAGGTCGACGTCACCGGGATGCCGGTGGCCGCTGCCCACGGCTTCCCGCGCATGGCGGCGGTCGAGGGCGGCGCACTGCTGGCCTGGACCGGCATCGCCGATGGCCAGCCGCGTGTGCATCTGGCCCGGATCGCGGTCGATCGCTAGCCCGGACACGCATGAGGCCGCTGCTGCGGCCGCCCATCTCCCCGCCGCGGCGCGGTGCGGTCTGCTCCCATTGGCCGGATCGACAAGGTGGCGCCAACGCCTGCACCGTCCGACGGTCCGCACCACCATGCGATTTCGACAGCCTTGCCTCGCGTCCCCATGGAACGACCGCGTTCAAGCTGCTTAGCACGGGCCTGCTAACCTTGCCGCCGGCGTTCCGGAAGGCAGTGCGGCTGCGCGGATGAGCACGAGCATCGATACCGAGATCGATCAGCTGGCAAGCCATGCCGCGCGCCTGGCCGGCGTGTCCCTGCTCGAGCTGTTTCGTCGCGAGCCTGGGCGGACCGGCTGGCTGACCGGCAGCATCGGCCCTGTGCTCGTCGACTGCGCCAAGCAGCCGATCGATGCCGGTGCCTGGCAGGCGCTGCTCGACCACGCCCGGCGTCTCGGCGTCGAGGCGGCCCGCGACGCGATGCTGGCCGGCGGCCGGGTCAACGTCAGCGAGGGCAGGGCGGCCTTGCACGCGCTGCTGCGTACGCCGACCGGCGAGGTGCCCGCCGTCCTGCGCGCAGAGAGCGAGGCGATCGCCGCGACCCTGGCACGGATGGCCGAGCTGGTGGCCAGGCTGCGCCAGGCGTTGCCGGAACAGGCGCTGCCTGCGGTCACCGATGTGGTCAGCGTCGGCATCGGCGGTTCGGAGCTGGGTCCCCGGCTGGCCTGCGAGGCGCTGGGCGGGTGTCATCAGGGCCCGCGCGTGCACTTCCTGGCCAATGTCGATGGCGAGCGCGTCGCCCGGACCTGCGCGACGCTCGATCCGGCGAGCACCGTGGTCATCCTGGTGTCCAAGAGCTTTGGTACCCAGGAGACTCTGCTCAACGGTCGTGTGCTGCGCGACTGGCTGGTTGCCGCCCTGGGCCGGGAAGACGCCGCCACGCGCCTGTTCGCGGTGAGCGCCAATGTCGAGGCCGCGCAGGCGTTCGGCGTGCCCGCCGGGCAAGTGCTGCCGATGTGGGACTACGTGGGCGGTCGCTTCTCGCTGTGGTCGGCGGCCGGCCTGCCTGTGGCGCTGGCGCTGGGCATGGACGGCTTCCGCGGTCTGCTCGCCGGCGCGGCGCAGGTCGACCGCCACTTCCGCGATGCGCCGCTTGCCGACAATCTGCCGGTGCGGCTGGCCCTGCTGGCCTGGTGGAACCGGGTCTGGCTGGGCCGTGGCAGCCTGTGCGTCGTCCCCTACGACGATCGCCTGGCCGCCCTGCCGGGCTGGCTTCAGCAGCTGGAGATGGAGTCCAACGGCAAGCGGGTGACCGCACAGGGCGAGCCGGTCGCGCTGCCCACCGTGCCGGTGATCTGGGGCAGCGTCGGCGCCAATGCCCAGCACGCCTATTTCCAGGCGCTGCACCAGGGTACCGACGTGGTGCCCGTCGATTTCGTCGGCGTGGTGCGGCCGGACCACGACCTGCATGGCAACCACCAGGCGCTGCTCGCAAACCTGCTGGCGCAGGGCGCCGCGCTGATGGCCGGGCGGGACCGGGCGGCCGCCCATGCGCTGCTGGCGGGCGAGACCGATCCGGCGCGCCGCGAGATGCTGGCTGCGCAGACCAGCTTCCCCGGCGACCGGCCCTCCAACACGCTGCTGCTGGATCGCCTGACCCCCGAGGCCCTGGGTGCGCTGCTCGCGCTGTACGAGCACAAGACCTTCGTGTATGCGCTGCTGTGCGGCGTCAACCCGTTCGACCAGTGGGGTGTGGAGCTGGGCAAGACGCTGGCCGCGCGTCTGCTGCCGGTGCTGGCCGGCGGCGATCCCGGCGACGGCCTCGACGCCTCCACGCTGGCGCTGGCGGCCCACGTGCGCCAGCGGTTTGCGCCACCCCCCGAGCGCCCGGGATAATCGCCGACCCCAAGTGTCAAGGCCCAGCAACATGCTCGATCCCGTCCTCCTGCGCGGCCAGCCCGATGCCGTCACCGCGGCCCTGGCGCGACGCGGATTCGCCTTTCCCCGCGCCGAGTTCGAGCGCCTGGAGTCCGAGCGCAAGCGCCTGCAGGTCGAGGCCGAGGGGCTGCAGGCACGGCGCAACAGCCTGTCGAAGGCGGTCGGCCAGGCCAAGGCGCGCGGCGAGGATGCCGCGCCGATCCTGGCCGAGGTGGCCGGCCTGGGCGAGCAGCTGAAGGCCTCGGAGGCCGCCCTGGCGGGCATCCAGGAGCAGCTGTCGGCACTGCTGGCCGGCTTGCCCAACCTGCCGCAGGCGGGCGTGCCGGACGGCCGCGACGAGGCCGGCAACGTCGAGGTCCGGCGCGTCGGTGAGCCCCGGCGCTTCGATTTTCCGGTTCGCGACCATGTCGAGCTGGGCGCCCGCGACGGCTGGCTCGACGGCGATGCCGCCGCGCGCCTGTCCGGCGCCCGCTTCACCGTACTGCGCGGCCAGCTCGCCCGCCTGCACCGGGCCCTGGCGCAGTTCATGCTGGACCTGCACACTACCGAGCACGGCTACCTGGAGTGCAACGTGCCGCTGCTGGTCAACGCCGACAGCATGCATGGCACCGGCCAGTTGCCGAAGTTCGAGGAGGACCTGTTTGCCACCCGCGGTGAGCCGACCCGCTACCTGATCCCGACCGCCGAGGTGCCGCTCACCAACCTGATGCGCGGCGAGCTGCTGGACGCCGAGGCGCTGCCGCTGCGCATGGCCGCGCACTCGCTGTGCTTCCGCTCCGAGGCGGGCTCCTACGGACGCGACACCCGCGGCATGATCCGCCAGCACCAGTTCGAGAAGGTCGAGCTGGTAAGTGTGGTGGCGGCGCAGGACAGCGATGCCGAACTCGAGCGCATGACCGCCTGCGCCGAGGCCGTGCTCGAGCGTCTGGAGCTGCCCTACCGCCGCATGCTGCTGTGCGCCGGCGACATGGGCTTCTCGGCGGCGCGCACCTACGACCTGGAGGTCTGGCTGCCCTCCCAGGACAGCTACCGCGAGATCAGCTCGTGCTCGAACTGCGAGGGTTTCCAGGCGCGCCGCATGCAGGCGCGCTGGCGCAACCCGGCGACCGGCAAGCCGGAGCCGGTGCACACCCTCAACGGCTCCGGCGTGGCAGTCGGCCGCGCGCTGATCGCGGTAATGGAGAACCACCAGCAGGCCGACGGCTCGATCCACATTCCCGAAGCGCTGCGGCCCTGGATGGGCGGCCTGGACCGGATCGGCTGAGCGTGTCGCGCGCCGCTCCCGCCTGCGGGCGCCACGGCGCAATGCCCGGGCGGGCGGCTGCCTTCCGCAGCGCCGCGGCGCGACCGGGCACAGGCCATCCGCGTTAGCATGACCGTCATCCGCAGATGCGAGGATATCGACCGATGAGCGATCAGGGCGACTGGCTCGGCCAGATGGCCAAGCTGCAGCAGCAGTACTGGGAAGGCTGGCGCGGACTGGCCGGCCAGGTGATGGAGCCGGCGCGGCCCCCGGCCAGCCCCGGGTCGCCCTGGGCGGACGGGCTGGAGGCCTGGCGCCGCGCCCTGATCGCGCAGTCCGGGGGCATGGCCGGCGCCATGCCGGGCGGCTTCCCCGGCGGTTTCGCCGGTCGCGACCAGAATGCCCTGTTCGAGCAGATGATGGCGCACGGCAAGCACTACCTGGGCCTGCTGCAGGGATTGATGAATGCCGGTGCCATGCAGGCGCCTGGCGGCGGCATCGATCCGCAGGCCTTCGTCGCCGAGATGCGCCGCGTGCACGAGCGCTTCGGCGCCGGCGCCCTGGCCGGCCTCGGCCAGCCGCACTGGTTCGGTGGCTTCGATGCCGGCCAGGTCGAGCAGCTGGTGCGCTCCCTGGCCAGCGGCCCGATGCAGGCGGTCAGTGGCGATCTCGGCGGCCTGCTGTCGCTGCCGGCGTTCGGCCCGCAGCGCGAGCACGTCGAGCGCGGCCAGGCGCTGGCGCGGGCCTGGCTGGACTACCAGGCCGCCGCCGTGCGTTTCCGCGAGGTGATGCTGAAGGCGACCGGCGGCGCCCTCGACCGGTTCGAGGCCAAGCTGGCCGAACGCGAGCAGCCGGGTCGGCAGATCGAGACCGTACGCGCGCTCTACGACCTGTGGATCGATGCCGCCGAGGAGGCCTTCGCCGAGGTGGCCCTGGGTCCGGACTACCGCGAAGCCAGCGGCGCCCTTGTCGATGCGCAGATGCGGGTGCGGTCCGGCATCAACGCCGAGATCGAGCGGCTGGGCGCGCAGTTAGGCCTGCCCGGTCGCACCGAGGTCGACTCCATGGCGCGCCAGCTGCATGAGCACCGGCGCGAGCTGCGCCGGCTGCGTGCCGAAATCGATGCGTTGCGCCGTGGCGGATCCTCGGCCGGTCCGGCAGGGAAGGGCGGCACGGATGATGCCGCCGCCAAGCCGGCCACCAAGCCGGCCGCCGCCGCCAAGCCAGCCGCCGGCACGCCGGCCAAGGCCGGCAAGGCCCGCAGCAAGAGCAAGGCGGCGCGCGCCACCCGTGCCCGCGGCGCCGAGACCCCGGTGGTGCGTTCCACTGCCCGCAGCCCGCGCAGGAGCCGCTGAGCCATGATCGGAGCACTCAAGTTCGGACCGCAGGCCCTGGTCGAGGAAGCGATGCGCTTCAACCAGCACCTGGCCGCGGGCCTGTCGACCCTGCGCGAGGTCGACGACGTCGACTTCGGCTGCACGCCCAAGGAGGAGGTCTACCGCGAGGACAAGCTGGTCCTGTACCGGTTCAAGGGCGACCAGCCGCCGACCGCCAAGGTGCCGATCCTGATCGTCTATGCGCTGGTCAACCGGCCCTACATGGTCGACCTGCAGGAGGACCGTTCCCTGGTGCGCAACCTGCTGGCGCGCGGCGAGGACGTCTACCTGATCGACTGGGGCTATCCGGACCGTTCCGACCGCTGGCTGACCCTGGACGACTACATCAACGGCTACATCGACCGCTGCGTGCAGGCGGTCGCCGACCGCCACGGCCTGGACGCGATCAACCTGCTGGGCATCTGCCAGGGCGGCGCGTTCTCGGTGTGCTACAGCGCCCTGCACCCGGAGAAGGTGCGCAACCTGATCACCATGGTCACGCCGGTCGACTTCCACACGCCCGACAACATGCTGGGCCACTGGGCGCGCGGCATGGACGTCGACCTGTTCGTCGACGCGGTCGGCAACGTCCCGGCCGACCTGATGAACTTCTGTTATCTCATGCTCAAGCCGTACCGCCTGAACTTCCAGAAGTACGTGGGCCTGGTCGACATCCTCGACGACAAGGCCGAGCTGGAGAACTTCCTGCGCATGGAGAAGTGGATCTTCGATTCGCCGGACCTGGCCGGCGAGGCCTACCGCCAGTTCATCAAGGACTTCTACCAGGGCAACAAGCTGATCAACGGCGGCCTTGAGATCGGCGGCCGGGCGGTCGATCCGATCAACATCACCATGCCGGTGCTGAACATCTTCGCCGAGCAGGACCACCTGGTGCCGCCGGACGCCTCGCGGCCGCTTGGCGGCATCGTCGGCACCGAGGACTACAGCGAGCTGGCCTTCCGCGGCGGCCACATCGGCATCTACGTGTCGGGCCGCGCCCAGCGCGAGGTGCCGCAGGCGATCCACGACTGGCTGGCGGCGCGCGGCGGCTGAACCCGGCAGCTGCGGCCGGCTGGCGGGGGCAGCGGACCTGCGCCCCCGTCGGTGCGGCGGCGGTCGACAGCCTCAGAAGCTCATGAAATAGCCGCCGTTGACCGGCACCAGGGCGCCGGTGATGTAGCCGGCGTCGTCGTCGCTCAGGAAGGCCACGGTGCGGGCGATCTCGCGCGGCTCGCCGAGTCGCCCCGCCGGAATCTGCGCGACGATCTGTTCGCGCACCGCCTCGGGCACAGCCATGACCAGGGCGGTGCGGCAGTACCCCGGCGCCACCGAATTGACGGTCACGCCCTTGCGGGCGACCTCGCGCGCCATCGCCATGGTGAAGCCGTGGATACCGGCCTTGGCGGCGGCGTAATTGGTTTGCCCGAACTGGCCGGTCTGACCGTTCACCGAAGAGATGTTGACGATGCGCCCGAAGCCGCGCGCGGTCATGCCCTCGACCACCGCCCTGCAGGCGTTGAACACGCCGTCGAGGTTGACCCGCATCAGCTCGCGCCAATGCCGCTCCTCCATCTTGCGCAGCGTGGTGTCGCGGGTGATGCCCGCGGCGCAGACCAGGATGTCGATGGCGCCGTGGCGGGCCTCGATGTCGCGCGCGAACGCCTGGCAGGCCTCGAAATCGGTGACGTCCAGGGGCGCGAACGAGATCGCCTCGCCGAGGTCGGCGGTTTCCGCAGCGAAGGCCGCCAGGCGCTCCTCCCGGGCCGCCAGGTCGGCGGCGATCACGCGCCGCCCGGCGCGCGCCAGGTGCCGGCAGATTTCCGTGCCCAGGCCGCCGATGCCGCCGGTGACCACCGCGATCCGTCTGTCATCCATGGCCTGTATGCCATCCGTGGCGCGGGCGGGGCCCGCAACGGCGGCCGATGGTAGGCAGGCTGCGGCGGTGCGTCAAACGGTCCCGAACGGGGGCGGCCGGACGGGGCCGGTGCTCAGGGCTTGGCCGGCTTGTCCGGCTTGCCGCCGGCGGGCCGTTGGCCGGTGCCTTCCTTCTGGATACGGGTGGCGGCGGACAGCATGCCCTGCTGCATGTTGTTCCACAGGTCCATGTTGCGCTCGGCGAGGTCGTTGAGCATCGACCAGGGGGTGCGGCCCAGCAGGTTGCCGAGCTGGTCGCGGAACTGCTGTTGCTGATCCATGAAGATCTGCAGGCTGCGCTCCAGGTAGCTGCCCATGAAGCCCTGCATGGAATCGCCATAGAAGCGGATCATCTGGGTGAGCAGCTTGGTGGTGAACATCGGCTGCCCGTGGTCCTCGTGCTCGGAGATGATCTGGAGCAGGACGGAGCGGGTCAGGTCCTCGCCGCTCTTGGCGTCGACCACCTCGAAGTCCTCCTCGTCCATGACCAGCTGGCGGACGTCCTCGAGGGTGATGTAGCTGGAGATCGCGGTGTCGTAGAGACGCCGGTTGGGATACTTCTTGATGACGCGCTTGTCGGCCATGGCCCCAGCCTAGCAGGGGCTTGTGCGGCGCACCAGTTGCGGCGGCGCAGCAGGGTCGGGGGGTGCACGGCGCGACGGCGTCGCGAGGCCCGTGGAGACGCGGGGACCGCGCGCGGCGGGCGCGCCGCCGATCGCGGTCCCCGGAGGAACGGGGATCACCAGCCCATGTAGTGGCCGCCGTTGATCGACAGGTTGGCGCCGGTGATCCAGGCGGCCTCGTCGGCGGCCAGGAAGTCGACCGCATAGGCGATCTCCTCGGGCTTGCCCAGGCGCCCGACCGGGATCTGCGCGACGATCTTTGCGCGCACCTCCTCGGGTACCGCCATCACCATGTCGGTGGCGACGTAGCCCGGCGAGACGGTGTTGACGGTGATGCCCAGCTTGGCGTTCTCCTGCGCCAGCGAGATCGTGAAACCGTGCATGCCGGCCTTGGCGGCGGCATAGTTGGCCTGGCCGTACTGTCCCTTCTGGCCGTTGATCGAGGCGATCTGGATGATCCGGCCCCACTTGCGCTCGCGCATGCCGTCGATGACCGGCCGGGTCACGTTGTAGCAGGAGTTGAGGTTGGTATTGATCACTTCCTGCCACTGCTCGGCGGTCATCCGGTGGAAGGTGGTGTCACGGGTGATGCCGGCGTTGTTGACCAGGATGTCGATGGCGCCGACGCGGTCGGCGATGGCCTTGACCATTTCCGCCGCCTGCTGCGCCGTCGACACGTCGCCGGGAACGATGGCGATGTCGACGCCGCGCTCCTTCATCTCGCGCTGCCAGGCGCGCGCCTTGTCCTCGTTCCGGTAGTTGGTCACCACCTTGTGGCCGCGGCTGGCCAAACGCTCGCAGATTGCCGAGCCGATTCCGCCGGTGCCGCCGGTCACCAGTGCCACGCGAGAGGTCATGGAGCGCTCCTTGGAAGTTGTCGGGGACGAACAGCGGGAAGTCTAGCGGTTCGCCACCGCGCGCCATGCTGCACTGCGAAGAGAGACGCCGCCTGGTAGCCGGCCGATTTCGAAACCGCCGACCGCGTCCGCCAGCAGCCGCGCCGGCGGGACGGTCGGCTGCCGCAGCGCTGGCGGCACGCCGAGCAGGGCCAGCACCTGGCGCAGTGCCGGCAGCGGATCGCCGCCATCCACCGGCATGGACAGGTGCTGTTTGGACAGTTTCCGGCCATCGTCGTCGAGCAGGACCGGCAGGTGCAGGAAGCCGGGCGTCGGCAGGCGCAAGGCCTGCTGCAGGACGATCTGCCGCGGCGTCGAGTCCAGCAGGTCGCTGCCGCGCACCACCTCGGTGATGCCCTGGGCGTGGTCGTCGACCACCACGGCGAGCTGGTAGGCCCACAATCCGTCGCTGCGGCGGAGCACGAAGTCGCCCTCGCCAGCGGCGGGATCCAGCGACTGCGGACCCTGCAGGCGATCCTCGAAGCCGATCGTCCCGGCAGGGACCCGCAGGCGCCAGGCCGGCGCCGACTTGCTGCCGGCATCGGGCGCACAGGGGCCGTGGTGCCCGCCCCGCGCCCGCACGTCCTGGCGCGAGCAGTGGCACGGGAAGGCCTGGCCGGACGCGACCAGGGCATCGAGGGCGGCCTGGTAGGCCGCCGCGCGGGTCGACTGGAACAGCACCGGTTCGTCGCTGGCCAGCCCGAAGTCCGCCAGGGTCGCCAGGATGCCGGCGCTGGCGCCGGGCCGTTCGCGGGGGGGATCGATGTCCTCGATCCGGACCAGCCAGGCGCCGCCCTGGCTGCGCGCACGCAGCCAGCTCGCCACCGCCGCCAGCAATGAGCCCAGGTGCAGGGCGCCTGTGGGGGAGGGCGCGAAACGGCCCCGGTAGGACGGCTGCACGATTTCGGGATGCTGAACGGTCATCGGACTTGAACGGCGGGCACACGCGCCCCACCTATAATCCCCTGAAACCCTGCCACCCGGAGTGTCCCATGCTCAAGCGGATCGCCCTGTTCGCCGCCACCAACATCGCCGTCCTGCTGGTGCTGTCGGTAGTGATGAAGCTGCTGGGCCTGGACATGTACCTGGCCTCGACCGGCCAGGACTTCACCTCGCTGCTGGTGTTCGCCGCGCTGCTCGGCTTCACCGGCTCCTTCATCTCGCTGGCGATGTCGAAGTTCGTCGCCAAGCGCGCCACCGGGGCGCAGGTCATCGATCCGCAGCGTCCGGCCAACGAGGCGGAGCGCTGGCTGGTCGCCACCGTGCACCGGCAGGCGAAGGACGCCGGCATCGGCGTGCCCGAGGTCGCGATCTACGACGCCCCGGAAATGAACGCCTTCGCCACCGGCATGAACCGCAACAACGCCCTGGTCGCGGTCAGCACCGGTCTGCTGCGGCAGATGGAGCGCGACGAGGTCGAGGCGGTGCTGGGCCACGAGGTCGCCCACGTCGCCAATGGCGACATGGTGACCATGGCCCTGCTGCAGGGCGTCCTGAACACCTTCGTGATCGTGCTGTCGCGGGTGATCGGCCGGATCGTCGACCAGGTCGTGTTCAAGAACGACCGTGGTCCCGGCATGGGCTACTGGATCACCGTGGTGATCGCCCAGGTCCTGCTCGGCATCCTGGCCTCGATCATCGCCATGTGGTTCTCGCGGCATCGCGAGTTCCGCGCCGACGCCGGCGGCGCCCGCCTAGCCGGCCGCGAGAAGATGGTCGCGGCGTTGCGCCGGCTGGGCGGCAATCAGGGCGAGTCGACCCTGCCCCAGGAAGTCCAGGCGTTCGGCATCAGCGGCCACATGGCGGCCGGCCTGAAGCGCCTGTTCATGAGCCATCCGCCGCTGACCGAGCGCATCGCCGCGCTGGAAAGCGCGCGCTGAACCAGGGGTTGCCGCGGCGGCTGCGTCCTGACGACCGGCGCAGCGGCGCCGCCGGTAGGCTCCCTGCCGGCGTCGGCCGTCCTTCGGCACTCCGCCGCGGCGCTGCCGGAACGGGACCCGGAACCCAGCAGGCTGTTGAAAAACAGCCTGCTG
>JAHCAT010000019.1 GCA_019634735.1 Lysobacterales bacterium | reverse complement strand
CTCCTTTGCGAGGCCTGATTGGCGGCGTGTCCCAGCTCGCTGCCGGGCGGCGTGTCGCCGGTGCGACGGCACCGCACTTCTCCCCTCCCCCGCCCGCGGGGGAGGGGCGGGGGAGAGGGTCGGGGCTGGCCATGATCGGGAAAGGGCCGGGAGAGTGACGGCAGGCTGCGCGCAAGCCGCTACCATGCGCCCTCCCCGCCGGGAGTGCGCCATGGTCCTGATGATCGACAACTACGACAGCTTCACCTTCAACATCGTCCAGTACCTCGGCGAGCTGGGCGAGGAGGTGCACACGGTGCGCAACGATGCCATCGACCTGCCCGGCATCCGCGCGCTGGCACCCTCCCACATCGTGGTCTCCCCCGGACCGTGCACACCCGACCAGGCCGGCATCTCGCTGGCGGTGGTCACGGAGCTGGCCGGAGAGTTCCCGATCCTGGGCGTGTGCCTGGGTCACCAGGCGATCGGCCAGGCCTTCGGCGGCGAGGTGGTGCGCGCCCGCCAGGTCATGCACGGCAAGACCTCGGCGATCCGCCACACCGGTCAGGGCGTGTTCGCCGGCCTGCCCGATCCGTTCGAGGCAACCCGCTACCACTCCCTGGTGGTGGCGCGCGAGTCGCTGCCGGACTGCCTGGAGATCACCGCCTGGACGGAGCGTGCCGATGGCGGTCTCGACGAGATCATGGGCCTGCGCCATCGCAGCCTGCCGGTCGAGGGCGTGCAGTTCCACCCCGAGTCGATCCTGACCCAGCACGGCCACGACCTGCTGGCCAACTTCCTGGCGCTGGGTCGCGCCCGGCCGCTGGCCGCCTGAGCCATGGGTGCTTCCGGATCCGCCATGACCCTCAGTCCCCAGGCCGCCCTGCAGCGGGTGATCGAGCACCGCGAGATCTTCCACGACGAGATGCTGGACCTGATGCGCGCGATCATGCGCGGCGAGGTGCCGCCCGCCCTGGTCGCGGCCCTGCTCACCGGCCTGCGCGTCAAGAAGGAGACCGTCGGCGAGATCGCCGCCGCCGCCCAGGTGATGCGCGAGTTCGCGCAGCGCGTCGAGGTGCCGGATGCCGACCGCCTGCTCGACATCGTCGGCACGGGTGGCGACGGCGCGCACACCTTCAACATCTCGACCGCCGCCATGTTCGTGGCCGCGGCGGCCGGCGCGCGGGTCGCCAAGCACGGCAACCGCAGCGTCTCCAGCCGCTCCGGCAGCGCCGACGTGCTGGAGGCGCTGGGCGCCCGGATCGAGCTGACGCCACCGGAGGTCGCGCAGGTGCTTGCCCAGACCGGCATCGGCTTCATGTTCGCGCCCATGCACCACAGCGCGATGCGCAATGTCGCCGCCGTGCGGCGCGAGCTGGGCGTGCGCACGATCTTCAACATCCTCGGGCCGCTGACCAACCCGGCCGGCGCGCCGGACATCCTGATGGGGGTGTTCCATCCCGACCTGGTCGGCATCCAGGTGCGCGTCCTGCAGCGCCTGGGCGCGCGCCGCGCCCTGGTGGTCTGGGGCAAGGACGGCATGGACGAGATCTCCCTTGGCGCCGCCACCGTGGTCGGCGAGCTGCGCGACGGCGCGGTGCGCGAGTACGAGATCCATCCGGAGGACTTCGGGCTGGCGATGGCGTCCAGCCGCAGCCTGCGGGTCGACGATCCGGCGCAATCCCAGCGGATGCTGCTGGATGTCCTGGACGGCACGCCGGGCGTCGCCGCCGACATCGTGGCCCTCAACGCGGGCGCCGCGCTGTACGCCGCCGGCGTCGCCGTCGACATCGCCGACGGCCTGGCGCGTGCCCGTGCGGCGATCACCAGCGGTGCCGCGCGGACCCGCCTGGACGCCTTCGTCGCGGCCACCGGCCGGGTCGCCGCGGCGTCGTGACGCAGGGCCCACACCGGCCGCGGCGGACCGTGCTAACGTGCCCGGCCCGTCGCGAATCCGGGCACGCCCGGCACCTGCGGCGCACGCGTTGAACGGGTCACTGGCATGAGCGACATCCTCGATCGCATCCTGGCGCGCAAGCGCGAAGAAGTCGCCGCCCGCGCGGCCACCACGCCGCTGGCCGAACTGCGCGCCCGCTGCGCAGACGTGCCGCCAGCGCGCGACTTCTTCGGGGCCCTGGCCAGTCGCGTCGCCGACCGCCGGCCGGCGGTGATCGCCGAGGTCAAGAAGGCCAGCCCCAGCCAGGGCGTGATCCGTGCCGACTTCCGACCCGAGGCGATCGCCCGCAGCTACGAGGCTGCAGGCGCCGCCTGCCTGTCGGTGCTGACCGATGCCGACTTCTTCCAGGGCGCCGACGAACACCTGCGCCAGGCGCGTGCGGCCTGCGCGTTGCCGGTGCTGCGCAAGGACTTCGTGGTCGATCCCTGGCAGGTCTGGGAGGCCCGCGCGCTGGGCGCCGACTGCGTGCTGCTGATCGCCGCCGCCCTCGACGACGCGCAGCTGCGCGAGCTGCTGGCGCTGACCGAGTCGCTGGGCCTCGATGCCCTGCTGGAGGTCCATGACGGCGCCGAGCTGGAGCGGGCGCTGACGCTGCCGGCGCACCTGATCGGCGTGAACAACCGCGACCTGCGCACCTTCGAGGTGAGCCTGGAGACCACGCTGTCGCTGCGGCCGCTGGTGCCCGAAGGCCGTCTGCTGGTCACCGAATCCGGCATCCACGATCGCCAGGACGTCGAGCGCATGCGTGCCGCCGGCGTGCATGCCTTCCTGGTCGGCGAGCGATTCATGCGGGCGCCCGATCCGGGTGCCGCACTGGCCGAGCTGTTCGGCCAGGCGCCCTCGATGGCGGCCTGAGCCGGGCCGACGCGGGCCGCCCGCGTCGCTGGCGGGCGAGCGGCCCTCAGGTGCTCAGGCGGCGTTGCTGCCCAGCCGGTGGTGCATGACCTTGGGGCCGGCCTCGGTGCCGAAGCCCAGCACCACGATGGTCTTGCCGGTGACTGTGATGACGCCCTGCTCCTCGAGCTGCTTGAGCACCCGGCCGACCATCTCCCGCGAGCAGCCGACGATGCGACTCATCTCCTGGCGCGAGATGCGGATCTGCTTGCCTTGCGGATGCGGCTGGGCGTCCGGCTCGCTGCACAGGTCGACCAGGGTCTGGGCGACCCGGTTGGTGACGTCCATGTAGGCCAACCGGCTGACCTTCCTGGACGTGGCCAGCAGCCGGTCGGCGATCTGCGAGCCGATCTTGAACAGGATCTTCGGGCAGTCGTCGCGCAAGGTGCCGTCCAGCAGCTGGAACAGGCGCTCGTAGCTGATCTCGGCCAGGTCGCAGGCGGTCCGGGTGCGGATCATCACCGCCCGCCGGGGCGTCTCGACGAACAGGCCGAGCTCGCCGATGAAATCGCCCGGGTTGACGTAGGCCAGGATGATCTCGCGGCCCTCCTCGTCCTCGGCGATTATGCTGAGCGAGCCCTCCACCACGAAGAACAGGGTGTTGGCCGGGTCGCCGGGCCGCATGATCACGGCCTTGGCCGGGTAGCGGCGGCGATGGCACAGGGAAAGGAAACGCTCGATCGAGGCGCGATCCGGCGCGAGCGAGGCGGGAAGCTGAGCGGTCATAGGTCGTCCCCCTGCAAGGCCAGCACTATGAATCATCGCAAACGCGCCGGCAACCGCCGGGCCGGGCCGGTTTGCGCCCGCGGGCCGGGGGTCCGATAATCCGCGGCCTCCGGGCGGCACACGGGCGGCCCGCCTCGTCGTGGTGGTCATCAACGTGGTCAAGCCGCTCCCGCGCCTCAAGCTCCAGGGTTTCAACAACCTGACCAAGGCGCTGTCCTTCAATATCTACGACGTCTGCTACGCGGTCAGCGACGAGCAGCGCCAGCGCTACATCGAGTACATCGACGAGGCCTACAACGCCGACCGGCTGACGCAGATCCTGACCGACGTCGCCGAGATCATCGGCGCCAACATCCTGAACATCGCTCGCCAGGACTACGACCCGCAGGGCGCCTCGGTGACCATCCTGATCTCCGAGGAGCCGGTGATCGACAAGAAGGCGGCCGGGCACATCGTGCCGGGCGCGGTGCGCGAGCACCCCGCCGAGGCCAGCGTGGTGGGCCACCTGGACAAGAGCCACATCACCGTCCACACCTATCCCGAGACCCACCCGCACGACGGCATCGCGACCTTCCGGGCCGACATCGACGTCGCCACCTGCGGGGTGATCTCGCCGCTGAAGGCGCTCAACTACCTGATCGAGAGCCTGGAGTCCGACATCGTCATCATGGACTACCGGGTGCGCGGCTTCACCCGCGACGTGCGCGGCCGCAAGCACTACATCGACCACAAGATCAACTCGATCCAGGACTACCTGTCGCGGGCGGTGCGCAACCGCTACGAGATGTTCGACGTCAACGTCTACCAGGAGAACATCTTCCACACGAAGATGCACATCAAGGACTTCGACCTCGACACCTACCTGTTCGAGGCCCGCGCCGCCGACCTCTCGTTCAAGGACCGCCTGCGCATCGAGCAGCGCGTCAAGGTCGAGATCGAGGAGCTGTTCCACGGGCGGAATCTGCTTTAGCGGGGACCGGGGACCGGGGACCAGGGACCAGGGAGCGGGTCCGGAGGGTTCCTTGAGACCGTAGGGCATCGACCGCTGCACCGCGCTCGAAAACCGACCTCGAAATGGAAATCAACCCTCTGCGGCGAGCCGGCTTACGCCGCTGATGTCATGCCCAGTTGCGTCCTGCGCCGGATCGCTTAGCCTCCCCGGTCCCCGGTCCCCGGTCCCCGGTCCCCGGTCCCCGGTCCCCGGTCCCCGGTCTCAGACCCGATACGCCACCTTCCTCATCACCTCCGCCGCCAGCGCCATCAGGCGCGGCAGGGGGGCGGGCAGGGGCGCGCCGCCGGCCTGGCCGGCCTCCTCGGCGTGGCGGGCCTCGTCGGCCTGCATCTGCGACAGGATCCGCCGGCTGCGTTCGTCGCCTTCCGGCAACTGCTGCAGGTGGTCGGCCAGGTGCGCCTCGACCTGGCGCTCTGTCTCGACCACGAAACCCAGGCTCAGGCGGTCGCCGAGCAGGCCGGCGACCGCGCCGATCGCGAAGGCGCCGCCGTACCAGAGCGGGTTGAGAAGGCTCGGGCGGTCACCCAGTTCGTCGAGCCGCTGCGCGCACCAGGCCAGGTGGTCGGTCTCCTCGCGGGCCGCGGCCAGCAGCTGCGCCCGGGTCGCCGGGTTGCGGGCGGTGACTGCCTGGCCGGAATACAGGGCCTGGGCGCAGATCTCGCCGACGTGGTTGATCCGCATCAGGCCGGCGACGTGACGGCGGGTGGCGTCGTCGGTGGCTGCTGCCGTGGCGTCGCCGGCCGGGTTCGGCCGCTGCGCGGATGGCGTGGCGAACAGGGTGCGAAGGGCACGGTCGGCCTCGGAGAGACAGCGATCGACCAGGCCAGCGGCGGGAGTGGCGTTCATGTCAACAGTTGCCTTGCGAGAAGTTCGACGGGGTGCAGGATCTCGAGTGTAGGGCGCCCGTCCTGCTGCGGCCGCGAAAGCATCAGCCGGCAACCGATATTGGTGCTGACCACCGTGTCGGGCTGCGCGGCGTCGATGTCCTGCACGACCCGCTCGCGCAGGGCGACGGCCTGCCGCGGTTGCGCCAGGAAATGGCTGCCGGCCGCCCCGCAGCAGCGGTCGGCGGCGGGCAGGGCGACCGGCACCAGTCCGGGGATGCGCCCGAGCAGGTCGAGCACGGCCTGGCTGCTGGCAGGACCCAGCAGGCGCTGGCTGCACGGCTGGTGGATCGCGACGCGTCCGGGCAGGGTCGCGAAGCGCAGCCTGGCCAGGCCGGGATGGGTGGCCAGGGCGACGTGCAATTCCTGCACCTCGATGCCGGCCTCCGCCAGCACCTGGCGGGCGCGGTCATGGCAGCCGCTGGCGGTGCCCAGGACGCGACGAACGCCCGAGGCGCGCAGTCGCCCGGCCAGGGCGTCAGCCTGCCGCGCCGCATCCTCCGCGATGCCGTCGTGGAGGGCGAGGTTGCCGCAGCAGAGCGCCGGTGCCATCGCCAGCGGCTGGCCGAGGGCGTGGAACAGCCGCTGCGCGGCCCGATGCAGCGGCTGTTCCCAGTCCGCAGCGACGCAGCCCGGCCACAGCGCAGTGTCTCCAGCGACTTCGGCCGGGGCCGGTCGACCGGGCACCGGTGCAGCAGCCCGCACCGGTGCGGGCAGGCCGGCAAGCAGGCCCAGGCGCAGGCGCCAGGGTGTTGCAGCGGCAGGAACGCGCCGGAACGGCCGCAGCAGCGGCAGGGCGGCCTGGGCCCAGCGGCGCAGCGAGGCACGCGACAGCACGCGGAGCATCAGGCGACGCCAGCGCGGTCGCCGCTGCGCCAGCGCCGGCAGTGCCCTGACACCGGCGATCAGGCTGCCGTACTGGACGCCGGCCGGGCACACCGCCTCGCAACGACGACAGGCCAGGCAACTGTCGAAATGGCCCACCAGGGCCGGCGACGGCGGCGCCTCGCCGCGCAGCAGGGCGCGGGCGAGCATGATCCGGCCACGCGGCGATTCTCCTTCCTCGCGCGCCACCGCGTAGGTCGGGCACGCCGGCAGGCACTGTCCGCACAGGACGCACCGGTCCGCCAGCCCGGCCAGGCGGGCCGCATCCGGGTATACTGGCCGGCCGCCCTCCGCGGCCACGGGCTGGTGCCCGGGGCCTTGCGCATCGCCAGGGTGGGGGTCGGGGACGCCGGGCATGGCCGCAATGGTAGCCGCCCGCGGCCTCACCCGGGCCCAGACGCTTGCCAGGATCCGATTCCCGGGCTATGATCCCGCCCCTTTCTTCGCGACACCCGTTCGGAGCTGCCATGAAAACCACAACCAGCGCCAGGCCGGAGACCGTCAAGCGCGACTGGTTCCTGGTCGACGCATCCGGCAAGACCCTCGGCCGCCTGGCGTCCGAGCTGGCCCGCCGCCTGCGCGGCAAGCACAAGCCCGTGTTCACGCCGCACGTCGACACCGGCGACTACCTCGTCGTCGTCAACGCCGAGAAGATCGCGGTGACCGGCAAGAAGATGGACGACAAGGTCTACCACCATGTCACCGGCTATATCGGCAACATCAAGTCGATCACCCTGAAGGACATGCTGGCCAGTCATCCGGAGCGCGCGATCGAGATCGCCGTCAAGGGCATGCTGCCGAAGAATCCGCTGGGTCGGGCCATGTTCAAGAAGCTGAAGGTCTACAAGGGTGCCGAGCATCCGCATACCGCCCAGCAGCCGGCTCCGCTCGAGATCTGAGGACAGCAACGATGGCAACCAACCAGCACTACGGCACCGGCCGCCGCAAGTCCTCCGCCGCGCGCGTGTTCCTGCGCCCGGGCAACGGCAGCATCGTCGTCAACGGCAAGCCGCTCGACAAGTTCTTCGGCCGCGAGACCGCGCGCATGATCGTGCGCCAGCCGCTGGAACTGACCCAGAACACCGACAAGTTCGACGCCTACGTCACCGTCGAGGGCGGCGGCATCACCGGCCAGGCCGGCGCCATCCGCCTGGGCATCTCCCGCGCCCTGGTCGAGTACAACGCCGAGCTGAAGACCGACCTGCGCAAGGCCGGCTTCATGACCCGCGACGCCCGCGAGGTGGAGCGCAAGAAGGTCGGCCTGCACAAGGCCCGTCGCGCCACCCAGTTCTCCAAGCGCTGATCCGCCTGCGTCTGCCGCGACCCTGCCGGGTCGCGGCCGGCCTTCCGGGTTTGTTACGCTTGCACCGGTCCTGCTGGGGGATCGTCTAACGGTAGGACAACGGACTCTGACTCCGTTTATCTAGGTTCGAATCCTAGTCCCCCAGCCAATCATTGGAGGCCGCCCGTCCAGGTGTGGGCCTCACCATAAAGTGGCACGAACTGCCACTTTATGCTTACCAAGCCACCATAAAGTGGCACGGAAGGCGAAAGACTCCAGCCGCCGCGGTCCGCAAGGCCCCGGCGGCTTTTCTTTTTCTGGGTGCATCGGGTCACCTTGGTCTGTCAGGACTTCTGTGGGCGGCTTGGGGGCAGTCGCCCGCACTTCAGCTCGCCCCGACACGGCTGGGCTTGTTCTCAGCCGAGACTGTAAGTCCGCGATATCGGCACGTGTCACGGTATGTAGCTTCCAAGGCCCGCCCTTGAGCCCAAGTGGCCGCAGGCACGACGAATGATCGTCGCCTCTCGTTAAGCTTCTGTTTAGGTTTGCCCCGGCCTTCGCGAGCGCTCCCGGCCCCTTGAGAGCTAAGGCAGCGCCAACACAAGGTTGCCGCCATGGGACACCGGGACACCGCAATGCCGGGCCAGAACTCACCCGGAGCTGGTTACCGAGCTCCAGAACCGCCCTGGAGCTCGTGCACATTACATCGCGCCAACCATACGCCTCAGGGTCCCAATGCCTCGATATAGACAGGCCCGACAAGTGTGGGGCCTCTCATAAAGTGGCACGAAGTGCCACCTTATGCTTCCCGGGCCACCATAAGGTGGCAATGGGAGGCGAAATACTCGAGCCGCCGCGGGCCACAGGGCCACGGCGGCTTTTCTTTTGCTAGGTGCATCCGGTCACCCTGGTCTGTCGGGACTCCTGTTGGTGGCTTTGGGGCAGTCGCCGGCGCCCCGACGCTGCTGGCCTTGCCGTTTGTTGAGACTGCAGGTCCAGGGAATGTAGCTTCACATCGCCCACCACCGAGTCTCAGTTGCCGCAGACATGGCGGATATCGTCTAATATTGTTCAGTTTCTATTTAAGTATTACAGCGGCTTTTGCGACCGCGTCCGGCCCCTTTGATAGCTGCGGCAGCGCCACTGCGCCAAGCTTGCGGACTTTGGGGCACGGGGGCATGGCAGTGCCGGCCCAACTCCCCGGATGGCGTCCCGCCTACTGGTCTAACAGTTCGATCCTAACCGCCTAATCGGGGAAGCGAGAAAACGGCGAGTTCGACTGTCCCCTTGAAGCTCAACAACCACGCCCCAAGATCTTGTGTTTGAGGTAGTAGCGGACAACCACATCTGGTGTCTCGCTTGGTGAGACGTGGCTCATCTAGCCTCTCCTCAGGTCAAAAGAGGTACAATGATGTCGCAACGGCCAGCTTCAGATCCTGACCACCTTCCTACGGGAATCCAGCGGATTCGGGTCCTGCCCGACCCCGAATTGGACGCCTTGTGGGTGTCGATCTTCACGGAGCCCCGATTCAAGGAAAGCCTTGTCGGCCAGGCCGTCCTCAACTTTACGATCCGGCGCCGCGTGAAGCGCTCGGTGTTGCCGCTCCATGGGGTGATCCTACTCACCGGCGAACCCGGCACGGGCAAGACGTCTCTGGCCCGTGGGCTGGCCAGCCGGATCGCCTCCATCCTCACGGGCGTAAGAAACTTCAGACTCTTGGAAGTCGAGCCGCACGCGTTGACCAGTTCGGCAATGGGCCGGACGCAGCGCGCCGTGTCGGACCTTTTCTCGAAGGCGATCGCGGAGGCAGCGACGCTGGGGCCCACCGTGGTGCTGCTAGACGAGGTTGAAACCCTGGCGGCAGATCGCGCGAAACTCAGCCTAGATGCCAACCCTATTGATATCCATCGCGCGACCGATGCGGTGCTGGTGCAGCTGGATGCTCTCGCTGAGGAATACCCCGACCTGCTCTTCGTGGCCACTTCGAACTTCCCTGCAGCCGTTGACAGTGCCTTCACCTCGCGCTGCGATCTCTTAGTGGAAGTCCCCTTGCCGGACCGCAGCGCCTGCAAGCAGATCCTCACAGACTGCCTCGAAGGACTCGGCGAGGAGTTTCCATCAATCGCCAGGTTGGCGCGATCCTCCGCCGTCGACGCCTGCGCGGATGCGTGCGTGGGACTCGATGGACGCGCCATTCGCAAAGCCGTTGCCGCGGCAATGGCGAGTGACCTGCACGTTGCGGCCGACCCCAACAAACTGACGGCTGACCAGCTGCGCAACATGCTGGCCACCGTTCGCCGCAGTCGCCCGGGAGCGCCGAAGCAATGAGCACGGTCACCAGTCGCACATTCCGCAGTACGCCCTACCGCACGGGTTCCGACACGTGGTTCGCCATCGTCACGCTCCTGACTCGTGGCCAGACGTCAGACAAGTCGAAGGAACTCAACTCGGTCGTCGGCGTTGCGTCCAGCGTCATCGTCGACCACGCGGCCGGGGGCGCGCCAATCGTCGTGACCTGTAGCGGGCCGCGCACGCGCATTTACTGCCTCTACGACGACGACGCGCTCGACGAATCGGCCGCCAACGAATCGCCGCTCGGTTTTGATCCCCTCGCGGGCGACTGGCACGTGTCGCTGCCGTGTTCCGCCGATGACTTGGCATGGGTGCAGCGCGCCCTCAAGGAACACAGCTCGCGGATCACCGCGCGAGACGCAGCGGAGGGGTTCGCGGTCAGTGAAAGCAAAAACGCCGCGGCAGCGGCACCGCTCCAGATCAACATGCAGGAGCTCTTCAAGTGACCAGCGTCTGCGCCTACTCCTACACCCATTCCGTTACCTACGTTGCTGACAACATCCTCAAGAGCTTGAAGGACATCATCCGGCTCAGCGGTCTGGACCCGGCCAAGTTCGCCGACGACTGGGAGGTCAACCAGCGTGGCATCCGCAGTTGGCTCGATTCAGGTCACCTCGAGCTCGTGACGCTAGAGATCTACCATCCAAACACCGATGCGCTGATCACGCGCTGGGACATCACGGTCGTGTACCAGTGGTCGTCTGGCAACGGGTCGTTCTGGACCGATACCGAACAGCTTCGGTACGCCATCCTCAAGGCGGGGGTGGTGCCCAGTCAGGCGAAGTATCGTCTGATCCTTCAGAACAAGCCGGGTCGGCCCAACGTTGACGGTTGGTCTTCGGCGTCGTTTCGTTCCACGGATGGCATGGTGCGCCAGAGCCTTGGCGCTACGGTCCAGCATCAGGGGCTAGGCGCGAATGCCGCGTACTGGAGGAAGGTCGGATGATCACGCTAGACGAGGCGTTTCGGAAGTTCAAGAGTCGACTGGAATTGACGCAGCGCGAGCAGGACAACGCGAGCGCGCGGCACACGGAAGTGCGCGAGTACCTTGCTACGAAGTTCAAGATCGATCGCGACTTCCTCACCGGTTCCTACAAGCGGCACACCAAGACCAAGCCGCTCAAGGACATCGATATCTTCTTTGTCCTCGCGCAGGCTGAGCGCCACTATCGCGAAAAACATCCCTCGGCGGTGCTGGACGCGTTCTACGATGCCCTGGCCGAAAAGTACGGTAAGGATCGCGTTCGCAAGCAGGGGCGGTCGATCAATGTCGACTTCGGTATCAAGCCGGATGACGAAGACAACACCAACGAGCAGATTCTGAGCATTGATGCGGTACCGGCGTTCGCCGCCGGCGACGACTACGAAATCCCGGACAACGCGTCCGGAAAGTGGATCAAGACCAATCCGGAAACCCATGCCAAGAAGGCGATCGCGGCGCACCAAGCCTACTCCAATGAGTGGAAGGGGCTGGTACGCATGATGAAGTACTGGAACAACAACCTGAAGCACGGGGAAAAGCCGATCAAGCCGTCCTTCCTCGTGGAAGTCATGGCGCTCGAATGCCTGCACGGCGATTTCCACGGCCGCTTCGATTACGAGTTCCAGGGCTTCTTCACCACCTTGGCGGACCGGATCATGGACGAATGGAAGGATCCCGCCGGCCTGGGCCCCCCGATAAGCAATGACATGGACACCGCTCGCAAGCAGCGGGCGCGCTCGTTGTTGGAGACTGCCAGCCACGAGGCTGCCAATGCCATCCACTTGGCTCGCCAAGGCCGCAACGGTGACGCACTCGTCGAATGGAGAAATCTTTTCGGCCCGAAGTTTCCGCTCTCGTAACGAAGGAGGCGTCCCATGGAATCTGAACGCAAGGCCGATACCGCGTGGATGCGCGATGCTTTTGTCGACGTGCAGAGCGAGCTTGCGCTGAGAATTCGGCGTGCGTCGCAGTCGATCGGGCACCCCGGCACGCAAGGCAGCGTCAACGAGGACCACTGGATCGAGGTCTTTCGTGCCTATTTCCCTAACCGGTATGAGGTCGCAACCGGGTTCGTCATAGATAGCCGCGGCGGACGCAGCGAGCAGATCGACATCATCATTTTCGATCGGCACTTCACGCCGACCTTGCTCGACCAGCAGAAGCATCGGTACGTTCCTGCCGAAGCCGTCTATGCGGTCTTCGAGTCGAAGCCCCATCTCGACAAGGCCTACCTTGCGTACGCGGGACAGAAAGCGGCGTCTGTCCGGAAGCTGTATCGAACCTCGGTCGCCATCGCGCACGCTGGCGGTGTACACAGTCCAAGAGAGCCCTTCCCCATCGTCGCCGGCATCGTGGCGCCGCGATCAAGTTGGTCTGATGGGCTGGGAGCGACGTTCGAGATGAACCTCCCGACGGAGCATGAGGAGCGGCTCGACTGCGGGTGCGCGCTGGATCACGGCGCCTTCGACACTTTCGAAGGGAAATTGAGAAAGCTTCCTCCGGAAGGAGCCCTCATCAGTTTCTTGTTCCGGCTGCTCTCCAAGTTGCAATCACTAGGAAGTGTCCGGGCCATCGACTGGGCTGCTTACGCGGCCGTAGTCGACGCATGAGCAGACATGGCATCGTGTCGAAGTGCTACTCAATTTAGCTCCGCGAGCGGGCCGTCCGTAAGCTTCCCCGTCAAGCAGACACTCCAAAAGTAGAACCTCCGGCGGCTTTTTGGCGGAACTCTGCGGGCGTCAGGTCGCCCAGGGAATCGTGGGGGTGCTCCTCGTTGTACTCGGTCATCCACGTCCAGGCGGCTTCCCGGACGTCTTGGATCCGCAGGAACAGGTGCAGGTCCAGTACCTCATCCCGGAAGGTGCGGTTGAAGCGTTCGACGTAGGCGTTCTGGTTGGGCTTGCCCGGCTGGATGTACTGGATGGCCATGCCATTGGCATGCGCCCAGGCCACGAACGCTTCTCAAAGGTGAACTAAGTGACCGCTAAAAAGCCCGCCCCCAAGCATCACCACTGGGTTCCGCGCTCGTACCTTCAGCATTTCGCCACTCCTGAGTCACGCCGGTCTAAGACACCCCGCGTCTATGTCTTCGACAAAAACAACACTGGACAGACACCAAGACCTACGTCGGTGAAGGAAGTTTGCGTCAGGCGATATCTCTACGCGCCAGCAGACCAGAACGGCCTGCGCGACTGGGCACTGGAAGTGGCCCTCGACAAGATTGAGGCCAAACTTGGCCATCGATGGATCGAGTTCACAGAAGGTGAGCCGAGCTTGCAGGATGAGTCACTCCGCAATGAGCTGTCGCTATTCGTCGCCACATTGCACCTCCGTAACCCCGACATCTTGAAGACGATCGACACAATAATGAGTCTCCGGAATAGGTTGTACGGACAGACTCAAGGCCCACCGAGCGCCAGCGAATGGTGCTCTCCACAAGTGCTCGGTGATCCCGTCGACCCCAGCCACCGTCCGGATCCCACTGACCCCCATCGGTTCTTCACCCACATGGTGTGGACCCAAGCAGGCGCAATCGCGAAAGCCTTCTTTGGGATGCGATGGTCAGTGCTCTGCACCGACGAGGACGTCTTTGTCACCTCCGATCGACCTGTTGGATTTCAGCATGCCCAGCGGCTGCGGGCGGGCCCCCTGACACCCGGCGCGCTCACCATTTTTCCAATCAATCCACGCCGCATGTTGCTGTTGGGCGATGGCCTTAAACCACCATACGAACAGTACGCTAAGGTAAGCGCGCTTGTTGCGAGGGGATACAACCGAGTACAAGAGCTGACCAGCACACGCTTCGTTTTCACGGGGAGATCCGGGCCCGAGGTGTTCCGCGAGATCCAAACATAGAACGGGCCGCACGGTAATTGCACCCCCAGATCGGTACCACTCCGCTATCTCAAGCAAGCCTCACTCAAGCAGTCTGGACGCTTGGGAGTGGATCAGCGACCCCATCTGGAAGTATCCAATCACGCTCGCCACGGAGCGGTGGTCGGTGAGCTGCATGGTCTCCTGCAGCGACACGCCACTGAGACCCGCCTCTGTGGCAAAGCCCGATCGCAGGCTGTGACCGCCGAAATCCCCCTCGAGCCCGGCCTGGCGCGCCCGCGACTGGACGATGTTGTTGACCGCCTGGGTGGACAATGGCCGGGTGCCGAGCTGGCCATTGCTCAGGGACCGGAACAGCGGGCCCTGGCTGATCTTCGAGGCGTCCAGCCAGGCCGTCATGGCGTCGGCGGCGAGCCCGAACAGCGGCTTGTCCGGCGTGGACCCTGCGCTCGGGCCGGCCTGAAGCGTCTTACCGTGCCCCAGGAAGTAGGTGTAGGCGTCGTCGCCGGCGCGTCGCAGGTTCTCGTAGGTCGCTGAGGCAATTTCGCTGCGCCGGCGCCCGCCGGTGGCGAAGCCGAATGTGAGCAGGGCAGCGTCCCTCAGTCCCAGCAGGGAGTCGTCGCAGGTGGCCAGCATGGCCCGCAGGATGTCCGCGGTGATCGCGGTCTTCTTGCGCGGGCGCTCACCGCGCTTGGCGCAGGCGCGGCGCGAGCGCGACAGCAGGTGGCGCACCGCCGGCGCCTCGCAGGGGTTCTCGCTGCTGCGCAGGGTGTGCAGGCTGGAGAGCACGGCCACCCGGTGGACCACTGTGGCCAGCGCCAGGGGGCCGGGCTTGCCCTTCATGCCCGCGGCTACCAGCACCTGGTCGATGGCCGGCGGCAGCTCGATACGCAGGTGACCGCGATCGTTATGCGCCAGGTGGTCGACGATGAACTGGATGACGGTCGCCTCAGGCACCGGCAGCGCCAATGCCTCGCCGAAACGGGCCAGATGCCAGGCATGCCAGTACCGCAGCGCGCTGGCGTAGCTGCGCTTTGTGTTGGCGGACGCGGCCTCCTCCAAGATCAATCGGACCGCGGCGGCCGCTGCGCTGGCCAGGCCGTCTGGCAGCGGAACCCTATCGGGATGTGCGAGTACGCACTTGGACGACTGGTGATGGCGATCGGGGCGCTTCAAGAGGCTCTCCAGCAAGATGGGCAACTCGCAAAGCCGTACGATGAAGACGCTCGCTTAGTTGCCCGAGACCTTACCCGTGAATCTGCGTTTTGCGCAGCGCCAAGGTTAATCCTTCTCAGTTTGGAAAACATGGCCTGTCAGGAGTTGCGCAAAGGGATTGAGGAGTGTCGCCGGCATTTCCTTTCGATTGCCAGCCGCCCCGCGCGCTCGACCCGACATTGCCTGGTCTTGTCCTCCAGACGAGACTGCAGGACTGAGATCTCGGCACGAGCCTGCGCAAGGCGCTTTTCAAGATCCCGCGCTCCAGACTTCGCGGTCGCAAGGAGGGCAGATAGACGCTGAACCTCATCCTTCGTTCGCTCAAGCTGGTCGGCGAACTGTGCTGCCGCCATCCGCTCCCTTGAGAGCTTTGCGTTCGCCCCATCCAGCTGGTTCCTCAGCCTCTTGGCCTCACCGAGCATCCGATCCCGCGATTCGAGCAACTCTTCCAAAGCACTGCGGGAGGCCTCGACCCGCTCCTGGCTCTCGGCCAGGCGGGTACTGAGATCGCCGGAAATGCGACACTCGGCATTCAGCGCCGCCTTGGCCAGCCCCAGATCCCGGGTAGCCACCGCCAGCAAGGTGTCTTTCTCGGAATTCTGGAGGCTGAGTCTGCCGATACGATCATTCAGGGCCGCAACTTCAGTCTCGTTGGCGAGAAGCCTGGACTGTTGTTGATCAAGGTCGACAGTGGCGCGGTCGAGCTCTGCGGTCTTGCGCGAGATCGTCTCAAGTAGCGAGTCACGGTCGGCGCTGAGCGACCCAAGGTCCACCCGAAGCACCTGTATGGCCTCCATCGTCGCTTCCCGTTGCCGGATCACCTCAGCCATGGCCACCTCAGCAGCCTGCTGCAATTCGCGGGCAGAAGTCCTTGCAGCCTCTAGGTGATCGAACTCGATGGCCAGCCCCCTGAGAACATCCTCGCGGATGTCCGAAGCCACGACTTCATAGAGCCTATGGATTGCATCGGGCTTCGTCGTCGACACCTCCGGAATGACCACCGCTCCCCGTAATCGAAACACCTCCAGG
Source organism: Lysobacterales bacterium (assembly GCA_019634735.1). Taxonomy (NCBI): domain Bacteria; kingdom Pseudomonadati; phylum Pseudomonadota; class Gammaproteobacteria; order Lysobacterales; species Lysobacterales bacterium. Next base: position 48,757 of record JAHCAT010000019.1, on the reverse strand, counting down.
ACAAGCGGCTCGAGGGATTTCTGGCTGGGTCCTCCCAACACCTTTGCTATCCAGCGAAGGCTTGGGTAGACGCCAGCCGACACCAGAGAAGAGATCGCCCACTCCACGTGGTCCAACTCAATCGCTTGCCTATCGATGCCGGGCGGCTTGAGCCTACAGATCCTCTCGATCACCTCGGACTGGTCAAACACCTCGCTCATGGGGAAAGCCTCCTAGGTTTGGCCGTGTGATCGAGTTGGCGTCGAATCTCGTGTTTAAGCACGTCCTCGGGGAGCCCTGTTTCGGCACGCAGTCGCCGGAACAGCGCTCTGCCACTGAGGGCAACGGGGCAAGCGGATCGAAGGTCCTCGATTCCACGACGGACGACTTCACGGCAGCGGGAGAGGATCGACCTTCTGTGTTGCCGGCAGGAGACCTTGAACCGCAAAACCCACTCTTCGACCAGATCAGGAAAGCGGTAGCGCAGTGCGCCAACCGACACATCCAGGCTGGTCGCTAGAGCTCGGAGAGGCGTGGCGTAGGAAACCGTGCCCATGGCACGGGCGATTCTCCGCCGCATGGCCAAGGGATCATCAATGCGCCGGCGCTCAAGGGCCTTCCCTGCAGAGGATGGCGAAGCCAGAATTCCCGGTAGTGAGGAGGTGTAGGGCGCAATCTCACCCTTCAGGACGCCCAGAAGGGGGTAGTCGAGCGCATGCGAGATAGAAAGTGCCGTCTTCAGCGTGATGGGATGGTTGCGGCAGAGCAGGCTAAGCAGCTGGTCTCGCCCGACCATTCGGTACAACCGCTCTTCCTTTCCTGTCTCCCATGCGGCATCTAGAAGCGCCTCCAGGAACCTGTGCACGCCTGAGGCAGGGAAGCGGAAACCTGGGTGCTCGGCACAGTACTGGATGACCGACTGCAGCTCCGGCCCCTCCCTGCTGGGAGAAGCAGGTTTGGACCCGAGGCTGAGCGATGCACTACAGCGCACGCAGGCCGACAGATCCCGGCGTGGCCGAACCCCATCCTGCTGTGCTCCACATGAGGCGCAGGCATCCCGGAGGAGGGCGCCGTGACGCGTACAGTGAACGACCGGCTGCAGCTGCCAGACCAGTCGGAAGTAGGGAGGCTTCCCGGACGCTCCAAGGCCCATGCAGTCCGGACACCAGCGCAACGTCTTGGCGAAGGTCCGCTCAGACCTGGCCAGTGCGCCGTGAAATGCCAGGAACGTTGTCTGGTCCAGATGTCCGTCGGCCACGCCTAGAGCGTGCGCGAGGGCGCGAACCAGGTACTCCGTGGTCTGATTAGGACGTACGAACCGCGAGCTGGATGAAGTGAAGATTCCGCCCATACTTCCAGCCCCCTTCGCGTACCGTTGGTCCAGCGCGAAGCGGATCAGGCTCGTGGCAGGTGCGGCATGGATGGTGCTCAGGCGGATCAGATAGGAGCTGAGGCACTCCACGTCGCCCGTTCCCTGGCCCAGTACATCCAATGGGAGCAACCGTGTGTTCATGCGCGCCCGCCCCGCTCGTAGCGCTGTGGCTTGCGCTTGAAGGGTTTGCCGCTCTTGCGGCCGGCCTCTGTCGGACCAGGAAGCTCGCGAGCGACGGCAGCCCCAACCTCGAAGAACCGTTCTCCTATAGCGATGTCGTCGAGGATGGTTCTCTCAAATTGCGCCGGATGCCTCGTCTCAGCAAGCACCTCCAGACCGAAGGCATCTAGGTCGCGTGTCTCACAGAAGGAAAGGGCAGTCCGAAGCCACTTGCTCAGATGGCCGATGCAGCCGTAGGAGTGCTTGAACAGGTAGGAGTTGACGCGGCGTAGTGAGTCATCCGAGCCAAATCGAAGATGCTGGCCCCAGGTGTGCAGGATCTGCTCGAAAGCCGCCACATCGCCAGCATGGTTCGACTGGTAGCGGGAGAAGTGGATGGGTCGAAGCCGTCCCACCAGGTGGGACGCAAGGCCAATAAGGTCCAGAAGCCTGTACCCGCCAACGAGGACCAGCACCACGCCGGTCTTGTTGGCCATGCATTTCCACGAGTCAAGGATGGCCTGCCCCGCGTAGCTTGACCGGCCCGAGTAGCCCACATGGTGGGCTTCGTCGATGATGAGGTATCTCGTCTGCCGGATCCTGAGTGCATGTTCCAGCGCCTCCCGAAGGACCCCCTCCGGTGTCCGGTTGATCCGGGTATCGAGTCTGGACCTGGAATCCTCGTCTTGCTGACAGGCGCCATAGATCGGGTGACCGACGGCTTCAAGGCAGCTCCGCATGAATGCCTTGCTCGAGAACGAACCCATGCGAGACGAGTTCTCAGCTTCGACAATGATGAAGGGCAGAACTCCATCCTGCGGAGTGGCACCTTCAATGAGGCGATCAGCCGCCAGGTGCGCGGCGCGGCTCTTTCCCACCCGACTGGGCCCCACTAGGACGATCACCTCGCCTGGCTGTGCGAAGGTCATGTGGTTGAACAGGTACTCGACGGTCTCGACAAACCGCCTGTGCTGCACACAGCCGTCGCTGATCTTCCGGTGAGCTTCCAACCTCCACGAGATACTCATGCCTTACCCCACTCTTTGGTAGGCAGAACCTCAATCTCGGTGCCACGGACGCTCTCAAATGGATCACTAGGTTCGCCGTCTGGGGGCTGGAGTTGCGGCTCAGCCTGCTGAGCCATCAGCTCGTCGGCCCGGCGAATCTGGTCGATGAGGCGTTCATCCGCCTCCGACCGGGCTTGCTCTCGCAACTCACGCGACGTGTACAGAGCGATGGATTGGTTTCGGGCCTTCGCTGGGTCCTCATGGGCGTGGACCAGATGGCCCGATGAGTAACATGGCTCCCATGCGCTTCCGATCCGCGCGTAGATGACATGGATGTTCTCGGGGTCGCGTCGTGCTTCAACTCGCGTGCGGGGTTTGAGCCCTGCCAGCGCGGGTGACCAGTACCAGAGCTTCGGGTCCTTCATCTGCAAGCCACGGCGGGGATCGAAGGAGACATTGGCCTCATCCACGCAGCTGGCGACATGAAAGGATGCATGGTCATCCACAGCAACCCCGGAGAAGGGGAAACGCTGCATCAACTGGGCGAATTCCACAGCGGGACTGGATTCGCGCGCATTCCTCACCTTGTTTGAGCGCCAACTTATGTACTGGCCGAGTTCCGAGTGCAGACCACCTAGGTCCAGTTGCGCGTGACTTCGGGATTGATGTCCCGCAGAGACGGCGCGGCTTTCCACCTTCGACACGGTGTTCCCCGGCCGCAGGCTGAGCCACTCCGACTTGAAGAGCCCGAAGAATCGCTCGGCTTCGGATCCGAAGCGTGGGTGGGATGTCGGTCGGACTACCTGGGTCACGCCACAATGGGCAAGCAGCGCCGAGAAATAGATGGAGCGGAACTCCGACCCTCTGTCCACCACGATCTGCTCAGGCAGGCGGCCGTGACGTCGCACTACATCCCGCAGTACGAGAGCGCAGCTCGTTCGGCTCGGACTCATGAAGCCAAGCGAGAAGCCAAGGATCAGCGAGCTCGCGACGTCGATCAGTACCGTCAACCAGGGCAGGGCTGTGTACGATCGCTCCCCACTCAAGACGCGCAAATGAACGTCGCACAGATAGTGATCGCAGCTAGCCGTCTCGAACGGACGCATGGCTGGAACCGCGCGCGACAAAACTTCGGTCGGGCTCGCTGCTGCGTTGGCAGCTCGGACTCCGCCCCGGCCAATCGCCGAGGCTTGCTGGGCACACTCGATCCTTCTCCTGAATGTTGTCAGGCCGACCGGGCTGACACCGGGGTGCGCTTGGTGCGCCATGGAGCGGTAGAGCCGAAATGCCGCAGCGCCAGTGAGGCGATCGGGCGAGGCCCAGTAGGTTTCAATGAATCTATCCAAGGTCTGCAGCACAGCTGCCGGACGCTTTGGAGACCGATTGCCTCGAAGATGAAATTTCGGCACCACGGACTGGATAAGCGTTAGACCAGTACGCTCCCCCTCCTTGATGAGCTTTCGGTACCGGAAGGAAGATCGACCCCCAATGCCCGACTGGAGGCGGTTAATGACCGCCATCGCCCTCTCTGCCTGCCTTCGTGTGAGGACCTTGGTGATGGCCACCTTCTGGCTGTTGTGCTCAACCGTGTCGGGCACATCCAGAAGCTCGGGGTTGGCTGAAACCAAAGTGGACTCGGGCAAGGCCAAAAGACAGTGCATCAGGTCAGCGAACAGGACACCCCTGTCAATCAGCCGAAGAATGGCGGTTAGGTCCGTCACGCCAAGGGAGACTGCCAGCTCGGCAATGGACATCGTCGAATGGGACGAAAGTCTGGCGAGCGCACGCTTCTCGATCTGCGGAGAGATCGCCGTGTCGAAGCAGCGGGCCTGCATGAGCAGTCGAACATTCGCAACGTAGGTCTGCGAAAGCTCCGCAATGTTGATGACCTGGTGCGCGAGCCCTAGCTTGGCAAAGGCCTCTACGGCAGGCAGGTCTTGTGCCTGACCCTCGTCGGTACGTAGCCAGTCCTCTGGGTAGCGGGCCAGCCGGTCTTCGATTTCCTGTGCGCTCTTTACCTCAACGACCCGGGGGCCGGTGGCGCGAAGGACCAGGAAGTCGGGTGTGTAGAGACGAGGACCCCGCCTGCCCTTCCGGTCCTGCCGGATGCACTCTACCGGTGGGGGCTGGTCGAAGTACGCGACGACCCCCGGGTCGTACTCAAGAGTGAGCGAGTACGCATGTTCGCCCGTGCGACTTTCGCCGACAATCGAACGCCCCATCTTCCTTGACGGGTACTCGCACGCGACTGACTTGTAGCCCTGTGCGCTGGCCAGCCGCGAAGGCCTCTCGGCGGTCTCCAGGACGTAGTCGCGAGACAACCCCGCAATGCCGTGCGCAGCGCAATACGCTTCGAGATCCTGCTTGGTGAACGCCATGTCCGCACCCATAGGGCACGGGATGGGCAACCCCCCTTGACAGGCAAAAGAGTGCCGCCTAGCATCGGGTTGTCAGCCTGCCAGCGACAACCCAAGCCAGGGGCCCAAGTTCGCAAGAACTTGGGCTTCTGTCATTTCAGATATGCCCTCCCGCTAACCCCTCCTATTGATCGCCGGATTGCTGGTTCGGACGCGCGTCGACCGATCCGGAGTCGAGGAGCAGCCAGGTCGCGAGATCTCGCGTCCGGACGAACTTCCCCCGACGGCCTGGCAGGCTGATGACCTGCATCGGTGCGCTGTTTCGTGCCGCGGCCTTTCTGGCCGCCTCCAGACTCGGGTACCCAAGTTTCGCCCACACATCAGAGAGGCGGACAAAGGGCCCGTACTCCCCGATGAGGTGATTGGTCAGGTCTGCCGCAGTGCAGCAGGTGATGTCATGAGGGGGCAGGCGAAGTCCGGACATAAGGCCACGATAGCCAGTCCCCGAAGCCCTGCAATCGATCGTTTTTTCTGTTCGCTTGCTGAGAGTCGAGCTTTAACCGTGCAACGGTAAAAGGACGACGCTAGGACCCGTGTCAATGTCAAAAAGCTGGCGAAAAACCTGAATGCGGGCTGAATTTGGTCTTTCGACGGCCCGCTGTGTTTGCGGGCAGCGGTCCCCGAAGCCAGTTGTGAGTACACCAGCGCCTGCACCGTGCTTTTCGAAGTGGGCGAGGATGGCGCGGATGGCAGTGGGTGCTTCGATGCTGGCAACGATCTGCACCGCACCGCCGCAGTGGACGCAGGTGGTGACGTCGATGTTGAAGACGCGCTTGAGGCCTTGCGCCCAGGTCATCGCGCGGCTCTTCTCCTCGGGGCTGGGCGGCGTGTCGTTGGACGTGACCGCAGCCGGTGTGGCGTCGGTCGCAGGCCGCTTGCCGCGCCCCGACGGCGTCAACTGCGCGCCCAGGTTTGCGTTGGGGGCAAACACGCCGTGGAACCGTGTCAGATGTGCGCGTGGTGGCGGGACCAGCGCCGCCAGCTTGGCGATGAAGTCCACCGCATCCCATTCGACATGCGTGGTGCCATTACGCAACGGGGTCTTGAGCTGGTAACGCACCCGGCCCTGCGGCGCTATCGACAGCCTTTTCTCGCTGAGCGCCGGGCGCGTGATGTACCGGCACAGCTTTTCCAGCTTATGGCTTTCGTGCGCTGCGGCGGCCACGCCGGCATGCAGCGAGAAGCCGCCGACCTGGCCGGCCCGGCCTTGTAGCGCATCCGCAACGGCCGGGATCGTTTGCGGTAGGTGATCGAACTCGTCCGCAGCGCGTCCATGCCGTCGTTGCCTGCAGCCCTGTCTGCCAGGCAGACAGATTCTTCCTCGCCTTCGAGCCAGCCTTGCGGGTCAGATGCCGGCACACGCGATGCGCGATCGTGTCGGCCAGGTGCGTCAACTGCGCGGACGTGGGTGCGCTGGCGAGATGCAGGCGTGGTTTGCGCTGAGGTCGCTCGGTGGTGTCCTCGTACACGCCGTCAAGCCACAGCATGTGGACGTGCATGTTCAGATTGACCGCGCTGCCGAAGCGCTGGATCAGCGTCACCGCGCCGCGCTGCGCGATAGCGCGCTCGACGCCCGTTTGATCAGCAAGCCAACCGGAGATCACCCGATGCACGGTCCCCAGCACCGGGCCAATGGCCTCAGCTTCGCTGGCGAACAGGAAGCGCAAGGGGTAGGGGAAACTCAACACCCATTGCCTCACTGGGCGCGGGCCGAATACCTTCCCCACCAGATGCCGCGCACTCTCAGCCATGCGCCGAGCGCCGCAGCTGGGGCAGAACCCGCGCTTCTTGCAGGAGAACGCCACCAATCGCTCTTCGCGGCACTGCGCGCACACCACCCGCAGGAAGCCGTGCTCGAGCACCCCGCAGCGCAGGTATTCCTCGAACTCCTCGCGCACGTAGGCGGGTGACGCTCCTGCGCATGAACAGCTGCACAGGGTTGCGCGCGGCCTCAACGCCGACCATCGGCGTTGCTCCCGCGCAGGGGTAGGAAGCGGCCGCTGCGCAGCGTAGGACATCGCCGACCTTCCTCGACAGCCTCATGCACTGCGCCGCCATGGCAGCCCTCGACCGCGCCCTGCGGCACCGCCACCAATCCCGCGCAGGCCATAGGCCTGCACGCCGCAGGGCATCACACCGCCAGTGGGATGAATCGCTACGGCGCCTCGCTTGCGTCCGATATCTGTCAGGAAAAATCAACAAACGCGCCCTGCTCGCACCGCTCGCCTTCAGAACATTCCTAACTGAGGGCTGGCGTTTGCCGCGTTGACCTTCGCCTCGGCGGGCTTCGCGAATGCTCCCTCGGCGCGCAGATCGGCTTCAGGAATCAGCGCGCCTTCGCAGACATTCTTGAGCAGTCGTGCTTGCTCCGGCTCCAGCTCGACAACCAGCGCGAGCACGTTGAGAAGGTCGATCAGATCGGTCGTGTATTCCGCCAGCCAATGCTCAGGCTGGATGTGCTGCAGCGGTGACGGCGGACGCTTGTCGCCCATCGGCGGCTTGCTGCGATCGCGGCGGCGATAGCTAAACCACTGCGTCAGCACATTCTTTCCATCGACTTCATACGCCCACACCGCGGGCGGCACGCGGTCGACATAGCCACCAGCGATCGAGAGACGCTGCTGCGTCGGGTCGTAGGCCATCGCCTCCGGCAGCGGCGCATCCACCGCGATCGCACCGTCCTTCGGGATGGTGGGGCGCTGCGATTCGGCCACGCGCGGCGGACCAGAAGGCCGACTGTCGCTCGCATCCGCCATGCGCTCGCCATACGTGTGGAGCCACACCACGCGTCGACCGACATTGGCGACGTCAGCGAACGTCGAGGCCTCAGCAGTGAACGGAATGCGCAAGCCCGGCGTGGACAGGTCCTCCTGGAATCGCGCTGTGTAGGCCGGGTGCGCGGCGACGCCTGCGATGTAGGCGAGCACGTCCTCGGCGGTCACCGCGAGGCCATAGCGCCTTGAGAGCGATGCCAGCAGGCCGGCGGAAACGTTGGGCTGCGTGGCTTCGGCGTCGGCCCAGAGCGGGTAGATGCGACCGCCACGGCCGCTGTAATGGTGAAGGTCGGGAATGTGGCTTGAGAACGACAAGCCCGGCCCGTTCTTTGGCGAAACGTCGGCCGGCGCCGTCAAGAACATCTGCTTTCGCGACTGCAACTGCCACAGCGTGGGATTCGGCCGATTGATCAGCCGCGCGTCGGGGATGATCCACTGGCGATCGAACGAGCGGAACGCGTAGCGAACCGGCGGCACGCAGGGCTCGGCGTCGTTCGCCACCGGGACGAGGCGCGCAGGTTGGCCGGCCAGCGCTTCCTTAACCGGCTTGTTGCTGTGGCGGTCGCCCGGCTTGCCCTTGCAAAGGTGCGGATGGAACAGTCGCTCTTTCTCGGCACCCGCTGGCGCTGCCGTCAGCACGTCCCATCGGCGAGTGAGGCTGTTCGCGTCCGGGGCAATCACCCAGGTGCGGCCGGGCATCACACCGGAGCCGCTGTAGGCGAAACAGTCGTCCAGTGCGACGTAACTCGCCCATGCGCCGGTTGATGCCGGAAGGAAGGGCGCGTACGGCGCGTCCGGGCACGCTGCCCAGCCGTCATCCTGCAGCGTGAAGCGGCCGAGTGCCACGAACTTCTCTTCGCGCCGTCCTTCCGGCAGGGCGCGGAAGTGCACGCGTGCTTGCGCTCCCACATCGCGCCGCTTCGAGCGCGACGCCAGCACGATGCACACCGGCTGCTGCACGCCTTGGAACAGGCGCGTGGCCGTTTCGGGCTGATGCCCTTCCGGGGTGCCGTCCACCACCCAGATGTCATCGCAAGTCTCGCGCAGCCACGCGCGCATCTGCTGGAAGCCCGGGCCACTGAGAAAGCCGGAAACCGTGATGAAGCAGACGATGCCGGCTTTGTCGCCGGGACCGTGGTCCCAGACCTTCCAGGTCGCCCAACGCCAGAAGAAGACGTAGAGATTGCGCAAATGCTTGGCGTGGGCGCTCGCCTTCAGTTCCTTCGGCGGCTGCCACACGTCCAACAGCGGCTCGATCTCCCGCGTGCTGTCGCCGCTCTCCACGAAGCCGCCCTTGCCTTTGGCTTTTTCCTTGTAGGGCGGATTGCCGATGATCACCGTCACCTGCGTCTCGCGCTTGATGCGGTTCGCGGCCTTCCGCGACTCGGCGATCGGCGCGAAGATTTGCGCCATCTGCCCGCCGTCGTCATGCGGGTTGCCCAGCGTATCCGTCACGAACAGGTGGGGCGCCTGCGCTGGCGCGCCACCCGTCAACGCCACCACTTCCGCGAGCAAGCGCAGCTGCGCCACGGCATACGGCCCAAGCTGGAGCTCGAAGCCCGCGATGCGCGCCAGCGCGGACTGCACGTAGCCCGCGACGGCGCCCTCGCCCCGGTCCGCCTCGACCTGCCGCGCGATGTGCCGCAGCACGCCCAACATGTAGGTGCCGGTGCCGACGGCCGGGTCCACCAGCCAGACGTTCGGCGACAGCAGGCCTTGCGGGAGCTCGTAAGTTGGCGCGCGCAGCGCCTCGTCCGTCCATCGGACCATCGCCTCCACCACCTCGGGCGGCGTGTAGTAGGAGCCGGTCTGTTTGCGGAGCGCGTTGTCGTAAACCTCGAGAAAGTCTTCGTAGAAGTACAGCCACGCGTCGCTCTTGCCCTTCGAAAGCTTCGACCAGTCGACAACCTCCAGCACTCGCGACAGGGTGGCCAGCGACGTCTTGATCGCCGATTGGCTTGATTCGTCAACCAGCAACTGGATGGCGCTGCCGATCAGCGAGCGCGAGGCCTTGAGCGCCCTGATGACTGGCGCCACGCCGCCTTTCAGGCTGACGCCCTGAGCCCGCGCCATCAGGAAGCCGAAGGTAACGGCCTGCGCGTAACCGTCGGCAAACCGCTCGTCGGTCGCCTCGGGAAACAGCATGGTCCGCCAGTCCGAAGCGAAGTTCTTGAACTCCTGAGAATTGTGGGCGAGCTGCTCTTCCACTTCGTCGCGAAGCAGGCGACAAAGGCGAGCAGAAACTTTCGCGAGCTCTTTGACGCTTCTCGGTGGCACCGGCTGCCAGCTCAGGAAATTGGCAAACAGCTCAACGAGATCCATGTTGGCGCGCAGCTGAGCGCCCGAGGTTGAGACGTCGCCCTCCAGTCGCACGATGGCGTTCACCAACTCGCCGTCTCGCCACAGACTGAACTGGTTGCCGTCCGTGTAGATCAGATTCGGTAGATGGCGCAGTCGCTCCCACTGCGACTTGTCGTGTTTATCCTTGAAACGAGGCGGATCAGCACCTTTACCCGGTGCCTTCAGCTCGACGAAGCCCAGCAGCGCGCCACTGAAGGTGACCGAGTAGTCGGGGCGGATCTTCAGATCGGCAATCGAGGTCTCGCCAACCGCGACCACCTGCTCCGGCTTGTGTCCTGCCAGCTCTGTCAGGTCGGCAAGAAGCTGCTCGAACGGCGCGCGGAGCTGATCCTCCGGCGCGCCGGTTGCCGCGGCATTGGAGAGCTTCTTCTTCGCGCTTTCGCCGAATCGGGATACAACGGCGTCCAGGCTGGGCATCGTTGTTCTTTGCAGTGAGGTCGGAGCGATGGTATGGGCCTTGCGGTCGCAGGGGAAGCACGCCCGCGCCAGGCGCAACGCGGACTCAATGATCAGATCTTCCCTAAGGGGAGGTACGGCAGCCAACGGACGGCGCTATGTTGCTTGGATGGACACCCAGACCGATTTCGAAGCACTCGCCGAGCTGGTGGTGATCTGGCGCAAGCTCGCCAGGCTCCACGCGGCCGACCCGCACGGTCCGGCGCGGCTATTGATGAGCCCGGTCGCGAGCGAGGCGTTAACCCTCGCAGGGCGATTGGGGGTGGACCCGGCGCTGGTCCTCGAGGAGGGCGGCGCCACCTAGACGGCAGGTCGCGAGTCGCTGCTGGTGGGCGCGGATTGTGCGAGAATACAGCGCAAACACAGCAGGTCAGTCACCCTCATGAACGTCGCCACCGACCAGTTCGCCACCTTCCTCTCGACCCTGAGGGAAGAATCGTCCCGCACGGCGCTCTCCCCCGGGCGCCTGGCGGAGGCGTTGGAGCTGCCCATTCAGAAGCTCGCCAGCCTGGCGCGGGTCCATCGCAACACGGTCAGCCTCTCCCCTACCTCGCCGAAGCTACAGGAAGCCATGGGGGACGTTGTTCGCGTGCTGTCGGCCGCCCATGAGCTCAGTGGCGACCTGGACACCGCGCTGTTCTGGTTTCGCAATCAGCCGATCCCCGAGTTCAACCACTTCACGCCGCTGCAGCTGGTCGAGCAAGGCAAGGTGCAGTCGCTCATCGACTACATCGACTCGATCAGCAGGGGTGCAGCAGGGTGATCCTGACCTATCTCACCGGCCCGGCGTATTTCTACAGCGCTCACGCTCCGAGTGGGCCAGCCAGGCTTTGAGCGGGGCCGCCGCACTGCCAGTTTATGCAAACACTTGACTGCCACTTTATGGTGTAGCCCACACAGGGCGGCCTCTTTCGTTGAGGCGCAATGAGAGCCCGGGCATCCGGGGGTTGGCTGGATCCGACAGGCCATCCATGGCCTGACTTTCAACAACAGCCGCTTCATGGGTGGCATCCGGGCCGCCCATCCAGGGCGGCTTTATTTCTTTCCCGGCCTCGGCTCCGGGCTGTACTGGGCGCTCGGCCCGGTCCGACAGGCCATCCCTGGCCTGACTTTCAACATCAGCCGCTTTGTGGGCGGCATCCAGGCCCGACCAGGGCGGCTTTTTTCGTTGCAGCGTACCGAACGCCCGGACGCGCGCAAGCAGGATCGACCCGACAGGCCATCCCTGGCCTGACTTTCAACAACAGCCGCTTCATGGGTGGCATTCCGGCGACCGCGCGAAGGACGCCTGGGCCCGGGGCGAGGCCCGATTGGTCGCCGCCGTCATGCCCGTTTCGGGCCATTCGACGGCCCGAGGGGAGGCATCGCCGGGGCCTGCCGCGCCGGCGCCCGCGGCGGCAACAGGCCCGGGGGAAGGCCACTTCCGGCCCCATTCCTGCGAAGCGGATCACGAATTCCCCGCAAGGTCTTGTTTGCTTGTGATTTGCGCTGGAGTACACTGCGACGACCATCAGGGGGAGACACCGATGTTCAAGCGCCTGCTTGTGCCCGTGGTCGCATTGCTGGCCCTGGTCGCGGTGCACGCGGCCGAGACCGTGCTGCGCGCCGACCATCCCGACCGCTACGTGGTCCAGCGCGGCGACACCCTCTGGGACATCGCCGGCCGGTTCCTCCGCCATCCCTGGCTGTGGCCGGAGATCTGGCAGGCCAACCCGCAGGTGGCCAACCCGCACCTGATCTACCCCGGCGACGTGCTCAATCTCAGCTACCTCGGCGGCCGTCCGCAACTCAGCCAGGACGGCCCGCGGATCCGCGAGCGCGATGCCCAGGCGATCCCGCCGTTGCCGCTCTCCGACATCGAGCCGTTCCTGCGGCGTGTGCGCGTTCTCGAGGGCGATGCCTGGAAGAACCTGCCCTACGTGGTCGCCGTGGAGGAAAACCGGCTGCGCGCCACCGAATCGCAATACATCTATGCCCGCGACCTGGCCGCCGAGCCCGGCCAGCGCTTCGCCGTGGTGCGGCCGACCCTGGTCTACCGGGAGGCCCGCGGCCGCCATCCGCGTACCCAGCAGCGGGTCGATTTCGAGCGCGGTTCGCCCTGGCACGCGGCCGACAGCATCCACGCCGGCCCGAAGCCGCCGCGCCGCGCCGAACGCATCCTCGGTTACGAGGTGGTCGAGATGGCCCATGCCCAGGTGCTGCGTACCGGCGATCCGGCCACCCTGCTGATCGACGACGGCGACTACGAGGTCAAGGCCGGCGATCTGCTGCTGGCGATCGACGAGGCGCCGTTCGACCTGTACTTCCAGCCGCATGCGCCGGCGCGCATTCCGGAAGGCGCCGAGGTTATGGCGACCACAGACGCACCATCGGTGGTGGGTCGCTACCAGGTGGTCGCGATCAACCGCGGCGCCCGCAACGGCGTCGCCAATGGCCAGGTCTACAGCCTCTTCAAGCCCGGCGAACGCATCCGCGACAGCGTCCGCAACCCCGATCCCAATCCTTTCCGAGACAGCCGCCGCGAAGACGCCTGGGTCACCCTTCCCGACGACTTTGCCGGTCATCTGATGGTGTTCCGGGTGTTCGACCGCATCAGCTACGGCCTGGTGATGGAGAGCCAGCGTCCGGTGCAGGTGCGCGATCGCCTGCAGGCGCCGTACGGCCTCTGAGCTGATCAACCGGGGTCGGGAGCGCACGCTGGCGACCGCCTCCGAAAACCGGGCCTGGCTGCACCTGTTGAGGGCGCCCGGGCTCGGTGCCGAGCGCCTGCGCGGGCTGGTCGAGCGGCACGGCAGCGCCAGCGCGGCGCTCGCGGCTGCGCAGGCCGGGCGAGCAGGCCAGGAGATCCCGGTCGCCGCACTGTCGGCGCTGCGCGGTGCGGACGACCCCCGGATCGAAGCCGACCTGGACTGGCTGACAGGTCCTGGCAACCACCTGCTGACCTGGCTGGACGAGGACTATCCGGCGCTGCTGCGCGAGGCATCCAGGCCGCCGGCGGCGTTGTTCGTGCGCGGCGACCCGGGGCTGCTCTGGCATCCGCAACTGGCCATGGTGGGCAGCCGCAATCCGACCGCCGGCGGCGCCGACACGGCGCGAGCCTTTGCGGCGACGCTGGCAGGGACGGGCCTGTTGATCACCAGCGGGCTTGCCAGCGGCATCGACGCCGCTGCGCATCGCGGCGCCATGCAGGGTGGGGGCAGGACCATCGCCGTGGTCGGCACCGGAGTCGACGTGGCCTATCCGGCCAGCCATGCCGGCCTGATGGCGGAAATCGCCGCGTCGGGCGCCGTGGTCTCCGAGTTCCCCCTGGGCACCGCGGCGCGGCCGCCGCACTTTCCGCTGCGCAACCGCATCATCGCCGGCCTGTCGCTGGGCACCTTCGTGGTCGAGGCGGCACTGCGCTCGGGTTCGCTGATCACCGCGCGCATGGCCGGCGAGGCGGGTCGCGAGGTGTTCGCGCTGCCGGGCTCCATCCACAACCCGATGGCACGCGGCTGCCATCGGCTGATCCGCGACGGCGCGCGCCTGGTCGAGACTGCTGGCGAGATCCTCGAAGAACTTCGCCCGCTCGCGCAGGCCCTGGCAGCGCGGCTGCGCGCGGGCCTGGCGGCGGGTTTCGGGGACGAGGCTGGCTCGCCGGTCTCCACAGGCGGCCCGCTTAACGCGCCCGACCGGCTCGCCGACCCCGACTACAAACGCCTGTGGCAGGCCCTCGGCCACGACCCGCAGCCGGTCGATGTGCTGGCCACCCGCAGCGGATTGACGACCCCGCAGATATCGTCCATGCTGCTGCTCATGGAGCTGGATGGGCTCATCACCGTCGGCGCCAATGGCAGGTACTGCCGCGCCGACAGGACGGTGGAATGAAAGAGAACATACTCGACGTACTGCTCTATCTCTTCGAAAACTTCGTCTACGACGACCCGGACAGCCTCAACGACCGGGACTCCCTCCAGGCGAACCTGCTCGAGGCAGGATTCTCGCCCTCCGAAATAAACAAGGCTTTCGACTGGCTCGACGTGCTGGCCCGCGAGCGCCCGGCGCTCCTGCGCGTTCCGGGAGACGCCGGTGCGCCGGTGCGCGTGCACGCGCCCGAGGAAGTGGCGAAGCTCGATGTCGAAGCGCGGGGCTTCCTGATGTTCCTCGAGCACAGCGGCGTGCTCGATGGCGAGCGCCGCGAGCTGGTCCTGGACCGCATCATGGCGCTGGGCGCCGACGAGGTCGATCTCGACGACCTCAAGTGGATCATCCTGATGGTCCTGTTCAGCCAGCCGGGCCAGGAGGTCGCCTGCGCATTCCTGGAGAGCGACCTGCTCGGCGGCGAGGGCGAGCTGCTCAACTGACCTGATCGGCGTCGCATCCCGGCCACGCTTCAGAGCCGCGCCCGCCCGACCCCCTTGCCGCGCGCGTTCCACCGGTGCCTCGGCACCCGCGGCACTCTCCCCCCAACCGTGCGGGGGGCTGATCAGCGTCGTGTCTCAGCCCGCTGCCAGGCGGCGTGTTGGCCAGTGCGACGGCACCGCACTTCTCCCCTCCCCCGCCTGCGGGGCAGGGGCGGGGGAGAGGGCCGCCCCGGCCAGCGCGCGTCGCTGGGCCGGCAATAATGCAGATCATGGCAAGTGCCGGCCCTCTTGCCCGGCCCGTTTCCCAAAGGGAGAGGGAGAGGGGAGCACAGCGCGCTTCGCGCACCGAACACCGAGTCCTGGCCCTCGGTCCCCGACCCTGCGTCGAGGCGCGACGCCGATCAGGTTCGACCTGGAGGGGCCGCTCATGCGGCGCTGCCCGGCCGGCCAGGGCACCCCCACAACGGCACAATGCCGTTCTGGAACAGGCGGCCAACGGGCCCCCAGTCCGGCCCGGGCGCGTGCAATTTTTCTTCCAGGTTCGGCGAACGCACCAGAAATTCAATGGGATCAGGTATCTGCAGGCTGCCGCGGCTGACTGGCCACCCTCGCCGGCCCTGCCCTGTCGCGTTCCGGCAGCCTGCTAGTATTCGTCCTGTGCGCCAGTTCACGGTCGGGGGACGGGAACTGGGTGAGCTGCCATTGATCGGGCCGGCATGCGCCAGGCCGACCACAACTTCCGCCCGGGGATCGGGCGGCGACCGGGAGCACCCGCAATGCCCGCACAGCGCATCCCCCCGGTCCGGCGATGACAGGCACCGAGCCCGTCAAGCTGGACGGTGCGCCGCAGTACCGCCTGCTGCCCCGCTTTCTGCGCCACACCGCGTCGCGCTGGCGCTCGGTGGTGCTGGCGGTGGAGTTCTCCTTGCTGGTGCTGGCCGTGGTGCTGGCGGTCTACCTGCGCTTCTTCACCTACGACGCGCCCCTGCAGGCCTACACCTCGCTCTGGCTCCAGTTGGCACGGGCCGCCGCCTTCGCACTGTTCATCATGTTCGGCCTGACGGCGATGGGCCTGTACCAGGCGCACCTGCGCGAAACCTGGTTCGGCGCCGTCGCGCGCCAGGCGCTGGCCTTCCTGCTGGGCGCCACCGGGCTGCTGGTCCTGTACTACGTCCTGCCGGAACTGGCCCTGGGCCGCGGCGTGCTGGGCCTGGCCCTGCTGATCGGCTTCGCCCTGCTCGGGCTGTTCCGGGTGGCCTCGGCGCGATTGTTCGACCTCGAACCGCTCAAGCGCCGGGTGCTGGTGCTGGGCGCAGGTGAAAGGGCCGCGCTGATCGAACAGCGGCTGCGCCGTCGTGCCGACCGACGCGGCTTCCATGTCGTCGGCTACGTGCCGCAGGCCCATGACAAGACCTGCGTGCCGGCCGAGAAGCTGCGGCACCCGGACCTGCCGCTGGCCGCCTGGGCGCAGCGCGAGCGCATCGACGAGATCGTGGTCGGGCCGGACGAGCGCCGCGGTGCCCTGCCGATGGACGAACTGCTGGGCTGCCGCCAGGCCGGCATCAACCTGATCGACCTGGTCGGCTTCTTCGAGCGCGAGTCCGGAAAGATCAAGCTGGGCCTGACCGATCCGTCCTGGCTGGTGTTCTCCGGCGGCTTCGACAGCTCCCTGCTGCGCCGCATAAGCAAGCGCGCCTTCGACCTGGTCGCGGCCGGCTTGTTGCTGGTGCTGACCGCACCGGCCCTGCTGGTGGTGGCGCTGGCGATCCGCCTGGAAAGCGGCCGCGGACAGCCGATCCTTTACAGGCAGCAGCGGGTCGGCCTGAACAACCGGGAATTCACCCTGGTCAAGTTCCGCAGCATGCGCACCGATGCGGAACTCGACGGCGTCGCGAAGTGGGCCAGCAAGGACGACGACCGGGTGACCCGTACCGGCCGCTTCATCCGTCGGGCCCGCCTGGACGAGCTGCCGCAGCTCTGGAACATCCTGCGCGGCGACATGAGCGTGGTCGGGCCGCGGCCCGAGCGGCCGCAGTTCGTCGAGCACCTGGCCGGCAAGCTGCGCTACTACAACCTGCGCCATTGCGTGCGGCCGGGCCTGGCAGGCTGGGCGCAGCTGCGCTATCCCTACGGGGCCTCCGACGACGACGCGCTGGAGAAGCTCAAGTACGACCTGTTCTACGTGAAGAACAACAACCTGCTGTTCGACGTCCTGATCCTGATCCAGACGGTCGAGGTGGTGCTGTTCGGGAGGGGCGTGCGGTGATCGCCCTCGGTGCCGGAGACGACAAGCGCCTTTGGCGCCATTGCCGTATAGTCCCGGCAGGGGGATTGTCCAGGAACCTCGCTGGGATGATCCGGAATGCGTAAGGCCGCGTCCATCCGGCATTGGGCCGCCAACTCCAGCCACCCGGTCGCGAGCGCACTGCGCTGGCTGCGCGACCGCTGGCGCTATTTCACGCTGCCGGCACCGAAGATCCTGGTGCTGCCGATGCTGTGGCTGTTCCTCGCCCTGCGCGGCGTGGTGTTCTTCCTGCGCCGCGTGCTGCTGGCCGAGCCGCTGTTCAAGGCCTACTGCACCCGGCACGGGCGCGGCGTGACCACCGGCATCTACATCCCCTGGATCCGGGGTCGCGGCGAATTGATCGTCGGCGACTACGTCTACATCAGCGGCAAGCTCAGCATCATCTTCGGCGCCCGATTCAGCAGCCGTCCGCGCCTGGTGATCGGCGACCACACCGACATCTCCCACGAGACCAGCTTCGTGGTCGGTCGCGAGATCGTCATCGGTCGCCACGTGCAGATCGCCGGCGGCGTCGCCTTCAAGGACTCCGGCGGTCATCCGGCCGACCCCCACCTGCGCCAGAGCGGCGCGCCCCCCGACGGCGGCGACGTCAAACCGATCGTCGTGCACGACAACGCCTGGATCGGCTCGGGTGCGCTGATCATGCCCGGCAGCGAGATCGGCGAGGGCAGCATCGTCGCCGCACGCGCCGTGGTTTCCGGAACGGTCCCGCCCTACACGGTGGTGGCCGGCAACCCCGCTCGCCGGGTCGGTACCCTGACGCCGCCGGAAGGCCGCGAACACCTGGTGCCGCCGGCGCAGGCGCCCAGAGCGTCGCCGGCCCGCGACCCTGCCCGCCCGGCCCGGACCCCGGGCACGCCGCTGGCCCAGGGCGGCGGCTGAGACATTCCCGGCCGTTTTCGCGCCTGTGCCAGTGTGCCTCGTTCTGGCACACTTTCGCCCACCGGCGCCTGTCGCCTCCTGATTCCGGACTGCTGCTGACAATGGATGTCCCGATGCCGGCCACCGAATTCCGCGTGCGCACCTTCCTGGCCGAAACCTTCGCTGCGCCCGAGGATCTCGATGCGCAGCAGAGCTTGCTCGAGGGCGGCCTGATCGATTCGTTCGGCGTCCTCACCCTGGTCACCTGGATCGAGGAGACCTGGGAGGTGGTGGTCGACGACGACGAGGTGATCCCGGAGAACCTGGACGGCATCGCCCGCCTGGTCGACTTCATCGAGCACAAGGCGGCCGACGCCGGCCACCGGCACTGATGCGCTTCGAGCAATACCTGGCGCGGTCCGCCGACGCCCGCCCGCAGCATGCGGCCTTGGTCTGCGCCGGCCGGCGCATCGACTACGCGACCCTGCACGCCGACGCCGAACGGCTCGCCGCCGCCCTGGTCCACGACGCCGGGCTGGCGCCCGGCGAGCGCTGCATCGCCTTCCTGGACAACCGACCGGAGACCGCGGTCGCGGTGTTCGGCATCCTGCGTGCCGGTGGCGTGTTCAGCGTCATCAATCCCTCGACCAAGGCCGACAAGCTGGCCTACGTGCTGGCCAACTGCGAGGCCTCGGTGCTGGTCACCCAGGCCAGCCTGCTGCCGGTGGCGCGCGCCGCGGCGGCGCAGGTGCCCTCGGTGCGGCGGATCGTCGTGGTCGAGGCCGATCCCGCGCAGTGCCAGGGCATCGAGGTCCCGTGGCAGGCCTTCCTGGACGCGCCGGTGCCGGCCCTGGGTGCGCTGCCGCGCGGCATCGACATCGACCTGGCGATGCTGGTCTACACCTCCGGGTCCACCGGACGCCCCAAGGGCGTCATGATGACCCACCGCAACATGGTGCACGCGGCCGCCTCGATCACGCAGTACCTTGAGGCCAGCCCGGACGACGTGGTGCTGAGCGTGCTGCCGCTGTCCTTCGACTACGGCCTGTACCAGCTGCTGATGGCGGTGCGGATGGGCGCCACCCTGGTGCTGGAGAAGTCCTTCGCGTTCCCGCAGAAGATCCTGCCGATGCTGGCCAGCGAAGGCGTGACGGCCTTCCCGCTGGTGCCGACCATGGCGGCACTGATCGTCCAGCTGCGCAACTTCGACCCGGCCTGGGCGCGCAGCGTGCGCTACCTGACCAACACCGCCGCGGCGCTGCCGCCGGCGCACATCGAGCGGCTGCAGACGCTGTTCCCCGGGGCCCGCGTGTACTCGATGTACGGCATGACCGAATCCAAGCGCTGCACCTGGCTGCCGCCGGCGGAGCTGGCGCGGCGCCCGGACAGCGTCGGCATCGCCATCCCCAACACCGAGGTCTGGGTCGCCGACGACGAAGGCCGGCCGCTGCCGCCGGGCAGCACCGGCGAGCTGGTCGTGCGCGGCGGCCATGTCATGCAGGGCTACTGGGGCGATCCCGAAGCGACCGCCCGCGCGCTGCGCCCGGGCCGGCATCCCTGGGAGCGGGTGCTGCATACCGGCGACCTGTTCCGCATGGACCAGGAGGGCTTTTTGTACTTCGTCGGCCGCAAGGACGACATCATCAAGTCGCGCGGGGAGAAGGTCAGTCCCAAGGAAGTCGAGAACGTGCTGTACGCCCTGCCCGGGGTCCGCGAGGCGGCCGTGGTCGGCGTCCCGGACGAGGTGCTGGGCCGCGCCCTGAAGGCGATCATCGCGGTCGAGGACGGCCATGCGCTGGCCGCGCGGGACGTGGTCGCGCACTGCGCGAAACACCTGGAGGACTACATGGTGCCGCGCCTGGTCGAGTTCCGCCCGGAACTGCCGAAGTCGGCGAACGGCAAGATCCGCCGCGCCGACCTGCAGGCCGAGGCCGAGGGCCGCGACAGCGCCGGTTGACCGACGCGGCTCAGCCGCGCCCGGGCAGCAGGGCGCGCAAGGAACGACGCGCGGCCATCGGCAGCAGGCGCAGCAACCGGCTGCGCAGGGCAGGATCCAGCGACCAGGCCCGGCGCGCCGCGTGCCAGCCATCGGCGAACCGGCGCTGCCAGACATGGCCCTCGGCGGCATGGGCCAGCGCCCGCGCCAGCGCCCGGTGCC
Source organism: Lysobacterales bacterium (assembly GCA_019634735.1). Lineage (NCBI taxonomy): Bacteria > Pseudomonadati > Pseudomonadota > Gammaproteobacteria > Lysobacterales > Lysobacterales bacterium. Next base: position 28,565 of record JAHCAT010000019.1, on the reverse strand, counting down.
GGACCTCGTCCTCGACCTTGCCGGCGGCGGCATCGACCGCGCGCTCGATCACCCGCAGGTAGTCGTCGTAGGTCTGCTGCAGCGAGGACAGGCCGTCGTGGCCGCGCACGGCGCGCGCCAGGGTCGCCTCGACCACGCCGATCGGCCAGCGCGCCGCCACCCGCAGGTGCCAGTCCAGGTCCTCGCCGGTGCGCAGGGACTCGTCGAAGCCGCCGACCGTCTCCCAGACCGCGCGCCGGAACAGCACCGACAGCGGTGCCAGCGCCGGGTTGCCGAGCAGCCAGCGCAGCGCCGCGCCGTCCTGCGGCACCTGGCTGCGGCGCTCGAACACGTCGATCTCGCGGCCGTCCGGCCAGACCCGCTGCACGTCGCACAGCACCATGCCGAAGTCCGGATGGCGCTCCAGCCAGTCGACCTGGCGTTGCGTCTTTTCCGGCAGCCAGACGTCGTCGCTGTCGAGCAGGCCGATGTAGCGTCCGGTGGCGGCCGCCAGGCCGCGGTTGCGCGCCGCCGACACGCCGGCGTTGGCCTGCACCAGGCAGGTGACGCGGTCGCCGTAGCGGTCCGCCAGGTGGCCGGCGGTACCGTCGGTCGAGCCATCGTCGACGACGATGACCTGTTCCACCGGCCGGGTCTGCGCCAGCACCGAGTCGATCGCCCGGCAGACCAGCCCGCGGCGGTTCCAGGTCGGTATGATCACCGAGACCTCCGGTTGGCCCGCCATGTCCGCCGCCCTCCTGAAAAGATTGCTCTATCGTACCGGCGCGCTGGGCCTGCTCCACCGCCTGCGCAACCGGCACACCCTGACCGTGGTGATGTTCCACCGGGTGCTGGCGCCGGACGATCCGCGCTGGGCCTCGAGCGACCCCGACTACACGCTGCGCGACGACCTGTTCCGCGACTGCCTGGCGTTCTTCCGCCGGCACTACAACGTCGTATCGCTCGACCAGGTGCTGGCCGCCGTCGACGGTGGCGCGCCGCTGCCGTCGCGCGCCCTGCTGCTCAGCTTCGACGACGGCTGGGCGGACAACCACGAGCACGCCCTGCCGGCGCTGCGCGCGGCGGGCATGCCGGCCGTGCTGTTCACCGTCGCCGATGCCGTCGGCACCCGCCAGCCGTTCTTCCAGGAACGCCTGGTCGCGGCGCTGCGCCGCGGCGCGCTGTCCATCGCCGAGCTCGCGGACGCATTGGCCGCCGAGGGCCAGGCGGTCGCGGCGTGGCCGGAGGGGCTGGCCGGGCTGCGCCAGGCGATCGCCGTCCTGGAGACGATGGAGGCCCCGGCGCGGGAGCGCGTACTGGCGCGGCTGGCCGAGCGCCTCGACGATGGCCTGCGGCACATGATCGATGCCGACGAGCTGGCAGCCATGGCCGGGGCGGGCGTGGCGATCGGCCTGCACGGCAAGAGCCACGTGCCGATGACCCGTGCCGACGACCTCGACGCCGAGCTCGCCGGGGCGCGCAGCGCATTGGCCCGCCATCTGCCTGGCCAGGCCCTCGACACCCTGAGCTATCCGCATGGCCGCTACGACGCGGCGATCGCCGCGCGCACCCGGGCCGCCGGCTACCGGCTGGCCGGCACCAGCGTGCCGGCGATCAACCCGGCCCATCCACGGCCCTCCTGGCTGCTGGCGCGGCTGGGCTTCGAACAGGCCGGCATCACCGACGGCGCCGGCCGCTTCCTGCCCGAACGCCTGGCCCTGTACCTGTTCCGCGCACCGCACGCGGTGCCGGCCGGCGCCTGAGGCGGGGTTACCGCTGCGCAGAGGGTCGGGCGGGCTCAGTCGCCCTGCAGCCGGTGCACGGTGCCGTGGGCGTGATCGAGCACGTACAGGTGGCCCTGCACGTCCTCGCCGAACGAGGAGATGCTGCCGTAGCCGCGCGGCATCGAGACCGGCAACACGCGCACCTTCCAGCCCTCGCCCTCGGCGCGCGCCGCCAGCACTTCGCCGGAGCAGGCGTCGCCGAACACGTAGGCGCCGGCCAGGGCGGCGACCGGGCCGCGATAGCGGCGGCCGCCGATGATGGCGCAGCGGCCGTTGTCGCCGCCGGCATAGGCATACACCGGTGCCAGGCTACCGGTGCGCTGCGGGCAGTCCGTTGCGCCGGTCGAGGGCCAGTCATGGTGGGCCTGGCAACGCGGGAAGCCGAGGTCGCGGGTGGGTTGGTCCGGATGCCAGCGCGACAGCTCTTCGCGGTCGACGCCGACGTCGCCGATCCAGATCGCGCCGTCGAACGGGTCCAGCGCGAACCGCCAGGGATTGCGCAGGCCATGCAGCCAGATCTCGCCGCACTGGCCGCCGCGCCCGGCCCAGGGATTGTCGTCCGGAATGCCGTAGCCGACCCGGCCGCCGGCGCTGCCGCAGGTGCCGGCGCCGCGCGCCGGCCGCGCCTGCGGCCGCACGTCCAGACGCAGGATCTTGCCGCGCAGGTCGTCGGTGGTGCCGGCCCAGGGATGGTCCTCGGGCTTGCCGGTGCCGGCGCCGACGGCCACGTAGAGCATGCCGTCCGGACCCAGGTGCAGGTCGCCGCCGTTGTGGTTGGCGACCAGGCCGGTCACCCGCAGGATCTGGCGGTCGCTGCCCTGGAACGTCGCCGCCGCCGGATCGGCCGCGGTCAGCCGGCGCACCACCAGGCCCCACTGCTCGGCCGGCGTCGCACTGTAGGCGATATAGACGGTGCCGTTGTCGCGGAAGGCGGGGTCAAAGGCGATCCCCAGCAGGCCCTGCTCGGTATCGTGGGTGTTGACCTCGCGCTGGTACCAGGGCGTCGCCGCCAGGGTGCCGTCGGCTTCGATGATTCGGATCCGCCCGGGACGCTCCAGCACGAACAGCCGGCCGCTGCCGTCCTCGGGCTGGGCCAGCGCGGTGGGTCCCTCCAGCCCGGTAGCCACCGGCTGCAGGCGCAGCTGCGCCGCCGCCGTCGTCGGCGCCGCCAGCGCCATCGCCAGCGCCAGGCGGCGCCCGATTCCGTTGTCCATGCTCATTCGTCCTCGTCCGCCGACGTCAGCCACAACCCGTCCAGATCCCGGGCATCGCCACTCGCGGCGATGCCGATCACCGGCCGCTTGCCGCGTGCCCGGAAACCGCAGGCCTGCCACCCCGCCAGCGCCGCAGCCGGACCCAGGAACTCCATCGAGACGCTGGCGTGACCGGCGGCGCGCGCCGCCCGCAGCAGGGCCGTCACCTCGGCGGCCGAGGGACCTGCCGCGCCGCGCCGGCTCCAGAAGTCGCGCACGTGCAGCGCCGCATCGTCGGCCTGGCAGGCGAACCAGGCCTGCAGCGCGCCACTGCGGTCGTTCACCAGCAGGTAGCGCGTGCGCGCCAGCGGGCAGCGGTCGAAGCGCCAGGCCAGGAAGGCGCGGTCGCGCACGGCCACCGGCCCGCGGCCGGGCTCGGAATCCTGCCAGAGCGCGTCCATTTCCGGGACCACGCCGTCGCTCCACCGGCTGCGCAAACGCGTGCGCGCGAGACGCAGCCTCAGGTAGTCGGCGGCGTCCGCCAGCCAGGCTGCCGGCCCGGCCAGCATGGAGGGCAGGCGTCCGGCCAGGTAGCGGCCCACCCGCAGCGGCCGTGCGTGACGTACCAGCTCGCCGAGCGGCGCATAGCCGACGTGCCGGCACAGCGCGACCGCCTTGGGATTGGGAAAGCCGTAGAGCAGGGCGAAGCGCTCGCGGCCGTGCGCCATCATCGCCTGCTGGAGCTGCAGGGCCGGGCCCAGAGAGCGGTGCCCGGCGTCGACCGCCAGGTCGACCAGCACACCGGCGACGATCTCGCGCCCCTGCCAGCGCATCCGCCGCGGCCCGGCGCTGGCGATGCCCACCCAGGCGTCGCTGGCGAGGTGGTGCAGCTTGAGCAGCAGGGGTGCGCCTGCGTCCCCGTCCTGATAGAACCAGGCGTACTTGGCGGCCATGCGCGCGTCCTGGCCGAGGTTGCCGCGCCACACCGACAGCGCGACCTCGCGATCGGCATCGACCGAACCGGCGACCACGCCGTACGCCGACTGCGCGCCCGCTGGTGGTACGGCCGCCACGGCGGTCAGTGGCCGTGCGGCTCCGGCACCGGCTCGACCAGGACCGGCGGCCGGTGCAGGTAGCTGGTGGCGCGGCGCTTGGCGGCGATGTCGGCGAAGACCGCGCGCGCCCGCGCCTCATCGATGCCCAGTGCCTGGGCGAGCTCGCCGGCGGGATGGCCATGGTTGAGCGCCCACAGCGCCAGGTCCATCTGCCGGTAGGGCAGCGCGAAATAGAATTCGTCCTGGCCCTGCTCCAGGGAATAGGTGTCGGTGGTCGGCACCGCGGCGCAGATGCGCTCGGGCAGACCCAGGTGGCGGGCCATCGCGTAGACCTGGCTCTTGTACAGATGGGCGATCGGCTTGACGTCGGCGCTGCCGTCGCCGTTCTTCACGAAGAAGCCCTGGTCGTACTCCAGCCGGTTCGGCGTGCCGACCACGGCATAGTTCAGGCGGTCGGCGTGAAAGTACTCCAGGGTCTTGCGGACGCGCTGCTTGAAGTTGGTGGCGGCGACGATGGTCAGATAGGCGTCCAGCGGCAGCTCGCACTCGTGGTCGCCGCCGTCGGGGTCGCGGGCGATCAGCTTGAAGCGGTTGACCAGGCCCTCGCTGCCGCCGGTGATCGCCAGCTTGAAGCGCCAGCGCTCGTCGTAGTCGGACAGCACGCTGCGCACGGCGGCATCGCGCTGCGCGTAGCAGCCGATCGCAGCCAGGGTCGGCGCGATGTCGACAGTTTCCACGCGTACGCCCAGGTGCGCCGCCAGCAGGTTGGCGCGCGCGGCGCTGTCGTCGTCGGAGTCGCGCTCGGGCAGGATCAGGCAGAACACGCGCTCCGGTCCCAGCGCCCGGACCGCCAGCGCGGCGCACACCGAGCTGTCGATGCCGCCGGAAATCGCCACCACCAGTCCGCGTCGGCGCAGCACGCGCGCCACGCTGTTGCGCAGCGCCTCCGCGATGCGTTCGGCTTCGGCGCTGCAATCGATCTCGAGAACGGCAGGGTGCAAACGACTCATGACAGCTCCGTGGCGAGGTCGGCACGACGTATCTTGCCTGAAGCGGTGCGCGGCAGGGCGTCCACGAAGCGCACCAGGCGCGGGATCTTGTAGGTCGGCAGGTGCGCGCGGCAGTGCGCCTTCACCGCCATCTCGCCGGATAACTGCGCCGGATCGGCAACCACCAGGGCCGCCACCGCCTGCCCCAGCAGGGCGTCGTCGACGCCGCAGACGGCGACCTCGCGCACGCCGGGCAGCTCGGCGATCACCTGCTCGACGTCCACCGGATGCACGCGGTGGGCGCCGGTCTTGATGATGTCGCTGCGCCGCCCGGCCAGCCACAGGTCGCCCTCCTCGTCGATCCGGCCGAGGTCGCCGGTGCGCAGCCAGCCGTCGCGCAGCACCTGCGCGGTGGCCTCGGGCGCCTGCCAGTAGCCGGCCATGATGTTGCCGCCGCGCGCCCACACCTCGCCCTCCTCGCCGGGCAGCGCGGTGCTGCCGTCGGCGTGCCGGATGGCCAGCTCGACGCCGGCCACCGGCCCGCCGACCGCGCCGGGCTTGCGGTCGACGCGGTCCGGGTCGAGAAAGGTGAGCCGGGCGCTGGCCTCGGTCTGTCCGTACATGACGAACAACCGGGCCGCCGGCAGCGCGGCACGCAGCCGCCGGGTCAGTGCCGGCGCCATGGCACCGCCGGCCTGGGTCAGGTAGCGCAGCGCGGACAGGTCGGCCTGGTCGAGCCGGCCGTGCTCGAGCAGCAGGGCGAAGGTCGAGGGCACGCCCGAGAAGCCCGTGGCGCGATGGCGCTCGAGCGCCTGCACCACCAGGTGCGGATACTGGCTGTGGGTCTCGATCGCCAGGAAGGCGCCGGCGGCAAGGTGGGTGTTGAGCACCGACGCGCCATAGGCGTACCAGAACGGCAGCACGGTGACGCCGCGGTCCTCGGCGCCCAGCTGCAGATAGTCGATGATTGCCGCGGTGTTGTGGTGCAGGTTGCCATGACTGAGCGTCACGCCCTTGGGCGTGCCGGTGGTGCCCGAGGTGTACACGATTGCGGCCGGGGCAACAGCATCGAGCTGCGGTTCATCGGCGAGGATCGGCCCGCCAGACGGCGGCGCCGCGGGCGGGGACGGCGCCAGAAGGTGCACGGGAGCCGGCATCTGCGCGCAGGCGGCGGCGATGCCGGCATCGTCGTCGCGGCCGATGACGGCGATCGCGCCACTGTGCGTCAGCCAGGTGACCAGATCCCGGGCGTGCACCTGCGGATTCAGGGGCACCACCACGGCGCCGGCCAGCCAGGCGCCATACCAGGCCGCCACCGCATCGACGCCGTTCGCCAACCGCACCGCCACCCGGTCGCCGGCTGCGACGCCGGCAGCCTGCAGGCGCGCCGCCATTGCGGCGATTTCCCGCCACAGGCCGGCGCGGTCGAGGGCGCGGCCACCTTCGGCCAGCGCCGGCCGGTCCGGCGCGGCACGGACCTGTGCGGCCAGCCGGGCCGGCAGCGTGCTCATGGCTCAGGCGGTCGCCATCCGGCGCCCGACGTAGGCATCGATCGCGAGCACGGTGTCGAAATTGTCGGGCGTCATGTCCTCGGGCGGCACCTTGATGCCGAGGGTGGTCTCCAGGAACATGATCAGTTCCAGGATGCCGGTTGAATCGACCAGGCCGCCCCGCACCAGCGACGTGTCGTCGGCAAGCGCCGACTCGTCGTCGCTGAACAGGAAGTTGCCGAGCACGAACTGCTTGATCTGCCGTAGCCGGTCCATCCGGTCCCCACCCCTCGAAGAGGCGCCGATTATGACGCAAGCAGGACGGCTGGTCGGTGGCGCCGGGCTGCTCCTGGCCCTTGCGCTGGCCGGTGCGGGCTGCCGGGACCCGGGCGCCCCCCCGGCTGCCGGTCCGGCCGATCCGGTGGTGGTCGCCGCAACGCCCGGGGCGACCGAGGCCAGTGAGCTGGGCCGGTTCCGCGTCCGCGAACTGGTTCGCGGCCTGGAGCACCCCTGGAGCCTGGCATTCCTGCCCGACGGCGGCCTGCTGGTCAGCGAGCGGCCCGGGCGCCTGCGCCGGATCGACCTCGCGGTCGGGACGGTCTCGGCGCCGATCGCCGGCCTGCCGCGCATGTTCGTGCGCGGCCAGGGCGGCCTGCTCGACATCGCGCTGTCGCCCGGCTTCGGCGACGACCACCTGGTCTACTTCGCCTGGTCGGAGGCCAACTGGCGCGGCAACAAGGCGGGGACCACGGTGTCGCGGGCGCGCCTGGACGGCGATTCGCTGGGTCCGGTCGAGCCGGTCGTCCGCCAGGAACCCAGGCTCTCGTTCGGCACCCACTTCGGCGCACGCCTGGCGTTCGACGACGCCGGCCTGTTGTTCGTCGCCCTGGGCGACAACCGGGTCAGCGCCAGTGCGCAATGGCTGGACCACCTGCAGGGCAAAGTCCTGCGCCTGCACCCGGATGGTCGGGTGCCGGAGGACAATCCTTTCGCCGGTCGCGACGATGCCCGACCGGAGATCTGGTCGTACGGGCACCGCAACATTCAGGGCATGGTGCTGCATCCGGGCACCGGCGCGCTGTGGACGCACGAACACGGCCCGCGTGGCGGCGACGAGATCAACCTGCCGGTGCGCGGCGGCAACCATGGCTGGCCGCTGGCCACGCACGGGCTCGAATACTCCGGTGCGCCGGTGCCGGAAGCGCTGGCCACCGAGCCGGAGGGCCTGGTGCCGCCGCTGCACTGGTGGCCCGAAAGTCCGGCGATCAGCGGCATGGCCTTCCATGGCGGCGGCGTGCTGCCGGCCTGGCGGGGCAACCTGTTCGTCGGCGCCCTGGCCGGGCGTGCACTGCTCCGGCTGGTCGTGGAGGACGGGCGTGTCGTGCACGAGGAGCGACTGCTGGGCGGGCGCGGCGAGCGCATCCGCGACGTGCGCGAGGGATCGGACGGGCTGCTCTACCTGCTCACCGACGAGGTCGAGGGCAGGCTGCTGCGCCTGGAGCCTGCGGACGACTGAGCGTGCGGTGCCTGCCTCCGGCAGCCGGTTCTGCTCAGTCGCCGGCTGCCGCGTCGGCGCGCCGCAGCTCGAGCACGCGGATCGCGCCGCTTGCATCGGCGTGGCCGCCGGTCTTCGACCAGGCCGGGTCGCGGGCCAGCCTGCGCAGCAGGGCGGGGCCCTGGCCCAGGCCGACTTCGACCACCAGCACGCCGCCCGGCCGCAGCCAGGCGGAGGCCTCCTCGAGCAGGCGCGACAGCAGGGACACGCCCAGCGGTCCTCCGTCGAAGGCCATGGCCGGCTCATGGCCGGCGATCTCGGCGGCCATCAGCGGCACCTTGGCGCTGCTGATGTAGGGCGGGTTGCAGGTCAGCAAGTCGACGCGCCCGGCGACCTCAAGTGCCGCGAACGGCGCCAGCAGGTCGCCTGCCAGGAAGCGCACCCGGTCGTCCAGGCCCAGCCAACGGGCGTTGGCCCGGGCCAGGTCGATGGCCTCGGCGCTGAGGTCGGCGCCAGCGACGCGGGCGCCCGGGCAGTGGTGCGCGATCGCCAAGGCGATGTTGCCGCTGCCCGTGCAGGCGTCAAGGACGATCGCTTCGTGGTCGACCGCATCGGGGCGCCGCTGCAGCGCCGCGATCGCCGCCTGCGCGAGCAGGGCGGTCTCGACCCGGGGCACCAGGGCCTGGCGGCCGGCCAGCATCTCCAGGCCGCAGAAATGCTGGCGGCCGGTCAGGTGGGCAAGCGGCTCGCCGGCCAGCCGGCGCCCGACCAGCGCATCGAGCCGGGCCAGTCCCGCCTCGTCCAGCGCGGGCAGCGCAGCCACCCCCTGCGCCGCCACCACCGAGCACGGTTGCCCGGCAGCGGCCAGCCACAGCGCGCGGGCGCTGCCTTCCGGGGTCTCCTCGGGCTTGTCCGGCAGCCAGGCGATGCCGTTGCGCAGGCGGGCGATCAGCGCAGCCAGCCGGGCGTCCACCGCGCTCAGGCCGCTTCGGCCAGCCGGCGTGCCACGTAGCCGCTGATCGCCAGCACCGAGCCGAAATTCTCCGGCAGCAGCTCGGCCTCGCGGACCTTGAAGGCGTAGCGTTCCTCCAGGAACACCACGATCTCCAGCACGGCCGTCGAGTCGATCACGCCAAGGTCGACCAGCGAAGCGTCGTCGCTCAGCTCGGCCGGGTCGCGGGCCAGCAGCAGGTTGTCCAGCAGGAAGGTTCGCACCTCGGTGCGGAGGGTGCCCTCATCAACGGCCATGTCGCGCCTCGTGGATGGTCGGGACGGTCGATCTTAACCCGGATGTTCAAAGAGACCGTTACTGTTGCCGCCGATCTTCGCGCCGTGGCACGGTCTGCTCCCGTTGGCCGGTTCGACGCAGTGTCGGCGATGCCTTCACTGTCCAGCGGTCCGCTGTCCGCACCACGCCACGATCTCGACGGCCTCGCTACGCGCTCTCACGAAAAATCCGGGTCGACCCGCCCGCCCGCGGCGGGCACCCGCGGGCAGCTCGGCGCCGGCGGCCCCGCCGCGACCGCGGTCGCCGTCAGGGCAGGCCGCCGCCGCGCACGAACAGGTGGTCGACCAGCTGGGTCGACAGAATGCCCACGAAGGCCTGGTTGTCGGCGAAGCCGGCGACCCGGCCGGCGCGCGCCTTGTCGAACAGGCGGCCGGCCGGGACCGGGTCGAACAGGCCGGTGGCGCGCAACCGGTCCGTCGACATCAGGTCGGCCACGTAGTCGAGCGGCTCGCCGTCGACGAAGAAGCTGGCGGCATCCGGGGCGCGGTAGGGCTGCTTGGGCCGGGCGGCGATGTCCGGCGGCAGCAGGTCGGCCAGGGCGCGGCGCAGGATGTCCTTCTCGGTCAGGCCGCGCAGCTTCCAGTGCGCGGGCAGGGCATTGGCGAACTCGATGACGCGGTGGTCCAGGTAGGGGACGCGCCCTTCCACCGAGTTGGCCATGGCGACGCGATCACCCTGCGACCAGAGCAGGTAGCCGCTCAGCAGGGTGTGCGCCTCGACGTACTGGTCACGGGCCAACGGCGACCAGGTGCCGGCGCGGACGGGCAGGCGTGCCTCGACGAAGGCAAGCGGATCGAAGTCCGCGCAGGCGGCACGCGCCTGCGGCGACAGGAAGGCCAGGGCGCGCGCCGAGGTGGTCCAGCGCGGCACGTGGGCGAACACCGGCCGGTGCAGATGCTCCAGGCCCTGCCCGAAGAAGGCCTGCGCGAAGGCCGGGCTGCGCACCGGCGAGTTGGCCAGGTAGCCGTACAGCCGCTCCAGCAGGCGCGGGCGCCAGCGCGAGTCGCGCTGGCGCGCCCAGAACCGGCGCACCTTGGCCTCCTTGAACAGGTCGTAGCCGCCGAACACCTCGTCGGCGCCCTCGCCGGTCAGCACCACCTTGTAGCCGGCCGCGCGCACCGCCGCCGACAACAGCATCAGCGGCACCGCGGCGGTGCGCAACACCGGCGTCTCGGTGTGCCAGATCAGGCGCGGGAAGGCCGCGCCGATCGCCGCGCGGTCGACCTCCAGGGTGGTGTGCGCGCAGCCCAGGTGGGCGACCATCGCCTGCTGGTGGGCGCGCTCGTCGAACTCGGCGTCGGCGAACGCCACCGAGAAGGTCCGCACCGGGGCGTCGCTGAAGCGGCGCGCCAGGGCCACCAGGCCGGAGGAATCCAGGCCGCCGCTCAGGTAGGCGCCGACCGGCACGTCGGCGCGAAGTTGCAAGCGCACCGCGTCGACCAGCAGTTCGCGCAGCTCGGCCACCGCCTGGTCCCGGTTGCGGCCGCGCCAGCGCGCACCGGCGCCGGTGGCGGCGTCGAAATCCCAGTCCCACCAAGGGCGCAGGTGCTCGCGGCCATCGGACTCGATGGTCAGCAGGTGCCCCGGCGGCAGGCTGTGGACGTCCTCGAACACGGTGTCCGGGTCGAGCGTGCCCCAGAAGGTCAGCGCCTGCGCCAGGGCCGCGGGCGCCAGCGTGGCCTGGCCGGTGCCGGCGGCGAACAGCGCCTTCATCTCCGAGGCGAACCAGAAGGTGCCACCGCTGCGGCGGTAGAACAGGGGCCGGATGCCGACGCGGTCGCGGGCCAGGACCAGCCGCCGCCGGCGCCGGTCCCAAACGACGATGGCGAACTGGCCGTTCAGGTGCTCGACGAAGGCGTCGCCGTAGCGGTCGTAGAGGTGGACGATGACCTCGGTGTCTGATTGCGTGTAGAAGCGGTGGCCCTGCGCCTCGAGCGTGGCGCGCAGTTCGACGTAGTTGAAGATCTCGCCGTTGAACACCGTCCAGGTGCTGCCGTCGGCATTGCGGATCGGTTGCTCGCCGGTGGCCAGGTCGATGATCGACAAGCGGGCATGGGCCAGCCCGACGCCGGGCTCGACATGGAAGCCGTAGCCATCCGGTCCGCGGTGCTGCAGGCGGGTGATCATCCGCTCGAGCAAGGCGCCCTGTTCCCCGCCGGGGACCGGCTCGCCCAGGAATCCGGCCAGGCCGCACATCGTTCAGCGCGCCCCGCTCACGGGTTGCGCCACCAGCAGACCAGCCAGGTCACGCCGTTGTGCTGCATCCAGTCCTTGTGCAGGTCGGGGATCGCCGCCAGGTGCGGGCCGACCCGGGACAGCGCCGGCGCGTAGAAGGTGGCCAGGCAATCGCGGCCCAGTTCCGACATGCGCGTCAGCGTCGCCGGGATGTCCTTGATGTAGTAGAGCACCTCGCAGGCGACCACCAGGTCGAAGCGCCCCGGCTGGTCGCCGAACGGCTGGCCGTGGATGTCGGCGACCGCGAAATCGGCCTCCGGCACCCGAAGCCGGGCGCGCTCGATGGCGCGGGCGCTGACGTCGATGCCGCAGACCTGGTCGGCAACCTCGCGCAGCCAGCGGGTCTGGTGGCCCTCGCCGCAGCCCAGCTCCAGGATGCTGCCGACCCGACCGAAGGTCGCGGCGATCAGGGCGTTGGTCTGGGCGAAGCGTGCCTGCTCCAGCGCCGAGTCCATGTGCCAGGGGTCGGGCACGGCATAGGCGTGGTCCAGGCGCTGCCAGGCGTCGGCGCCGCCGACGCCGCGCATCGCGTACTTCATCCACAGCCGGCGCGCACCGCGCGCCAGCCGGGTGGCGAATCGGCTCATGGTCGATCTCCGGAACGTGTCGCGGCGCCATCGACGACCGCTTGCGGGCAGGGGCGCCGGTCGGCCGCAGGGCCGGTCGGCGGACGATCCGCGCTGCTGTTCAGCGGGCGCAGGGGAGAGCTGTACCAGTCGACGACGCGATCGCAGTGGAACTCGATCCACGAGGGTCCGTACAGCCACCTCGGGCTGCTGCGCGAGACGGGCTCACCCTGGCCGGCGCGCACGGTGGTGCCATCCTGGCCGAGCGCGAGCGGCGCCCCAGCCGGCCGCCGTGCCGCGACCGGCAGCGTCGCTGCCGCCCCGGAGAAGTGGCCGGGGGCGCCGCCACCCTCGCCGTCGCCGGCCGGCAGGAACATCCAGATCGCGCCGATCACCACCGCCACCAACAGCAGCACGCGCAGCAGGCCGCCGGCCGCGGGCGGCTGAGCGCGCGATGCCGGCAGCCCGCCGCCGCGCGCCGATGCCGGTGCCGGGCGGGGAGCGCTGCGCGACGCACTCGGGACCGAGCCGGGCAGCCGACCGTGTTCGCGCGCGAACGCCAGGGCGGCGGCGTAGCGCAGGTTGAGCGACTTGAGGGCCTCGGCCGCGGCAGGGTCGCCGGTGCGGTCGGGATGCAGGTCGGCGACGCGCCGCCGGTAGGCCAGTCGGAACGCCTCCGGATCGCAGTCTGCGCCGATGTCCAGCTCGCGGTACAGCCCGATGAAGTCGGTGTCGTCGGCCATGCCCCAAGGGCCTGCTTGCGTGGATGTCCATGGTGGCACATCGACGATGCCGGTCGCTGCTCAGGCGGGTGGTGCAGGCAATCGCACCCCCAGGGCATCGCCGGCCAGCCCGGGCATCCGTCACCGGCCTGCTATTCTTGCGCGCGTCGCGCCCGGGGACCGGGTGGCGCGGCAACCGCCGTTCCGCCGGCCCGGGACCCATGGTATTGAGCCGCTTCCAGATGCCAGCGCGCGCGCACGCGACGGCGCCCTCTCCGGCGCTGGCGACCCGCGCTGCTAGGGCGTTCGGCCGGTGAGCGCCATGGCGATCCCTGTCGCGGCGCCGCCCGGACGGCGGCAACGTCTGGCGCATCGCGTCGCGACGCTTGGCGCGATGCCGCTGCTGCAGGCCGCGCGCCGGCTGCTGCGCCGCGACCTTCGCGTCTATGCCTGGCACAGGGTCCGGCCGCTCGACGACGGCTTCACGTTCGACCCCAGTCTGGTCAGTGCCACACCGGAGGCATTCCGCGACCAGGTCCGGCACCTGCGCGACCGGTACCGGCCGGTGCGCTGCGCCGACCTCGCCGAGGCGCTCGCCGGCGGCCGGCCACTGCCGCGCGACGCCGTGCTGCTGACCTTCGACGACGGCTACGACGACAACTTCCGGTTCGCCTTCCCGATCCTGCGCGAGCTCGGGGTTCCGGCGCTGTTCTTCGTGGCGACTGGCCACATCGACAGCGGCGAGCCATTCGCCTACGACTGGCTGGTGCACCTGTTGCTGACCGCCACGCCGAGCGCCACCCGTTTGCCGGCGCCGCTCGACGACCTGCACGTGCCGCCCGGGAGACAGGCCAGGCTGGAGCTCGCCTGGCAGGCCCTCGACCGCCTCAAGGCGCTGTCCGCCACCGACCAGGAGGCGTGGATCGGCTCGGTCGCAGGCATCGGCGGTGCGGCCCCGGCGTGCGCGCACCCGGACTGCCGGCCGATGGACTGGGACATGCTGCGCGCGATGCGGGCGGGCGGCATGGAGATCGGCTCGCACGGCGTCAGCCACCGGATGCTGGCCAAACTGGACGACGCAGCGCTGCTCGCGGAGATTCGCGGCTCGCGGGCGCGACTCGACGAGCAACTGGTCCAGGACACGCTGGCGATCTCCTACCCGGTGGGCGGCGACGACAGCTTCGACGCCCGGGTGCTGGCCGCCGTCGAAGACGCCGGCTATGCCTTCGCGTTCACCTACAACAACGGCAGCAACCGGTGGCCACCGGCCCGTCGCCATGCCTTGCTGCGGCAGTCCGTCGAGGCCGACATGGATGCCGACTGGTTCGCCGGAATCGCGGCCCTGCCCGAGCTGTTCGCCCATCCGTCGGTGCAGCGGACCTACCCGGCATGATGATCTTCTTCCTGCTGGCCTACGTGGCGCTGGTGCTGATCCGGCCCCAGGAATACCCCGGCATGGAGACGTTCCCGGTGCCTGTCCTGCCGCTGGCGCTGCTCGCCGCGCTCGGCGCCTGGCTGGCGACGCCGGGGCGAAAACGCTTCGAGCAGCCCACCTACCCGTTGCTGCTCGCCTTCATCGCGGTGTGCATGGCCTCGATGGTGACCTCCGGCTGGACCGGCGGCGCCCTGGTCCGGCTGCAGGAGTTCCTGCCCACCCTGATCGCCTTCGTGCTGGTCGCGCAGGCGGCGCGCGATCCTGCAAACGTCCTCCGGCTGATGGCGGTGATCGCCGTGTGCGCCGGCGTGATGGCCCTGCATGGCGTCGAGCAGGCCCAGCTCGGCGAGGGCTGGACCGGCATTCCGACCATCCAGGACGGGCGCATCCAGTACGTCGGCATCTTCAACGATCCCAACGATCTGGCGATGGTATTCGTGATCGGCCTGCCGTTCGCGCTGCTGCTGTCCAGCGCTGGCGGCCTGCGCCGTCCGGCCTGGTGGACGGTGGCCCTGCTGCTGGTCTACGGCATCTACCTCACCGATTCGCGCGGCGCCTTCCTGGCAGTGATGCTGATGGCCGGCCTGTGGGTCTGGCGCCGCCGCGGTCTGCTGACCGCCGGCGTGCTGGGCGTCGCCGGGCTGTCGGTTCTGATGATGCTGCCGACCCGCATGCAGGAGCTCGACGCCAGCGAGGCGTCGGCCTACGGGCGCATCGATGCCTGGTACGAGGGCATCCAGATGTTCATCTCCCGGCCCTTCCTGGGGGTCGGCATGAACAACTTCGGCGACCACCACCACCTGACCGCGCACAACTCGTTCGTCCTGGTCCTGGCCGAGACGGGCCTGATCGGATTCACGCTGTGGCTGGCCTTCGTGGGCTACGCCTTCCTGATGGCGGTGGCGGTGCTGCGGCATCGCCCGACGCTGGCCGGACCGGCCGATGCCGGTCGCCTGCGCGATGAGCGCACCGCCGCGACGACCCTGCTGCTGGCCCTGGCCGGCTTCTTCGCCTGCGCCTTCTTCCTCAGCCGCAGCTACGTCATCGTCCTTTACATCCTGGTCGGCCTGGTCACCGGCTGGTATGCCGGCGCCCGGGACCGCTGGCCCGGCCTGCCGGTGTTCCGGCTGGTTTCCGACCTGCCGAAATGGGGCTTCCTGGCGCTCGGCGGCGCCGTGGCGCTGTGGCTGCTGGTCAAGGTCCTGCTGGTGATGGCCTGGTCATGAGCACGCGCGGCGCGGCACTGCGCAACACCCTGTTCTCCTCGGTCGGCATCTACACCGAGTACTTCCTGGGCATGCTGACCTCGATCGTCATCGCCCGCCACCTCGGCCCGGGCGACTTCGGCGCGTACTCGCTGGTGATCTGGCTGGTCGCGGTGGGTGTCGCCGCGACCAATTCCGGCGCCGCCAGCGCCGTCATCAAGTACGTCGCCGAGCTGCGTGGCGCCGCGCGGCTCGACCTGGTCCGGCCGCTGCTGGCCTGGCTGCGCCGCGCCCAGCTCGCCTTCCTGGCGGTGGTCATGGTCGCCGGTGCCGTGCTGTTCGTACGCTATGGCGACCGGGTGATGCCCGACTTCGACCATGGCGTGTTGCTGGCGATCCTGGTGGCGACCACCTGGCTGCGCAGCAGCTACATGTTCAACATCAGCATCGCCAAGGGTTTCGAGGACTTCCGGGCCACCGCCGTGGTCGCCGCCACGGTCGCGCCGCTCAACCTGGTGCTGGTGGTGGCCGCCTGGTGGCTGGGCGGGCCGATGGAATGGTTCCTGGGCGTCTTCACCTTGTCCAGCCTGGCGTTCTGGTGGGCGTCGCGGCGCCAGGTCCTGCGCCTGCTGCCGCCGCCGCAGGCACAGCCGCCGGCGCTCGATGCCGAGCTTCGTGCCCGCATGCGCAGCTACATCGCGCTGGTCGCGGTCTCCGTGACGGTCGGCTTCGTGACCGCGAGCGAAGTCGAGGTGCTGTTCCTGACCCTGTACGACAGCGCCGCCTCAGCCGGCCATTTCAAGGTCGCCTTCCAGCTCGCCACCGGCGCCGCCCTGCTGGTGCCCGGGGTGTTCGGCGCCCTGCTGCTGCCGATGATGGCGAACGCCCTGAGCCAGGGCCGCGAGCTGGCCGGCCGCCGGCTGTCGGCATCGACCAGCTACCTGGCACTGCTGGCTGCGCCGGTGGTGGCGTTCGGCATGGTCATGTCGCCGGCGATCATCGGCCTGCTGTACGGACGGCCCTATGCGCCAGCGGCGCCGGTGTTCGCGGCCTGCCTGCTGGCGGTGTCGGTGTCGACGCTGTCGCAGGGCGCGTCCTCCTACCTGCTGGGCGCCGACCGCCAGCGCAGCCTGATGAACGTGATCCTGGCCGGGGCGGTCCTGAAGGTGGTCCTGGATGTCGTGCTGATCTCGATGTACGGGCTGGCAGGCGCGACCGTCGCGTTCGCGCTCACCACCATCGTGGTGGCGCTGGCGCTGATCGTCCTGGCCCTGTCGGCCAGCGGCGCGCGCCTGGATCTGCCCCGCCTGTCCCGGATCGTGCTGGCGGGCGCCCTGGCGGCCCTGGTGGCCTGGCCGCTGGCCCGGCACCTGTCGCCGCTGCCCGCCCTGCTGCTCGGCGGGCCGCTGGTGGCGCTTGTCTATGCCGGCGCCACGCTGCTGCTGCGCTGCTGGACCGCCGCCGACATCGCCTGGATGGGCCAGATGCATCAGCGATTGGCGGGGGGACGGCCACGGGCGCTCGGTCGCCTGCTGGTCCGCGCCGGCCAGCACGCCCGGAACGTGCCGCCATGAGTCTCTACGCGACCGCCTTCCGGCACCTGCTGCTGCCCGCCTACGAAGGCCTGCGCGGCCGCCACACCCTGCGCCACCTGCGCGAGTACGAGGCCAGCCAGTGGCTGGATCCGGAGCAGCTCGACGCCCTGCAGTGGCGCAAGCTGACTGCACTGGTGGCGCACTGCTGGCAACACGTGCCCTTCTACCGGCAGCGCTGGCAGGCGATCGGCTTCGAGCCGGGCGACCTGAAGTCGATGGCCGACTGGGCCCGCCTGCCGCTGCTGGACAAGGCCGCCATCCGTGCCGGCTTCGAGGACCTGAAGGCGGCGCCGTTCCGCGACCGGCTGATGTTCAAGGCGACCGGCGGCTCCACCGGCGTGCCCCTGCGCTTCGGCTTCACGCGGGAGAGCAACGACCGCCGCACCGCGGTGATGTGGCGGGGTTACGGCTGGGCCGGCGCCGAGCCGGGCCAGCGGGTGGCGATGGTCTGGGGCGGCGCGGTCGGCTCGCCCACTGCGCGGACGCGGATCAAGGACGCGCTCTACCACCGTGCCTTCAACCGCAAGGTGCTGGACAGTTTCCGGATGCGCGAGGACAACCTGGCGGACTACGCGCGCGCCCTTCGGGCATGGCGGCCGCGCGCCGTGGTCGGCTACACCGGGCCGCTGGTGCGCCTGGCGCAGTGGCTGGTCGACAACGGCCAGGCGATCCGGGGCCCGCGCGCGGTGCTCGCCGCGGCCGAGGCGCTGCACGACTTCCAGCGGCCGGTGCTGGAGGCGGCGTTCCCCGATGCCCGGGCGTTCAATACCTACGGGTGCCGCGAGTTCATGCTGATCGCCAGCGAATGCCAGGCCCACGAGGGCCTGCACGTCAACGCCGACCACCTGCTGGTCGAGCTGGTCGATCCCGCACCGCTGGCCGGTGGCGGCGAAGGCGGCCAGGTCGCGGTGACCGACCTGCACAACTGGGGGATGCCCTTGCTGCGCTACGTCAACGGCGACCTGGCGGTGGCCGGACCGACGGGGCGCTGCGCCTGCGGCCGCGGCCTGCCCCGCCTGTCCGGTATCCAGGGGCGGCGGCTTGATGCCATCCGCACGCCGGATGGCCGCCTCCTGCCGGGCGAGTTCTTCCCGCACCTGCTCAAGGACGTGCCGGGCATCGCCCGCTTCCAGGTCGTCCAGGAGCGGCTCGACGCCCTGGTCCTCAGCATCGTGCCCGGCGCCGGGTTCGGACCGGCGCAACAGGCGACGGTGCAGTCCGAGGTCCGGCGGGTGCTGGGCGATGCCATCCGGCTCGACCTGCAACTGGTCGACGACATTCCCCTGACGCCGTCCGGCAAGTTCCGGGTGACCATCTCGCGCCTGCCATGAACATCACCCACGTCGTCGAGAACCTCAACCGGGGCGGGCTTGAGCGCGTCGTCATCGAATTGGCCAAGGCGCAGCGCGCGGCCGGCCACGAGGTCCAGGTGGTCTGCCTGTACGATCGTGGCGGCCTGGCCGGCGAGCTGGACGCCGCGGGCATCCCGGTGCGCGCCGTGGAGAAGCGACAGGGCATCGACCTGCGCGCCCTGCTGCGCCTGCGCCGGGCGATCGGCCGCCATCGCACCCAGGTGCTGCACAGCCACAACAGCATTCCCCACTACTACGCGGTGTTCGCGACGGTGGGCATGCGCTTCCGGCGCGTCGTCAACACCCGGCACGGCATGGGCGACATCAATCCCTCCAGCCGGCGCGAGTGGCTGTTTCGGCAGTCGATGCGCAGGACGGATGTCGCCGCCACCGTCTGCGAGGCCGCCCGGACCCGTCTGGCGGAGATTTCGGCGGCGCCGCGGGACAAACTGCGGGCGGTACCGAACGGCATCCATGTCGAGCGCTTCCGGCAGGCCGACGCCGGATCGCGCGCCCGGCTGGTCGCCGGCCTCGGCCTGCAGGACGGGACGCACCTGGTCGGCTTCGTCGGCCGGCTGAACTGGGCCAAGGACCTGGCCACCCTGGTCCGCGCCTTCGCCATCGTCGCGACGCAGCGCGACGACGTCGCCCTGGTCCTGGTCGGCGACGGCGAGGAGCGCGAGGCGCTCGCCGGGCAGATCGCCCAGGCCGGCCTGGGCGATCGGGTCCGTCTGCTCGGGGACCGCAGCGACGTCCCCGACCTGCTGTCCGGTTTCGACCTGTTCGCCATGTCCTCGATTTCCGAGGGCTATTCGATCGCCTTGCTGGAAGCCTGCGCCAGTGGCCTGCCGGTGGTCGCCACCGATGTCGGCGGCAACCGCGAGATCGTCCACGACGGCAGCCACGGCCTGCTGGTGCCGGCGCGCGATCCCGACGCGCTGGCGGCCGCCATCGTTTCCCTGATCGCCGATCCGGTACGGCGCACCGCGATGGCCGGCGCGGCACGGCGCTGGGCGCTTGCCGAGGCGACCTTTCCGGCGATGGCTGCCCGCTACCAGTCGCTGTATGCCGACGGCCTGGCGCCGGCCGACCTCGGGTCGTGAAGGTCCTGGTACTCAGCAACCTGTTCCCGAGCGCCTGGGACCCCCTGCGCGCCAGCTTCAACCGCCAGCAGTTCGACCGCCTCGGCGCGCGCCATGCGGTCGAGGTCCTGGTGCCGGTCGATTTCCGCCAGCACCGCCGGCCCCCTGCCGGTGCGCCGCCGCTGCTCGCGCATGCCGGCACCGGCACCTTCACGTTCTGGTATCCGCCGCGCTTCGGCCGCAGCCTGCACGCGCTCACCTGGTACGCCAGCCTCCTGGGCCAGCGCAGGCGGTGGCTGCAGCAGGGCGGCTTCGACGTGCTGCTGGCGAGCTGGGCCTATCCGGACGCCGTCGGGACCGCCTGGCTGGCGCGGCGCCTGGGCCTGCCCTATGCGGTCAAGGTGCACGGCAGCGACCTGAATGTGCTGGCGGACTACCGGCTGCGCCGCTGGCAGATCGCCCGCAGCCTGCGCGGTGCCGGCGCCGTGGTGGCGGTCAGCCGGGCCCTGGCCGGGCGCGCCGTCGAGCTGGGCGCGACCCCAGAGGGCGTGCACGTGCT
The DNA here is from genome assembly GCA_019634735.1 of Lysobacterales bacterium. Taxonomy (NCBI): domain Bacteria; kingdom Pseudomonadati; phylum Pseudomonadota; class Gammaproteobacteria; order Lysobacterales; species Lysobacterales bacterium. The sequence continues at coordinate 8,541 of JAHCAT010000019.1, read as the reverse complement.
CTACAACGGCGTCGATGGCACGCTGTTCCGGCCCGGCGACCGCGCCGCGGCGCGGCGCGCGCTGGGCCTGCCGGTGGAGGGACGCCTGCTGCTGTTCGTCGGCAACCTGAAACCCGAGAAGGGCTGCATGGATGCCCTGGCGGCCCTGCCGGCGGTGCGCGACCGCCATCCGGACACCCGGATCGCGTTCGTGGGCGAGGGTCCGGCGCGGGCGCGCCTGCAGGCGTCCGCCGCCGGCAGCGGCCAGTCCGATGCCTTGATTCTGGCCGGCGCGCGCGGCCATGCCGAGCTGCCCACGTGGATGCAGGCGGCCGATCTGCTGGTGCTGCCCAGCCACAACGAGGGCGTGCCCAACGTCGTGCTGGAAGCGATGTCCTGCGGCCTGCCGGTGGTGGCGACGGCGGTGGGCGGAATACCCGAGGTGCTGCCACCGCTGGCCGGCCTGCAGGTGCCGCCCCGCGCGCCGGCCGCGCTGGCGACCGCCCTGGCCGAGGCCCTGGACCGGCGCTGGGATGCGCTGGCGATTCGCGGCCATGCCGCCGGTTTCGACTGGGACGACAATGTCGCCCGGCTGGACGCTATCCTGACCGGGGTCGTCCAGGCCCACCGTGCCCGAATCCCCGAATGAACCCCCGCTCGCGCAAGACCCGGCTGCTGGGCCTGCTGCCCTCGTCCCTGGTGGTGACCCGGCTGCCCGCGCGCGGCAAGGCCTTCCACCTGACCTTCGACGACGGCCCGGACCCCGAGCACACGGCCCCGGTGCTCGACCTGCTCGCGCAGCATGGTGCCAAGGCCACCTTCTTCCTGGTCGGCAATCGCCTGGACGATCACCCGGGCGTGGTCGAGCGCATCGTTCGCGAAGGCCACCAGCTGGGCAACCACTCGTGGACCCATCCTTTCATGTCGGATCTGCCGCTGGCGGGCCAGCTCGAGGAGATCGAGCGCACCGACCGCGCGCTGGCCCGCTTCGACGGCATCGAGCGGCATCCGTTCCGGCCGCCCTGCGGCGTCCTGCCGGCCAACCTGCTGCTGCACTACGCACGACGCCGGCGCACCATCGCCTACTGGTCCTACGACAGCCACGACTACACCAAGCTGCCGGCCGACCGGTTGGCCGCCAACCTGGAACAGCATCCGCCGCGGCCCGGCGAGGTGGTGCTGATGCACGACGACAATGCGCAGACCTCGGCGCTGCTGGCGCGCATGCTGCCTGCCTGGATCGCCGCGGGCTGGCAGGTGCAGGCACTGCCGCCGCTGCGCGCATGAAGGTGCTTTTCCACCACCGGACCCGCGGCGAGCATGTCGAGGGCGTGCACATCCGCGGCGTGGTCGGCGCCCTGCGCGAACTCGGCCACGAGGTCGAGGTGCTGTCCTTCCCCGGCGCCGATCCCGAGCGCGAGCCCAGCGCCGCAGCGGCCGAAACGCCGGCACGCCGCGGTCTACTGCCGCGACTGGTCACCCGCCTGCCCGGCGTGCTGTTCGAGCTGGCCGAGCTGGCGTGGAACGCGGTGACCTGGTGGCGGGTCGGCGGCCACCTGCGTCGTGCCCGGCCGGACTTCATCTACGAGCGTTACGCGCTGTTCCTGTTCGCGACCGTCTGGCTGGCGCGCCGGCGCGGCGTGCCGGTGATCCTGGAGATCAACGATTCGGCTGTGGTCGAGCGCGTCCGGCCGCTGTACCTGAGGCGCCTGGCCTGCCGGATCGAGCGCTGGACCCTGGCCAACGCCACCGGCCTGGTGCACATCTCCAGCCGCTTCAAGGCCACCCTGGAGGCGGCGCACGGACCGCTGGCGCCGGGCGTGGTGTCGCCGAACGCCGTGGACGGCCGTTTCGATCCTTCCCGCTTCGACCGCGAGGCGCTGCGCTCGGCGCGCGGGGTGGCGGGCCGGGTGGTCTGCGGCCACGTCGGGGTGTTCGCCCACTGGCACGGCGTCGCCGGCTTCGTGCGCGCCGTGATCGACCGCCTGGACCAGGCGCCCGACCTGGTCCTGCTGCTGGTCGGCGATGGCCGCGAACTGCCGGCCGTGCGCGAGGAGGTGCGTGCGCGCGGCCTGCAGGACCGCATCCTGCTGCCCGGCCGGGTGCCGCATGCCCAGGTGCCGGAGTGGCTGGCCTGCATGGACTACGGCGTGTTGCCCGACTCCAACGAATACGGCTCGCCGATGAAGCTGTTCGAGCAGATGGCGATGGGCGTGGCGGTGGTCGCCCCCGATTACGACCCGGTCGCCGAGGTGATCCGCGACGGCGCAACCGGCTGGCTGTTCCCGCGTGGAGACCTGGCGGCCTGCGTCGACCGGGTGCTGACGCTGGCGGGCCGTGACGACGAACGGCGGCGCGTGGGCGCGGCCGCACAGGCCTACATCACGGCCGAGCGGCAATGGCGCAATAATGCCCTGCAACTGCTGTCGCTGCTGCCCGAAGGGGGGCGATCCGGGTGAAGCCGATCCTGCTGCTGATTCCGCCGGCGCTCGCGCTGCTCACCCTGCTGCGCCTGGTCTGGCGCGACATCCGCGCCCGCAACATGCAGATCTGGCTGGGCAGCTACATCAGCCGCAAGCGCCGGCCGGCGGTCGTCGGGCCGACCCACGTCATGTTCTGCTTCGTCGATCACTTCGAGCCGATGCATGGCAAGGTCGACCTGGCCACCCAGCGCGCCCGCGTCGACCGCTGGGCCGAGGGCTGGCGCGCCCTGGCCGGCCGCCACCGCGACGCCGACGGCCGTCCGCCGCAGCACGGCTTCTTCTATCCGGAAGAGGAGTATCTGCCCGAGCACCTCGACAAGCTGTCGGCCCTGTGCCGCGAGGGCTTCGGCGAGATCGAGGTGCACCTGCACCACGACAACGACACCGAGGCCAACTTCCGGCGCACCATCGCCGGGTTTTGCGAGGTGCTGCACCGCGACCACGGCGCGCTGTCGCGGCACCCGCAGACCGGCCAGCTCATGTTCGGCTTCATCCACGGCAACTGGTGCCTGGACAACTCCAATCCGGACGGCCGCTGGTGCGGCCTGGACAACGAGCTGATCCTGCTGCGCGAGCTGGGCTGCTACGCAGACTTCACCATGCCCTCGGCGCCCAGCCCCACGCAGACTCACATCATCAATTCCATCTACTACGCCACCGACGATCCCGACCGGCCGAAGTCGCACGACACCGGCGTGCGCGTGCGCGTGGGCGGCGAGCCGACCGGCGACCTGCTGCTGGTGCAGGGCCCGATCGGCCTGAACTGGGCCGACCGCCGGCGCGGCATCGTGCCGCGCGTCGAGAACTCCGACATCCGCGCCAACTATCCGCCGACGCCGGCACGGGTCGACGGCTGGATCCGCACCGGCATCCATGTCGAAGGCCGGCCGGAGTGGGTGTTCGTCAAGATCCACACCCACGGTGCGCCGGAGAAGGACGCCGCGGTGGTGCTGGGTCCGGCGGTGGACGCGATGTTCGACCACCTGGAACGCCACTACAACGACGGCGAGCGCTACGTGCTGCATTACGTCAACGCCCGCGAGGTCTACAACATCGTCAAGGCCGCGGAGGCGGGCAGGACCGGCAATCCGGCCGATTACCGCGATTTCGTGCTGCCGCCGCCAGCGGCGTCCTGGGCCGGAGGCCTGAACGGGGCGGACTCGCGGCCGTGAACTGGCGGCTCAAAGCGGCCATCCAGAACGCCATCGCCCTGCTGCCCGGGGCCATGTCGCAACGCGTGTACTACGCGATGCAGCGCCGCTTTGGCGGCCTGCGCAGTCCGGCGGTGGAGGACAAGCTGCGCCAGGGCGTCGAGGTCGCCGAGCGTGTCGAGGCCAACGGCGCGACCGTGGACGGCGCCCGGGTCCTGGAGGTCGGCACCGGGCGACGCCTGGGCCTGCCCCTGTCGCTGTGGCTGCAAGGCGCCGAGCGCGTGACCACGGTCGACCTCAATCCCTATCTGCGCGCCGAGCTGGTGCACGAAGACCTTGTCCAGATGCGGGCGCAACGCGACCGCGTGGAAAGCCTGCTGGGTGAGCGCCTGGATCGTCGTCGACTCGATGCGCTGCTCGAACTCGCCGGTGCGTTTTCGCTGCCCGCCTTGCTCGACCTGTGCGCGATCCGCTATGCGTCCCCGGCCGACGCGGCGTCGCTGGAGCTCGCCGACGCCAGCATCGACCTGCATGTCTCCTACGAGGTCATGGAACACATCCCCGGCCCGGTGCTGGCGGCGATCCTGCGCGAGGCGGCCCGGCTGCTGCGCCCCGGCGGCCTTGCTGTGCACTGCATCGACCTGACCGACCATTTCAGCCATTCCGATCCCGGTATCGGCCCGCTGAACTTCCTGCGCTTCGGCGAGCGCGGTTTCCGGCTGCTCGCCGGCAACGGCTTCATGTACATGAACCGGCTCCAGGTCGACGACTATGACGCGATCTGGGCGCACACCGGCCTGGCGGTGCGCGAGCGCCTGGCCGAGCCCGACCCGGACGTCGGCGCCGCCCTGGCCGCCGGCGCGATCCCGCTGGCGCCCCGGTTTTCGGGCAAGCCGGTCGAGGTGCTGGCGGTGCTGCGCGCCTGGTACGTCGGCGCCGCGGGTGGCGACCGGCCATGAGCGGTCGGCTGGTCAGCGTGGTGATGCCGATGTACAACGCCGAGCGCTTCCTGCGCCGGCCGGTGGAATCGGTGCTGGCGCAGAGCCACGGCGACCTGGAGCTGGTGGTCGTCGACGACGGTTCCCGGGATGGATCGGTGGCGCTGGTCGAGGACTATGCCCGCCGGGACCCGCGGGTACGCCTGATCCGTTCGCTGCGCAACGGCGGTGTCGCCGCCGCGCGCAACCAGGCGCTGGACGCGGCATCGGGCCGTTATGTGGCCTTCCTGGACAGCGACGACTGGTGGGAGCCCGACAAGCTGGCGATCCAGCTTGCCGTGCTGCAAGCCGGCCCCGCGGCGCTGACCTACTCGGCCTACCAGCGCGTCGCCGAGGATGGCAGCCCATTGGGGGTGGTCCGCCCGCCCGATGAGCTGGACCACGCCCGCCTGCTGCGCAGCAACCACATCGGCAACTGCACCGCGCTCTACGATCGCCAACGCATCGGCAGCGAGCCGCGCTTCCAGCGCATCGGCCACGAGGACTACGTGTTCTGGCTGGCCCTGCTGCGGGGCGGCGCCCGCGCGGTGCGCGCCGGCGACGGCAGGCCGCTGGCCTGGTACCTGGTGCGCGACGGCTCGCAGTCCGCCAACAAGCTGCGCGCCGCCGGCTGGCAATGGCGCATCTACCGCGACATCGAGGCCATGGGCGTCATCAGGAGCGGCTGGCACATGCTGCACTATGTCCGGCACGCCCTCGCCAAGCGCCGCTGAACGACCTCCCGGAGACCGCCATGAAGCCCGAAGTCACCGTCATCATCAGTCCGCGCGACCGTTACTCGGGCCTGGACGACTGCGTCGAGACCCTGATCCGGCACACGCCACAGCCCTTCGCGCTGTGGATCCTCGACCTCGACTATCCGCGCGCGGATATCGAGCCGGTACGGCGCGGCCTGGCCGGGCGCGAGAACGTGCGCTTCTTCGAGCTTGGCCTGAAGACGCCGATGGACGCCCTTCGCGCGGTGCGCGACCAGATCGGCACGCGCGCCGTGGTCCTGCTCGACAACGACTCGCGGGTCACCGAGGGCTGGCTGCCGCCATTGCTGGCCGCCATGGACGATGGCCATGCCGTGGTGTCGCCGCTGATCCTGGAGCGCGAGGGCGTCGACCGCGGCGCCCCGCTGCGCAACCACCTGTACACCGGCGAGCTGCGGGTGGTCGACGTCGACGGCACGCCCTACCTGATCGAGCACAAGTCGCTGCGCCGGGCCGATCTGCCGGAGATCCCGCGCGAGCGGGCGCCGACCGGTTCCTTTGAGCTGCACTGCGTGCTGTTCGCAACCGACACATTCAAGGCCATCGAGCTTCCCTCGATGGTGATCCGGGAGCACCTCGACATCGCCCTCCAGGTCGCCGCCCGCGGCGAGTCCATGGTCGTGGAGCCAGCCTCGGTCGTGCAGTTCGACAACCTTGGCACGCGCATGGCCGCCTCCGACATGCGCTTCTTCTGGTTCCGCTGGAGCCCGCGCCTGACCGGGCCGTCGTCGCGCCTTTTCGAACGCCGCTGGGGTTACCGGTTCTATTCCGAGCAGTCCATGTACAACTGGGTGGTACGGCGCAAGGCCTTCCTGCTGGCTCGCTGGGCCGGCGCGCCGATCGGCCTGGCGAACAAGGCGACCGTGGTCGCCCGCAAGCTGTTCTGCCGGGACTGGGACCCGCATCCGGATCCGGAGGGCGCTTCCCGTCCGCTTCTCGCCGGCGGGGTGCCGGTGCAGCGCAGCCATGACATCGCCTGAGGCAAGAGGCGCGCGAGCATGCCGCCTGTAATGTGATGTACATCACACAATAGGCGTTTGCTGACACAAAAGTTTGCTGCCGCGTGACACACATCACGCCATGAATCCCATACAGTCCGCAGCGCAAAGCCCGGCTTGAACCGGGCTCGCATGTGACGGCGACCACAGAGCGCCGGACTGAACTGGGGAATTTCATGTACAACGCACGCGGTTTCACCGGCCGACCCGCCGCCGAGGGTCGCCGGTTCCGGCAGCTTGCAGCCGCCGTCCTGGCCCTGCTCGCCGCCCTCGTCCTCGCCCAGGCCGCGCAGGCCCAGGTGGTCCGGGCCTTCGACCAGCGCGCCTCGTTCAACGCACGAGGCGACATCGCCCAGATTGGCAACGTGCTGGTCACCTGCCAGGCAGGGGGCACCTGCGCTGCGGTCCAAGCCGGTACCACGAGCGGGAACAACAACAACCGCCAAACGGCCTTCGTCAATGCCGACGCGGGGGCGGGCTTCACCAATTCCTCGACAGCCGACCTGTCGCTGCCCGCCGGCTCGACGGTACGCTTCGCCGGCCTGTACTGGGGTGCCCGCGCGAACCCGTCCAGCACCGGACGCGGAACCCTGCAGTTCCGCACCCCTGCGATGGGCGCCTACCAGGCGATCACCGCCAGTCAGATCGACACGATAACCAACCAGGGCGCCAACACATCCAGGCCCTACATGGCCTTCGCCGACGTCACCAGCCTGGTACAGGCCGGCGGCAATGGCACCTACCGCGCCGGCGGCATCACCGCAGTGAACGGCAGCGACAGCCTGGGCTTCTACGGTGGCTGGACCCTGGTCGTCATCTACGAGAACGCGTCCGATCCCTTCCGCCGTCTTATGGTCTTCGACGGATCGGCCAGTGTGACCAATGGCAGTCCCGTCACCGTCGGCGTTTCCGGCCTGCTCACACCACTGGTCGGCGCCTTCACCACGCGCATGGGTGCCCTGGTCTGGGAGGGCGACGAGAGCCTGACCGGCGACAACTTCCGCCTGAACACCACCAATCTGGGCGACGCCCTCAATCCGGCGACCAATTTCTGGAACAGCAGCATCACCCGGCTTGGCACGCGCTTCAGCGCCAAGAACCCGGACTATGTCAACCAGCTGGGCATGGACCTCGACTACGTCAATGCCTCCGGCATTCTCGCCAACGGTGCGACCACCGCCAGCTTGCAGTTCACCTCGAGCGGAGACGTCTATTTTCCGCAGATGCTGGCCTTCGCGGTCGACCTGTTCGTGCCGGATCTGGTTACCTCCCTAAGCAAGACGGCCGTTGACCTCAACGGCGGCGAGCTGCTTCCGGGCGACGTCCTCGAGTACACGATCGCGTTCACCAACACGGGACAGGACGGCGCCACGAATGTCGTAGTGACCGACCCGATTCCCGCGGGGACCACCTACGTCCCGGGCAGCCTCCAGATTCTCACCAACGCAACCGGCGCGCCGACCGGTGTGCAGACCGACGCCACTGGCGACGACCTTGCCGAGTTCCAGGTCGGACCCAACCAGGTCAGGTTCCGCCTGGGTCAGGGCGCAAATGCAACCTCGGGTGGTCTGGTGCCGAACGGGCAGGGTGCGAGCTTCCGTTTCCGGGTACAGCTGGACAACGACATCTCACTTGCTGATCAGGCCATCACCAACACGGCCGAGGTGGTTCACAACGCGCAGACCCTGGGCAACAGCTTCGTCGCCAACGGCACCGCGAGCGTGTCCAACACGGTCGCGCCGATCGCCGACGTGCGCGTCGCGAAAGTGGTGGACAACACGACCCCGCTGGTGGGGACGCAAGTCCAGTTCACGGTGACGGTCACCAATGACGGGCCGTCCACCGCGAACGCCGTGGTGCTGAACGACGCGCTTCCCGCCGGCTACACCCTGGTTTCCGCCACCCCGTCCATCGGCACCTGGCTGGCGCCCAACTGGACCATCGGCAACATGACCAGCGGTGCCTCGGCCCAGCTGGTCATCCTGGCCACCGTCAATCCGGCCGGTCCGTACCTCAATACCGCAACTGCGAGTTCATCCACGCACGATCCGGTTCCCGGCAACAACTCCGCAAGCGCCGGCACTACGCCGATTCCTCTGAATCCGGCGATGACCGTGGTGAAGTCTGCGCCGACCGGCAGCCTGGCCGTGGGCCAGACGATCACCTACACGGTGACC